>CAZAWR010000018.1:41647-125089 GCA_964488865.1 uncultured Polyangiaceae bacterium | reverse complement strand
ACCCCGGCCCCTTGCGTTGCAGGATCTGCCGCTGCCCGTCCGCGAGCTCCACCTCCACCCGCTGCATGCGTTGGGCGTTGACCTTCAGCAACTCCGTCGACCGAATGCGCGCGGTCGATGGCTCGAACAGGGGCGCCGCGGAGGCCGGGACGAGCAAGACCACGCCGTCTTCCTTGCGACGCACGGCGAGGGCGAGGCCTTCGTCCGTGGCGATTTCGCCTCCGATTTCGATCACCTGCGGCGGCACCTCCGCCGTGTCGAGGGACGGCTGGCGGAGGGTGAGCGTGGCGCGCGGTGGGGAGAGTCCGAGCTTCGCCTCGTCGACCTCGGCTTGCACGACGCCCTCGACCGCGAGGAGGGCGGCGAGGTAGCCGGACACGTCTTCCGCGGGAATGTCGCGATCCTCCGGCTTGCGCGCGTGCCAGCCCGACGCCCTGCGCGCGAGCTCGAGCGTGGCATCGCCCCGTACGACCTGCAGCTCTTCCACCTCGTCTGCGGATGAGCGCAGCGCGCGACGGTCCACCAGGGACGCCGGGGTCACCTCGAGGTCTTCGAGCACCGAGGAAGGCACGCACGCGTGAAGCGGTGTTGGGGCCTTTCGAACGATGACGACCATCTTCGCGGGGGCATCCTCGGGGGCATCCTCGGCTGCATCTGCAGCATCGCCGGTCGCGGGGCAGGCGCCGCCGAGGACCAGTTCCGCCCGGGGGCCCGTCTTCGGGATGAGAATCATGCGAACCTTGCGCTTTGCCTGGTCGACCGCGCGGTCCGCGACCGAAGCTTCCAGGAAACGCTCGGCGTTCGCGTCCGCGAAGGCGCGCAGGAGCCTGTCAAACACGGGCTGCGAGACGCGAGGTTTGCCGGCCGCGCTGTCCACCCGAAATCCGCCCCATGGGCCGCGGTCGATGCGCACCGACCCCTGCCCGCTCTCCAGCTCGATGGCCGCTAGCTCCGACGAAAGGTAGGGCAAGATGCGGCGCGTCCGGTACGCGTCGATCGGGCGCATCAGGTCCGCGGCCGAGGACCCCGGGATCACGAACACCCCGTGGCCCTCGAGCGTTGCGTAGCGCGAGCCCGCTGGCGTCTTCGCCTCGTCCCCCACCCCGATCCGGTAGGTGATCGATCCCATGTGGACCGTCAGCCCCACGCGAGGCGGGTCGAGCCCCACGGACTTCGCATCGAAGTCGTCCTCGAGCTTGCGAAGCGGCGCGGCGAACTCCAACGCCTGGATCAGCCGCTCGACCGCGATCTGGTCCGCGAACGCTGCCCCCTCGGGCTTCGCTCCCCCCTCGATCAGGTGGTACATGAAGTCGCCCGCGTCCCCCGTGTCGCGTCGCTGGATGGTCGCCTTTTCGTTCCCGTGCTCGATCACGATCTCGCGGATGTCGTCGCGTCGAATCACGGGCAGCAGGTTGGCCTTGCGGGCCTCGGTTTCCTCGGTCGTGGGCTTTTCTCGGTCGACCCAGACGTAGACGCCGAGCCCGAGGGCCGCGGCCACGAGGACCAGGGACGTGACGTGGCTGCGAAGGCGGGTGCCAAGAGGCCTGGCCGGGGTGTCGTTCGTCATGCTTCGCCCTCCCCGTCGCCGTTGCGGTTCTTCGAGGCCGGTTTCGCGGCTTCGTTGGGCCGTTGGGCTTGTCCGGGCCGGTCTTCGCGGGCGCGTCGTCGCAGGTACATGGCGACGCCGAGCAGCAGGGCAGCTCCTGGCATGAAGACCAGGACGTAGCGAACGATCTCGTTGAGAGATCCCTCGGTGATTCGCAGGGTTGCGGCGGGGGTGACCTTCGCTGGGACGTCGACGATGGGCGGGCGCGACGCGACCCAGGACAGGATGTTGCCCATGAGGATGGCGTTGCCCCGCAGGGCCATGTCCCGCCAGTTCTGGCCGAGCGCGAGGTTGGCCGTGCCCAGGACGACGAGGCGGGCGCCATGATCTTCGTTCGAGCCATCGGGCTTGGGCATCTCGGCCGCGAGTCCGATGGATAGCGGCCCGCTTCGATCGTTCGTCCCCTTGACGGGTTCGCCGCCCTTCTCCACCCACGCGTGGAAGTCCGTCATGCCGAACGCGCGGTCGCTCGTCTTGAGGATCGTCACGGGTTGCACGGCGCCGCCGAGGTTGTCGAAGGAGCGCGACCGGATGGCGACGATGCGGAGACCTGCGACGGCGAGGGATACGCCGACGAGCCCTTCGGTGGTGGCGTGGGACTCGAGGTCGGGGAAGAAGACTTCCCCTGTGCCGCGGGGCACGCGGGCGTCGTCGTCCATTTCGAAGACGTAGTCGTTGGCGATGCCGATGCCGAACAGGCGCGTCACGGGCTCGAGCCCGGTGGTGAGCTGGGCCTTGCTGTCCGCGTCGAGGATGGGATTGAGAAGGAAGAACCCGCTCATCCCTGCCCGCATGCGCTCCGACATGGCGTCGGCTTCCGGTCGCGAGAACGGCGCTCCCGGACCTGCGACCACCACGGCGTTGCACCCTTCGAACGCCTTGGCCGGCTCCCCTTGCGTGGAGTTGACCGTCTCGACGTCGTAGTTGTTCTTCTGTAGGCGTTCCCGAAGCTCACCGAGGCCCTGGCCGCTGTTGTCGTCGAGGGAAAACTCGCCGTGGCCGGCCGTGAAGCAGAGTTTTCGGCGTTCCCCGCCGAGCACGGCGCGGATGCCGCCGGTCAGGGATTGCTCGAGCTTGGACTTGGTGCGCCCCTCGTCGACCTCGCTGAAGTCCACGAGGTCCTCGGCGGTGATGAACCAGTGGCGCCCGCGGGAGGCCATGACGATCGCGGCATCGGTCACGACGCGGCCATCCTCGGAGCGTCCCGCGACGATGTTGTACTTTTGCTGAACGGCGACGAATTCGGCCGGATAGCGGTCGGGGTCGACGAACCGGATTTCGAGGCGCGTGGTCTTCGAGCCGTAGACGTCGAGCAGGTTTTGCACGGAGCGGTGCAGGGGGTCGGAGGGGGAGAGCAGGACCTCGACCTCGACGCTTTGCTCGAGCCGTTCGAGGGTGGTCAGGGTGGCCGAGCTGAGGGTGTAGAGCTTGGAGGTGGTGAAGTCCCAGCGCTCGTAGTGGCGGGCGGACAGGACATTGACAAGGATGGTGACGGCCATCGCGGCGAGCACGCCAGCGGCGGAGATTGCCTTGGTGGACGCGGTCACGACGCCGTCGGACCCCGAGCGGTCCTGCTTGTCGGGTTGTTTGCGGTCGCTCATCCCCACCTCCAAGAGTCCACGACGCGGACGCAGATGAAGAGGGGAAGGATGGTGAGGGAGAGGTGGAACACGAGGTGGCGCGAGTCGATCTGGCCCTTGGAGAAGTCAGCCATTTGGGACCAGATCGAGATGTGGGAGCAGATGTCGTGGGCGAGGCCGCGATCGAAGATGAACTCGCCGATGCCGAGGATGAAGAGGCCCACGGTGACGGCGAGGGAGAGGAGCACGGCCACGAACTGGCTCTTGCTCATGGAGCTCATGAGCACGCCGATCGACAGGAACGAGGCGCCGATGAGCACGACCCCGAGGTAGGAGGACCCGACCACGCGCCAGTCCACGTCGCCGGCGCGACGGAGGATCACGATGTAGAGCAAGGTTGGGGCCCAAGCGATGAGGTAGGTGGCGAGGGCAGCGCACCACTTGGCCAGGACCACGCCTGGGGTGGAGACGGGAGCGGTGAGCAGCGATTCGATGGTGCCTGCGCGACGCTCCTCGGCGAAGGATCGCATGGTGAGGGCGGGGGGCAGCATGAGCAGGGGCAGGTAGAACAGGATGGTTTCGCCGAAGAACCACTGGAGCGGGCCGTGGTCGACGGCGAGGTCGACCTGGTTGGCGAAGTGCACGGTGAGCCAGTAGAAGTTGAGGCCTTCGAGCAGCAGGAAGATGACGATGAGCGCCCAGGCCATGGGTGTCACGAAGATGGCGAACAGGTCGCGCTTGAAGATGGGCCAGAAGCCGCTCACGGTGAAGCCTCCCCTCGGTCCGAACCCGTGGACGCGTCGGACTCGTCCCCTTCCTGTTGCTCTTCCTCGGTGAGCAGCGCGAAGACATCCTCGAGGGAGGCCTTCGTGGGCGCCACTTCTCGCAGCTTCAGCCCGGCGTCGACCAGGGCCTGCACGGCTTGTTCGGTCCCTGCGGCGGTGTCGGCCTTTTGCGTCCAGCGCACCTCGAGCAAGACGACGTCTTGCCTGTTGCTTGCTTCGCGGACGTCGCGCACTCCCTCGATCTTCTCGAGCACCTCGAGGGCTCGCGCTGGCTCTCCTCGCACGGCGAACCGTGTGGCGCGAGAGCGGCGAAGCTTGCGGAGGTCGTCGAGGGTTCCCTGGGCCACCAGCCGTCCGTGGTCGATGACCAGGGCTCGATCGCAGGTGGACTCGACCTCGGACATGATGTGCGTGGACAGCAGCACGGCGTGGTGCTTGGCGAGCGATCGGATGAGGTCCCGGACGTCCCGGATCTGGTTCGGGTCGAGGCCCGCCGTGGGTTCGTCGAGGACCAGCACTGCCGGGCGTGACACCAGCGCGTCCGCCAGACCCACACGCTGCCGATACCCCTTCGAAAGATTGCCGATGATGACCTGTGCATGGTCGTAGAGGTGGACGTCGCGCATGGCGCGCTCGACGGCTTCCCTGCGCTGGGCGCGGGGGACGCCTTTGAGCTCTGCGCGGAACCGCAGGTATTCGTTGACGCGCATCTCGGGGTAGAGAGGGACGTTTTCGGGCATGTAGCCGATCCGGGAGCGAGCGCGCACGGGTTCCTGCACGGTGTCGACGCCGTCGACCACCACGCGCCCTCGGGTGGCGCCGAGGAAGCCGGCGATGATGCGGAGTGTGGTGGACTTGCCCGCCCCGTTTGGGCCGAGAAATCCGACCACCTCCTTGGCCCCGACCTCGAAGGAGACGTCCCGCACGGCCTGGACGCCGCCATAGGTCTTGGTGAGGTGCTTGACTTCGATCATGAGCGGGTCAGGTCATAGCACGACGACGGCGAGTCACATGGGATCGTCGTAGGGCTCGTCCTTGACCGACCCGGGCTCGAGCTCGTCGTCGTCTTCGAAGGTTTCGCGGGGTGTGGCCGGGTCGTGAGGCGGCTCCTCCGCGGGCTGCTCGGGGCTCGTCGGTTCGCTGGGCGGCGGCTCGGGCTCGTCGACGACGGGGGGCAGAGCGATGGCGTCGAGCTGCTTGTCGAGCTCTGCCTTCACCTTCTCGAAGTCGCTGCGAACGGACGCGCTGACCAGACGGTCTCCGTCGAGCTTCAGGGACAGAGGGTCGATGTACTTGTTGTCCTTCTTGACGCCGAAGTGAAGGTGCGGCCCGGTGGACCGGCCGGTATTGCCCACGGTGCCGATGACCTGGAAGGTCTCGACCTTGTCGCCCTTCTTCAAGCCTGGGGCGAAGCGGTGCATGTGCATGTAGTAGGACTCGATGTTGCCGGGGTGCTTGATGATGATGAGGTTGCCCGCGGGGCCACGCGGGCCGATCCAGTCGATCGTCCCGAAGGACGTCGCGTGGATGGGCGTCCCCGTGGGCGCACCGAAGTCCGTCCCGTTGTGAGGGCGGACCGTCTTGAGCACGGGGTGGAGGCGCTTCAGGTTGAAGTGAGAGGTGATCGGAGCGCCGGGACAAGGCATGCGCCATCCCCCACGGTAGGGCTCCTTGCCCTCTTGGTTGAAGTAGCCGTAGCGCCCGCCATCCTTGAACCGGTACAGCCGCAACGGCTTGGTGTCCGGCTTCGAAGACACGTACTCCAGCGCCTCCACGTACTCGTACTCCGCAAACCGGCCGAGCGCCGTCTTCTCCTGCACGATCACCCGCAGCGTCGAACCCTTCGGCATGCTCGCCACACTCGCGCGACCATCGAAGGCCTTGTCGACGATCCCTGCGACCGACTCGCGCAGGCGCCCTTGCTTCAAGTCTGTCGCGAAGTCCCCCGCCGTGATGCGCACCGCCGTCGCACGGGACCGCGACGCGACCTTCATGTCCAGTCGCGTCCCCACCAGAAACCCTTCGTCGTTCTGCTTGGCCTGGTACACCTCCAGGGGACTGACCTCGAGCTCGAACCCCACCACCTTGCCCTTGGACCGGTCCACCGCCACCGTGAACTGATCATTCTTGCGTGGGCGCTTGAAGGCGTCGAACTTCTTGAACGCCGCGAGCACGCGGTACGTCTCCCCCTTGCTGACCCCTTTGGCCTGCAACGTGTTGACGAACGGGTCCAGGCCCACCGTCCCCTTGATCACACGCACGTTCGCGTCTTCGGCCATCGCGCTCACACGCCAGGGACCCGGCATCGTAGGCCCGTCGTCCTCGAAGTCCGGCAGGCCCGCAAGCGCGCGCATTGCCACCGGCATCGGCGCCGTCGCAGAAGCCGTGACCTCCGGTACCACCGACGGGTTCGCACTCGCCGACTGCGGGCTCACCCGGTTGAGCAACGCGAAGACCGCGATGATCCCCGCCAGCCCGAACAACGCCCCGAACACCGCCGTCATGCGCGGGGACAGTACCGTCGGGGTTGCCGTCCGTGGCACGTGGCGCGGGATCGGAGGCGGCACCTGGGCCGGGTCCAGCAACTCCGACGTCGACGGCATGGCTTGCGCCGTGTGCGGGCGCAGGGTCGGGTCCTCGGGGATGGTTCGCCGCGGGCGACGCTGGACGATCGGGGGAGGCTCGGAGCTGAGTTGCTCGAGGGGGATGTCCCCTTCCTCCGCCACGTCCGGGTCCACGACTCGTCCCATGTGAATCACGGCGCGAGGCTTCGGGGTGGGCTCGACGACCGGAGCCTGCTCCTGCGTGTCGTTCTCGAGGATGGCTGGGTCGGCGGGGGCGGCTTGCGCGTAGGGGGGCGGTTCGGAGCTGAGTTGCTCGAGAGCGACTTCCTGCACGCCGTGATCGTTCGGGTCGCGTTCGCGCGGGGTCGGGTCGTCGCCGGATGGGAGGGAGGGACGGGAGGAGGGGTCGGAGGGGGCAGCCACGCCTGACGGGTTACCAGGCGACGGGGAGGTGGGCAACAGGGGTGCGCGACGAAGCAGTTCGGGTTGGGCGGCGAGTGCGCCCATCTCAACCTTCCCCCGCAAGGACGGCAAGGACGGGGGAGGGAGCCGTCTCACGCACCGCGCACCTGACCTGGAGCAAGATCCATAGGTTGCGCACTCAGCCCGTCGCTTCGCTCCGAATCAGGGGTGCGCAATCGGTGGGGGGACGGATTCCCTTGTGGCTGAAATAGGGCCGCGGGGTTCGACTTGGGCAGGGGAACGCCGGGAGGGGGTGACACCGGGCGCGGAATGGGCGAATCATGGGGACATGGATGAACGCCTGAAGCAGCAGCTGGCCTTGGGTCGGGAGCACTACCAGAAGCGGGAGTTCGACAAGGCGGAGCCGATCCTGCGCGAGGTGCTGGATCAGCAGGAAGGGTTCGCCGACGTTCACAACATGCTGGGGGTGATCGCGCACGAGCGGAGTGATTTTGCCCGGGCGGAGAAGCACCTGGAGCGGGCGACGGAGCTGAACCCGAACTACACGGAGGCGCTGCTGAACCTTGCGGTGACGTACAACGATCAGTCGAAGTACGAAGCGGGGCGTGCGGTGTACAAGCGGATCCGGACCGCGCGGGAGCGCAGCACGGACAACCTGGACCCGTTCGTGCGGGGCAAGATCGCGAACATGCATGCGGAGCTGGCGCAGGCGTACGAGGATGCGGGGTTGCGAGGCGACGCGATCCGGGAGCTGGAGCGTGCGGTGTCGATGTGTCCGTCGTTCGCGGACTTGCAGACGAGGCTTGGGACGCTGCACCGGGATTCGGGGGACTTGCACAAGGCGCGTCTGCACTACGAGGCGGCTCGCAACGCGAACCCGCGGTATCCGCTGGCCCGGCTGATGCTCGGTGTGACCCTGCTCGCGCTCAATGACGTGGAGGAGGCCAAGGTCGAGTGGCGCGCCGTGCTCGAGCACGACCCGGGCAACAAGAGCGCCGCGATGTACCTGCGCATGGCGGAGAACATTCCTCGGCCGTCCCAGCCGCCGAACCCGTGACCCTCCCCGAACGAGTTCCTCTCCGCAAGCGCGCGTCGGACTTGACCAAGAAGGGCTGGGTGCGACTGCGCGGGGGCGCGCTCACACCGCGACGAGCTGCTGCATCCGCCGCCCTCGGCGCGTTCATCGGTTGCGTGCCGGTGTTCGGGTTGCACCTGCCCCTGTGCGTCGGCCTGTGCCTTCCCCTGCGTCTCGACGCGCCGGTCGCCTATCTCTTCGCCAACGTCTCCAATCCCCTCGTGGCGCCGTGGCTCGTATTCGCGGAAGTGCAGGTGGGGGCCTATCTGATCTCGGGCCAGCCCGCGCCCTTCGACATGGATGCGGCGCGCGAGGTCGGCGTGGCGGGGTTCGTCTCGTACGCGGCGGCGGGGACCGTGGTCGTGGGCGCTGTCGTGGCTGCGTTGTCGGCCGCGATGGCGAGTGGTCTCACGCTCCTCTGGAAGGGGCGCTGATCCGGAGGCAGTTCTGTCACAGGGGAGTCAAGCCGGCGCCTTCTTCGCGTCATCAACCCGTGGTAGAGGCCTTGCTCATGGCGGGACTCATCCTCATCGTCGAAGACGAGCAAGACCTTCTGGACAGTCTTTCGTACAGCCTGACCCGGGAGGGATACCAGACGCGGGCCGCATTGACGGGAGCGGCTGCGTTGGAGATGGCCTTTCTGGAGCCCACGCCGGACCTGGTGCTGCTGGACCTCATGCTGCCGGACATGCCGGGAACGGAAGTGTGCCGGCAGATTCGACGCGACCCGCGAACGGCGAAGATGTTCGTGTTGATGCTCACGGCGAAGAGCGAGGAGATCGACCGGGTGGTCGGGTTCGAGGTCGGAGCCGACGACTACGTGGTGAAGCCCTTCAGCGTTCGCGAGCTGCTGCTTCGGGTCAAAGCCCTGCTGCGGCGGGGACGGCCGGAAGACGAGGAGACCGACGGGGAGCAGGTGTTCGGCAGGCTCCGCGTGGATGACAGCGGTCACAGGGTCTGGGTGGACGACCGCGCAGTGACCTTGACGGCTTTGGAGTTTCGCTTGCTGACGACGTTGCTGACGCGTCGGGGCCGAGCCCAAACACGGGAGATGTTGTTGCAGACGGTATGGGGGATCGAGGCGGACATCACCACGAGGACGGTGGACACGCATGTGAAGCGATTGCGTGAGAAGCTGGGGGCGGCGGGGGTCTACGTGGAGACGCTGCGAGGGGTGGGGTATCGGTTCCGCTCGCGCCCTGACGAGGGGGCAACGTGACCGAGGAGGAAGTGGGGACGGAGGTTGTGAGAGTCCCGGACCGAAGCCGGTTCAAGGTCGGGCTGCGCGCGCGTTTGTTCTTCATCTCCGCGTTCATCATCACGGCGGGCTTGGCTGCGGGGGGAGCCTATCTCGAACGGTCCTTGCGCGCACAGCTGGAGCACCGGATCGAGTCCGAGCTGGTCAGTCTGGCACGCACGAGCAAAGACGCGATGGAGCTGTTGCCTGCCGACGCACCGCCCGCCGAGGTGCAGCAGCTCGCAACGCGCCTCGGCGCCTCTGCCAGGGCGCGCGTCACCATCGTCGATGCTCATGGCAAGGTGCTCGGGGACTCGCAGGTGATGGCGGCCGATGTGGAGGCGCTGGAGAGCCACACGGACCGTGAGGAGATCGTCCGAGCCTACGATGGCGGGGTCGGGGTGGCTCGCCGGTTCTCCTCGACCGTCAAGCAGGAGATGGTGTACGCGGCCGTGCCGTTTCGGCACGCGGGCAGCAGCGGGGTGTTGCGTGTGTCGCTGCCCCTGCAGGACGTCGACGTGGCCGTGGGTCAGCTCCGGATGGTCATGGCGTTTGCGGCCGTGCTGGCGATGGTGTTTTCGGTGTTCATGAGCTTCGTGTCGGCTCACTACGCGACACGAACGATCCGGGATCTGTTCTCCGGGGCGCGGGCACTGGTCCGGGTCGAGCCGACGCACTTGGCGGCATCGCCCACGGGCGACGAGATCGGAGGGTTGGCGGGATCGATCAACGAGATGGCGCAAACGTTTGGGGAGACGGTGAGCACGCTCGCGCAAGAGAGGGATCGGTTCGGCGCGGTGCTGGAGGGGATGGGGGAAGCGCTGGTTGCGCTCGACGGCGAGGGGCGGGTGACGCTGTGCAATCGCGCGGCGCTGGGGCTGCTCGGCTGGTCGGAGGCTCCGTTGGGAAGCACGTTGCGGGAGGCGATTGAGCAGCCCGCGCTCCACGACCTGGCGCAACGGGCGAGGCGTGAAGGCAAGAGTGAGCAGGAGGTGGGGATCGAGACGCCGGGAGGCAAGCACCTTCTGGCGAGGGCCACGCGGTTGACCGGAGCCGACGGCGGGGTGGTGCTGGTGATGCGAGACGTCACGGACTTGCGCCGGCTGGAGAAGGTGCGACGGGACTTCGTGGCGAACGTGTCGCACGAGCTGAGGACGCCTGTGAGTACGATCCGTGCGACGGCGGAAGCGCTGGTGGAGGGGGCGCTGGAGGACAAGGAGCACGCGATGCGTTTCGCGCAGGCGATGCTTCGCAACGCGGAGCGTCTCTCGCGGATCATCGCGGACCTGCTGGACCTGTCGAGGATCGAGGCGGGGGAGCAGACGATCGACATTCAGCCTGTCGCGGTGGGCGCGGCGGCGCACCGGGCAGTGGAGATCGTGGAAGGTGCGGCCAGCAAGCGAGAGTTGAGGATCATCCTCGACGTGCAGGAGGACTTGGCCGTCCAAGCGGACGAGGCGGCGCTGGACCATGTCATGCTCAACCTGCTGGACAACGCGGTGAAGTACTCGTCGGAAGGTGGTCACGTGCTGGTGTGGGCCCGGCGTGCCGCCGCCCGTGTGCGCATCGAAATCCGGGACGACGGTCCCGGGGTGCCCGAGCGACACCGAGAGCGCATCTTCGAGCGGTTCTACCGGGTCGACAAGGGGCGCTCGCGACAGCTTGGCGGTACAGGGCTCGGGCTGTCGATCGTGCGCCACCTGATGGAGTCGATGCGAGGCAAGGTCGGGTTCGTGCCCAACCACCCGCGAGGATCCGTGTTCTGGCTGGAGCTGCCGGTCGCGGATCGCTCGTCCATCCCGCCCGACGTGACCGCGTCCTGACGCTTCAATGCGCGCGGACGGACTCGGTTCAGTTCGCCCAACTCAGCTCCACGGAGACGTCTCGTCCCAGGCGGTACTGCTGCACGATGCGGTCCGCCTGCTCGAACGTGATCGCGGGGTTCAGCAAGTTCGAGGCCTTCGCCTTCACCCGGAACCCCCAGCCGATCTTCTGGGAGTACACGGCGTCCAATCGGTGGTACGGCGTCTCGTACACGTCCGGTAGGCCAAAGCGGCCCACCTCGCTGATCCTGGGCCCGAAACGGTTGTAGAGCAGTGCCGTCTGGATTCCGTTCCCCTCCTCCTCCGCGTCGTCGTAGCCCAGTTGCAGGTTGATCACGTAAGGGGATTGTCCCTGCAGCGGACGGGTCTTCGAGGTGCTCGCCGCGGCCTGGTCGCCAAGCTCCACGTTCGACCGGATGACAGCCACGTTCACAGAGCCGTAGAAGTCCTCTAGCGAGGTGGTAGCGAAGCCGAGACGCGACCGGGCCTCGACCTCGAGCCCAGCATTCGTCGCTGCCTCCGCGTTGTTCCACGTCAAGCTGATGTCCGTTCCCCCCGCCACCACTTGCTCGATCGGGCTGCGAAATCGCTTGTAGAACGCTCCCACAGACAGCAGCTCGTCCGACGAGAAGTACCACTCCCAGCGCCCATCGTAATTGTCAATCACAGCCCGCTCGAGATCCGGGTTTCCGAAGTAGCGCGTTCCCGTGGTCACGTCGAGGAACGACGCCTGCGACAGCTCTCGAAAGTCGGGTCGGGACACCGTGCGCCCGAACCCGCCCCGTACACTCATGTCTTCCCAAAAACGCCACGTGAGCGTGGTCGCGGGGAGCCAGTCGAAGGCACTTACGTTCGCCTCCATCGGGGTCAGGTTGCTGAACGGGTCGAACGTGCTCACCGTCTGGTCGGAGCTCTCCAAACGAATGCCACCCATCCACGACAAGCTCTTCATGATCGGGAGCTCCGTCATCAAGAACGCGGCATGGATCGATTGCTCCGCCTCGTACGCGTCCGTGCCCTGGGTCACGTCGTTGAGCAACCAACCATTCTCTCCTCCGATGTTCGCTGCGGAGAAGACCTCGTCGGGGCTCCCACGCCGCACGTCGGCAGGCAGGCTGCCGTTGAACGTCAGCCGGATCGTGTCCACGTTGCGCTTACGTGCCATTCGCGTCGCTCCGGCCTTGACCATCGCCTCCTGATCGGAGAAGGGCGAAAACGTGTACGTGACGTCCGCTCCCACGTCGTGAATCCGATCCTCGAGCTGGCTCCAGGACCGGACGTTGCCGTCGGGACGACCGGAGAGCTGGAAGTCCGCGGGCTGTCCGGCGAGGGCCTCGTTCCGGTAATAGTACTCTCGGCGGTCCGGCTCGTCCCGCAGCGCCTCCGAGTACGCGTAGCGCCAGTCGAGCCGGAGGCCGTCCGCCAACGCCTGCTCCCCGACGACCTGCTGCGTGAGCAACTGACGCTCCACGAAGCGCAGGCGCGACCACCGGATGTCGTAGTCCTCCGCGTCCACCCCGGTGACGACGTCCGTGCTCATGTCGGTGATGCGTAGCAGAAGGGTGGTGCTCTTGATCCGGTGCCCCTTGGCGTACTCGCTCCCCGCCACGAGGATCCCGCCGGAGGAAACCACCCGCTCGAAGCTCTGGATGTCGAAGGAGGTCATCTCCTGGATTCCCCCCTCCGCCGCGTCACTGGTCCCGTACCGGCGGGACAACCGGTGGGTGAGCTGGTAGTCGTCGTCGTAAAACAGGGACAGGACGAAGCCCACCGGCACGTCGCCGAGCTGGAAGGTGTTGCCCACGGAAGCCCCGAAGCCCCGGGAGGGCGGGACCGTCGCCTCGTGGACGGTCCAGTTGTTCGTGAGCATGCGTGCGAACCGGGCCCGGTCCTCGTCGGTGTGGCCCGCCTGGAAGCGGTCTCCGGCGCGAATGGGCGAGGCGCTGCGAACCTCCTCGGGCAACGCCCTCGACCCGTCGTCCATCCCGAGCCAGTCCAGGCTCCCGCCGTGGTGCGTAGGGGCTTGTCGGAACGTGGTCTCGGAGTTGTATCCCACGGAAGCCTTGAAGGAGAGTGTGAGCTTCTCCGGGTACGAGCGGGTCCTGAGCTGCACCACGCCCCCGCCGAACTCGGCCGGACTGTCCGGGGAGAACGTCTTCTGGATGACCACGCTCTCCAGCACGTCCGTGGGAAAGAGATCGAGGGGCACCACCCGCCGCTCCGGCTCCGGGCTCGGGATCATCTGCCCATTGAGCAGCGTGCTCGAATACCGCTCTCCCATGCCCCGAACATACACGTACTTGCCCCCCACCACGGTGATGCCCGTGACCCGGCGCAACGCCCCGGCCGCGTCCGAATCCCCCGTCCGGCTCATCTCCTCCGCCCCGATCACGTCGCTCACGCTCGAAGATTCCCGCCGCTCGTCCATCAACGCCGCAATGCCCCCCTGAATGTGGGGAGCGGTGACCACGAAGTCGTCGAGCGTGACCGACGTTGGCGTGAGCTCGACATTCCACTCCGTGGTTTCGGAGCGTTTCACCGACAGCTCTCCGACGGTTTCGGTCGAGTAGTCGGAGTGAATCACGGCGAGCCCGTACTGCCCTTCGGGCAAGGTGAGGGAGAACCGCCCGTCGGCATCCGTCGTCGCCTCTTCGGGAGCTCCGCGCACGTACACCCGTGCTCCGGCCACGGGCTTGCGCGTTTCTTGGGCCAAAATGCGGCCACGGATCGTGCCGGGGGGCGCCGCAACGGGTCGAGCAGCCCCTGTCTCCTCGTTGTCGCGGACATCCCCCGGGCCGGCCCCTTCGAGGTCCACCACCCGCACCTCGCCTCGCCC
The DNA here is from genome assembly GCA_964488865.1 of uncultured Polyangiaceae bacterium. Classification (GTDB taxonomy): domain Bacteria; phylum Myxococcota_A; class Polyangia; order Polyangiales; family Polyangiaceae; genus MWCO01. Next base: position 111,160 of record CAZAWR010000018.1, on the reverse strand, counting down.
GTCGAGCGTGACAATGGCTTGCACGGTTCCCTGGCCCACGACGAAGGGACGCAAGGTGATGGTGCGACGTCCCGGGTGTCCGGACAGCGTCGCTTCCGGCACGTCGAGCACCAGGGTCGTAGGGCCTGCGGGAACGGTGAGCCAGGTCGCGCCGTCGGGACCGGTCGTGGCCTTGGCGCGCCCGGTCCGGACCGTCACACCCTCGAGCGGGCGCGTCTTTTCGAACAGAACCAGATGGACGGTAGCCTCAGGGGCCGGAGGCTTCGGTGTCGCGCGGTCGTCGGGCTCTCCCTCCGGTGCGGCGGAGGCCGCGGAAGGGACGAAGACCAGCGCGGCCAGCAAGCCGAAGGTGGGAACGATCTTTCTAGGCAACGTCACCGGCACTCCCATCCCGCCTCGCGGCACGCCTGCATGGCGCGACGAAGCTCGAGGGCTTGCTGGAAGAGCTTGGCGTCCGTCAGGTGCCTGAGCTGGGCTTCCGCGGCGTCGAGTTGCCCGGTCTTGAAGCAAGCGTAGGCGAGCGCGTAGCGGATGTTCTGGTCGGCCAGCAACCCCAGCCGGGCAAGCCGGCTTTCCATGGCGGCGACTTCCTCGTAGCGCTCTTGCTCGATCAGGATGCTCAGACGTTGCTTGATCTTGGCCTTCTGGTCTGCCACCCGGGCGTTGAGTGCAAGGGCCTGATGGGTTCGGCCAGCCCTTTGGTACAACTCCGCCGCGTCGAGAGTGAGGGAGGAATCGGTCCTCGAGGCGTCCTCCAGCAGCATGGCCGCCGCGAGCGGACGCCCCCCGTCCAGGTACGTGTGTGCCAGCAGCACCGTGAGCTTCGTCTCTCCTGGAAACCGCAGCCTTGCAGCCTCCAACATCTGCGTCGCTTGGTCCAGCTGCTTGCTGCGTCGCAATCCCTCGGCGACCACCGCACAATCCTCCGCCGTCGCCGCCGAGCGCCTCAGGTACGTCGTCCCCAGACGGGCCACCTCCTGGAACAAGCCCAGCTCGATGAGATACGTCAGCTTGGCGCGCTCGAGCTCGGGGTTGCCTGGGAAGGCCGCCTCCCCTTCGGACAACACTGCCACGGCCAGGCCCCGCTCCCGCAACTCCCAGTGAGCCCGTGCGCGCATCAGAAACAGCGCCGGTGCGCGACGACCTGCCTCTCCTGCCTTGCGCAGCGCGTCCACCACCCCATCCCAACGCTTCAATGCAAACAGGGTCTGTGCCAGGTAGCTGTGCACCACGGGGTCGGTCTGCCCCTTCGCGATCGCCATCCGCAAGCTCTGGCTTGCAGGAACGTGGTGGCCCTGCTCGAGCTGCGCGAGCCCGAGCAGCGTGTAGTACCGCGGCAGATTCAGCCCGGGTTGCTCGACAGACACCTGGCGGAGCACCCCCTCCGCCCGCTCGTGATTCCCGTCACGGATCAGCGTGGCAGCGATGGCGAGGTGATCGATCTCCTCTTCCACCGCGCGTTCGCGCCCCTTGGCGTCGTCGGCCCCGCTCAGGCCGGGTGCTCCGACCCAGGCGACCGCGGCAAACAACGCCGTTGCGAGGGCTTTCGTGCTGGCTTGCATGCTAGTTCAGCTGAAAGCGCAACGTTTGATTCACCCAGGTTTCCACGGGCGCGCCTTGGTACATTCCCGGGTCGAACTGCCACTGCTTCACGGAGGCGATCGCGGAGCTCTCGAACACCCCCCGGGGGCTGGCCTCCACCACCCGGACCGTCTGCACGTCCCCGCTCGCCGATACCTTGAGCTTGAGTGTGACGTACCCCTGCACGCCTCGCTCGCGCGCCTGACCGGGATACTCCGGCTGCACCCGCGACCGCGCCTTCGGCGGCTCGTCCACCGCATCCGCCGTCATCGCCGTCTTCCTGTTCGCGTCGCCCAGCACGTCCTGGGCCATGGCCCCGAGGCCCCCCGTCTCGATGCCAGGAAGATCGAAGTCGACCCCTCCCACCGCCGTGGCCAGCTCCGGAAGCGGCGCCCTCGGCGAAGCTGCCGCCTTTCGCTCCTTTGCCGTGCGAGGCTTTTCCGGCCGAGGCTTCTTCGGAGGAGGCGCCTTCTGTACGGTGAAGTCCGCCGTGGCCGTGCCCTCCACGGCCTTCGGCGGAGACACCGCCGCGTTCATGGCGAGGACGAGACCGAGCACCAGCGCCGTCCCGACGAGCATCGAGGCTACGGCCGAGGCGTGCCGCGATACCTCGTAGCGTACGGAGCTGCCACGCCGCGTGCTGCTGACCATGGGGGGCAGCTCCGACATCCGCGTCACCGCGTCACCGCTGGGTTGCGTTTTCATCCTTCGGCCTCCTTGTCTGTTGCCACGCCCACCTCCAGCGCCCCCGCGAGCCGGCACTGGTCCACCACTTCGACGAGTTTGTCCGCGGGTACCCGGCGGTCGGTCACCACCAACACCTGCTTGTCCGTGGAGCCTTCCAACAGCTCACGCACGCGGCTCTGCACCATCCAGGGACGCACGGAGGCGCCGTCCACCGTCACGTTTGAGCCGGCGTCGATTGCCACGCGCAGGGCCTTGCTCGACGCGCGGCTCGCGCTCGCGGCGGACGGTCGCTCGATGTCGATCTTGTTGTCCTTCACGAACGTGGTCGACACCATGAAGAAGATGAGCAGGATGAAGACCATGTCGATGAGAGGGGAGATGTCGATCGACTGTGCGGAATCCTCCTCGCGCTGTCGGCGTAGGTTCATGGGCTCGGCTCCGTGCGTGGGAGGCTCTGCTCGCAGAGCAGGTCCTTGAGTTGCTCCAGCTCGCGTCCGAGGTTGTGCTGGCGTCGGTCGAGCACCCGGCCGATGATCAGCCCCGGGACTGCCACGCTCAGCCCCATCTGGGTGGTGAGCAAGGCCTGGGAGATGCCCCCTGCGATCCCGCCGGACTGCGAAAAAAGAGCGGCATCCGCGAGGGAATCGAAGGTCTCGATCATGCCCGTCACGGTGCCCAGCAGTCCCGCCAGCGGCGCTGACGCCACGATGCTCTGCACCACCACGCGGCCCCGGCGCATCTCGCGCTCGTGTTTGCCAAGGGCGTCGTCCAGGGCCCGTCGCAGGCTGGCTCGGTCGAGCGCGGGGTAGCGCCGTGCCACGTTCACGGCTGACCGCACCGCTCGGTCGATCAGCCCCTTGGGACGACCGAGACTCCCGCGACGAGAGCGCTCTACGATCTGTCGCAGGTCGAGCATCGAACCGCGTCGGAGGGTCGAGGCCCGGAGCCCGAGGACGTACCAGAGTATGAACGTCGCGGCCACGAGCGGGACCATCACAGGCCCCCCCGCTCGCACGTACTGGAGCAATGCGTCGACGTGCCCCATCATGACGTGGCCGGCGCGAGGTCCTCGTGCGCCGCCTCCTGGGGTTCCGGGGTCGGCTCGGGCTCGACGATGACGCCGTGCCCCGCATTGCCGATGCGCAGTGCGGCCTTGTCCAGGGCGTCCTTGATGCCCGACGCCCAGCTGCTCAGGATGTTGCCGAGAAGAAGGATCGGTATGGCGACGATGAGCCCCAACTCCGTGGTGATGAGCGCCTCGGAGATGCCTCCGGAGAGCATCTTGGGGTCCCCTGTGCCGTACTCCGTGATGACGTCGAAGGTGGAGATCATGCCCGTGACGGTGCCGAGCAGTCCGAGCAAGGGTCCCACGGCGGCAACGACGATGATCATGGATCCGAAGCGATCGAGGCGGGAATGCTCGTGCAGGAGTGCCTCGCTGACGGCGTCCTCGAGCCTTTCTCGCGGTTGGTTGAGGTACAAGACGGCGACGCGAAGCACGCGGGCCGCAGCTCCGCGCTGCTTTTCGCAGCAAGCCAACGCCGCTCGTCGGTCTCCCCCCGCGACCAGGGCGGTGAGGCGGGCGACCAGCGCGCCCATGCCGCTGCCGGACCGTACGAGGGTGATGGTCCGCGCGATCACCATGAGCAGGCCGATGAGGCCGAGGGCCACAATGACCCAGGCGATGATGCCGCCCGCCGTCACGTGCTCGACCACAGTCTGCTTCTGGCGTGACTCGATCCCCTTGTCCAAGGACTCGTACAGGAACAGGCCGATCGCTTGGGGCTTCTTGCCTCCGAGCAGATCGTGGGCGACAGACGCGGAAGGCGCTTCGGACCAAACCTTCAGTCGGTCTTGGCCGGCCGGCGCGAGGGCCCCGGCAGCTTCCCCCGCCACGCCGTAGGACGCGACGTTGCCGACTTGAACGAGCTTTCCTTCGACACGCTGGCCGTCGAGCGTGAAGAAGGCACCGTCTTCCACACGGACGGAGGCGTACCGGCGAACCAGGAGCAACGTCTGGTCGAACGCCGAGCGGAGCTGAAGAACCCTATCCTGTGAGCCGTCCTTCTCGGGCAAGCGCAAGGCGCCTTTCTCGAGGGTGGCGGTGGCCTGGCTCAGCAGGGTCTCGATCACCTCCGTGGCCTCGGCGGCCGTGTCGGCGCGCTCCGTCTCGTCCTGGAGCAAGCCTGAGAGACGGTCCGCCTCGAGGGAGGCTGCGAGCACCCGCCCTTGTAGCGAAGCGATGTCCGCCTCGGCCGCTGCCACCTTCTTGGCCGATTCCACCCGCTGCGCCTCGCGCCGCTGGGTGAGACTGGCCTTCTCACTCTGAAGGAACGCAAACTCCCTCTTGTAAGCGTCTGCCAGGGACACGCTCGAGCCCGGCGCCGACTTGGCGGCGGGCGCGGACGGTGCCGGCGCGGGCGACTGGGCCAAAGCCGCGGGCGCGCAGAACGCGATCGCCGTCGCCACGAGCAAAGCCATGCACACGCGAGTCGTGGGGCTCATGGCTGCCTCCGTTCCGGCAACGCGTTGGGTATCTCGAAGTAGCCCGTCCGGATCTGCTTTTTGAAGCTGTCGAACAGATGCAACACGCGCTTGCGGTCGTCGGCGTCCTGAAGCGTCCGCGACGTCCAGGTCGACCCTTCCCGGACGGCGTGCCCCACCCGTCCGTCCCCTGTCTTGAAGAAGAGCATCACCATGCCGATCCGCACGACGTCGACGAGCTGTTCGGTGCCGTCGATGGGGAGGGTTTGGCGGTGCAAAGCGCTTTCCCGGGTGAGGCGGACCTCGTCCTCGACGAAGCTCCAGAGGCGGGCGAGGGCTCGTTCGGTGGAGAGCAGTCCGGCACGGTGCTGCGCCACGATTTTGTCGATTTCCGCAAGCCGTTCGGGGGAGCGGAAGGGCAGCTCGGCGCGGACGTGTTCTCGAAGGGCGTTTGCCGTGGTGTCGAAGACCGGTTGGAGCTTCTCGGACTCGGTCTTTCGCTCTGCGAGGGAGGCTTTCCTCTGACCCATCTCTTGCTGAATGCGCTGCAGTCGCATCTCCTCGCGCTTCAGCTCCGCTTCGAGTTCCGCCTTTTGCCGTGCAAAAGACCGCATCTGGTCGCGATGATCGGTCTCCTCTCTCGACAGGCTCGAGGAGAGCGTCTCGACCTCCCCACGCAGTTGCGCGAGACGGCGACCGAGATCCGTGACGTCGTCCGCGAATGCCCGCGCCGTGAATACCGCGGCAAAGCTGAGCAGGATTCCGGCGTGGAGCACTCGCTTTCGAATCATCGTGTCTCCGTCTCTGTGGGGAAACAACTACTTAGTAGCCGTCTCGATCCAGCCTTCCGTCCAGTCCGCGGTGCCGTCGAAAGCTCCCGCGAAGTCCGTGGCCGCAAAGAACGCGTCCGACGGACCCGGTCCGATACCAAGCGCGGACGATCCGGCAGCGGGCATCCATCCCATCGGTCCTCCGAGCGCCAGAGACCCCGACTTGTCGGCGGCGTTGGCCCCCGTCAACTCCGCTGCCTTGTTGCCGTCTTCCGCCGTCGCCCCGCAGTCGTAAACCACGTTGGCCATCGCGAGGGACTGGTCATCGACGTTCGCCTCCGTCTGGGCGTGATCGACCTTCACACACACGCCGAAGCCCGAGATGACCATGTTGTGGAATTGGCCCTTGGTGCCTTCGCGCACCATGACACCCTGCTTGCCGTTGCCCTCCCGGGCGATCAAGGTGACGTTCGAGAGGGTGGGGCTGGAGTAGGGCGTCGCCGAGTTCGTTCCCTTGAGGTTGTCCGCCTCGATTCCCCGCTCCGCTTCCGTGCCACTCTCCGAAAGCTGCTTTGCCACGACGAACTGCGCCTTACCGGTCCATCCCCCGGTCCAGTCGATGGAGTCGTCGTCCGAGCCGGTGACCACCACGTATCTAACCTGGACCGTCCCGCCGAAGAATTCCACGCCGTCGTCCGACGTCATGTGGGCTTGGATGTATTCGACCGTGGTGCCGCTGCCGACGCCCTGGAAGGCGAACCCGTTGAGCTCGTTCTCGAGGTCGACCTTGTTGCCCGCGAACTCCACGCGAACGAACTTGAGGACGCCGCTGTCGTCGTCGGGGACGTTGCCGCCGTACTTGCCCGTACCTGCTTCGCCCGGGGCGGAGCCGTCGGCGTTCGCTGCGTTGTTGATCGGCGCCCGGCCGTTGATGACCAGCCCTCCCCAGTCCTCCGAGCCGCGGCTGCCGGAAGGCTTGGCGGAGGTGAGGACGATGGGTTCGTCTTTGGTTCCTTCTGCCATGATCTGGGAGGAGCGCTGGATGAGAATGAAGGAGCCGTCGCCGCCGTAGACGGTGGTTCCGGGCTCGAGGGTGAGGACGGTCATGTCCGTGTCGTTGCCCACGACCAGAGGCCCTTCGAGGTACCAGTCGTTGCCGGCGTCGAGGGTGAGATTCTGCGTCATCGGAGCGCTGAGGGGGGCAGTGACGCGGCACTCTCCGTTCGCACCCGTGGTGACGTTGGGGTGCTGGGGGCAGCCAGCCGGCGCTTGTCCGCCCGTACCACCGGTGTTCGTGGCGCCGCCCGTGCCGCTGCTACCGGCCGGATTCTCGTCTTCGCTGCCACACGCGGAAAGGCTGATCGCGATCGCACAAGCCAGGAAAGCACTGCTCCAAGTAGAATGGGTCATCTTGCTTGCTCCTTTGGAATCGTAAGTTCGAGCCGTCGGGCCTCCCGCCGGTAGGCGGCAATTCCCTCACGGACGAAGCCGTTATGGGCGGTCCCGGTGACAGCCTCGTAGCTGAGCAGCAAACTCTCGATGACGAATCGGGCCACGGACCCTCTTTCGGTGACGACGGTGACAATCTGATGAAGCTCGGGCAAGAAGGCAGTGACGAACCGCGAGATGATGAGTGGGAGAATCTCGCGACACCGCCCTGTCACACTGCGGAAGCACGTCTGCGACTGAGCCCTTGGTCAGCGAATCCCTCGCACGGCAACTTCCCGCCCCGGCCGGCCGAGATGGATCCATATTAAGCAGTGACCCCCATGATGAATCGACCCGTCCTCGGTCTCGTCCTCGGTCTCGTCTTTGCGCTCGCTTCGAACGCGGGATGCGCCGCCTCGGGGAACGACCTGAGCGCCGTGGACGGCGGTGCCGGATCCGATGCGCACGACGAGACGACGTCGATCGATTCGCCCTTCACGGACGCGTCCGGGTGCATGCAAGACGGGAGCGTCCTCTCCGTGGGACCCGATGAGGATCATGATGGCGACGGGTGGTCGATCGGCGAAGGGGATTGCAACGACTGCGACCCGAACACCAACCCGGGCGCGCAGGACGTGCGGGGCAGCGGGGTGGACGAGGACTGCAGCGGCGCGGCGGACGACGAAGACGGCGTTTGCGACACCGGAATTTCGCTGGCCACGAACGTGCCGGAGGACGGCGCGCGCGCGATCGGGTTGTGCCGGTTCTCCCAGGAGAACCCTGGCGACCCACGGGAGCGCAGGTGGGGTGTGCTCGAGGCCGCGTTCGTGCTGGCGGACGGCTCGCCGGGCATGCACCACGCCTCACGGGGCGTTCTCCCTGACTTCGGTCCCGGGGCGAAACCCCAGCAGGGCGACGCGATGCTGGCGTTGTCCTCCGCGACGGCGCGCAGGCCCGGCGACCAGGACTACCTGGCACCCCTCGACGCCGACATGGGCACGACGGGACAAGCGCCGCCGGGATGGCCGAAGGCGTCGCCGTCGTGTGCGAACGTGCCGGACCCGATGCCGATCGCCAACGATTCCGCGGCGCTGTCACTGCGCGTTCGCGTACCCACGAACGCCCGTGGCTTGTCTTTTCGCTTCGCGTTTTTCACGACCGAGTTTCCGTCGTGGGTCTGTCACCAGTACAACGACGCCTTCGCCGCCCTGCTGACGTCGTCGGTGATGCCGTCTACCGACCCGGATGGCAACATCTCGTACGATGGCGAGGGCAACCCGATCAGCGCGAACACGGTGTGGCTCGAGGCGTGCCGGCCCCAGGTGGTGGGTGGCGTGCCGTACGGTTGTCTTCAGGGGGATGCCATGCTTGCCGGCAATGGGTTCGGTCCGAGCGAGCAGGAGCCTCGCGGTCACGGGGCGACGGGGTGGCTCGAGACCTCCGCCGCGGTGGCGCCGGGCGAAGTGATCACGTTGAGGTTCGCCATCTGGGACGCGGGGGACCACGCGCACGGATCGACGGTGCTCATCGACGACTTCCGCTGGCTCGCGGAGGCGGGCAACGAGCCGGGGACGGTGAGGGCGCCGTCGCCGAAGTGATTTGGGTGCAGATCCCATTTTGAGCAACCCGTCGTGGTGAGTGGCCAAGGTCAACTGGTGAGCCGGGAGCCGGGAATCGGGAAGGATGAATGGGGCAGAGAACGGCTGAGCCGACAATCGGAAGGATGAATCGGACTTGGTTCATGGTTGGAAAGAGGAGCGGCGAAGGGCAACGATATTGCGCAACGGTTGTTGTCATGGGCGTGTCGTGCGAATGATGGGGAAGTTTTCGAAGGACACACGGGGCCTGCGTACCAAGCCACCTTCCCCATTCCCAGCTCCCGGTCCCCGGTTCACCAGTTCCCCCCAAGGGTACCTGTGCAAAGTGGTGTCTGCACCCAAGTGATCTCAGGGCAGGACGCGGATCGTTCCTGCGATGACCTGCGCGCGAATGGCGTCGACCCGCGAGCGGACCTCGGCAGGCATCATCGCGGCGTGCGGACCCTCGTTGACGTAGCCGATCCCCTCCTCCTTCAAACCGAAGCCGTGAAGCCCCCCCGCGAACCGGCCTTCGAGCACCTCCTTGACCACGTCGTACACGACCACGTCGACCCGCTTGACCATGCTCGTGAGCACGGTGCCGGGCATCTCGTCGTGTTGGTCGGAGTCGACACCGATGGCCCAAGCCCTCATGTCGCGCGCTGCTTCGAAGACCCCGAGGCCCGTGGAGCCCGCGGCATGAAAGACGACGTCGGCACCTGCGCTGATCTGGCTGGTGGCGATGGCCTCTCCCTTGGCGGGGTCTTTGAAAGCCTCGGGGGTCGTGCCCGCGTACGCGGACAGGACACGGCACGCTGGGCAGACGTGGGCGACGCCGGCGGTGTAGCCGGCTTCGAACTTTCGGATCAAGGGGACGTTCATGCCACCGACGAAGCTGACGGCTTGCTTTCGGGACATCAGGCCGGCGACGGCGCCCACCAGAAAAGCGCCTTCTTCTTCGCGAAAGACGAGGCCCGCGAGGTTGCTGGGCATGGGTTGATCGGGGGACGGGGCGTAGTCGACGCAGGCGAAGGAGGTGGCGGGGAAGGCGCCTGCTACCACGAGGATGTCGGAGGAGAAGATGAACCCGACCCCGATGACGAGGTTGAATCCGCGCGCTGCGAACAGGCGCATGGCGGCTTCCCTGTCCTCCGCACCGCTGGGCTCGATCATCTCGACCGTGACGCCGAAGTCCTTCCGCGCGCGCTCGAGACCGGCGTAGGCGGAGTCATTGAAGCTCTTGTCTCCGCGCCCCCCCACGTCGAACACGAGTCCGACCCGTACGTCCGCTCGCTCTCCGCTCGTGGGCTCGACCGGCGCGTCGCGGCGCGAAGGCAGAAGCAGGGTGATCGCGGCCGTCAGGCAGAGCAGGACGCATGCGAGGGTAGGACGAGACATGCTTTCCTCAAGGATGGAGCATGACGATGCGGATGCGCGGGCGCGCGCTCCGGAAGAAGGCAGCGAGGGCGGTGCGAAGCCGGTCCGCCACGTACCACTGCCGAAGGGGCAACGCGACCTCGTCGAAGCGACGGTTGCGGAACGGTGTCGGTTCGGTGTGCAAGACCTCCCGCAGCTCGGCGTCGGATGGGTTCAACATCGGAGCCACCATGCGGTCGAGGTACAGGCTCGCTCGGGCGCGCCGCTCGACGAGGGTGTCGAGGTCCTCCATCTCCATGCCTTCGGCAAAGGCAGCGTCGAGCAAGTTCTGGCGGCCTCCGACCAGCTGTTCGAGCGACACGTAGGCGGCGATCGAGCGCCGGCGCACCTCGTCGGTTCGCAGCGGGGGTTCGACGGGGAGGCTGACGAGAATCTCCTCGGTGACGTGGCGCTCGATGGCGGAACGGAGGTCGCGGTCGGTGTACCCGAGGGGGGAGCGAGGCACGCCCCGCTGCTGTTCGGCGAGGGCCTCGAGCCTTGCCTCGAAGGCGAGGGTGCGCTCGAAGATGAAGCGAGGGCGCGCCGGTCCACCAAGCTCGGCCGACTCGAAGCGCGCGATCACGCGGTCCACGCGAACCCGAGAGGACGCCGCTGCCTCTGACGAAGTCACGACACATGCGAGAAGTACGGCGCCCATCAGCCAGCGCGCACCCTGCATCGTCGTGTCACCCCACACGGAACGGCTCACTCGGAAGAGCTGTCGATCCCGTCGTCGTCGGCAGGCAGATCGTCCTGCTCGCCCGGCGAGGTGTCAGAGGACTCGTCCCCCGCGTCGTCGCGCCGCGATTGGAAGACGGCGTGATGGTGTGCGAAGGACCGGGCGCTTCGACGCGCCTTGAGGAACTCTGCGAACGACACGACGTTGTCGAGGTCCCGGGGCCCGAGGGTGTCTGACAGCTCGCGCAGCCGCTTGCGCAACCCTTCCACGCTTCGGGTCCTGCGGAAGTCCGGTCCCTCGACGACGGGAGTGCGGTGCGACTCTTCCGGCTTCGCGTCCTCGCCCTCCTCGGGGGCCGTCCACTGCGTGCGCGGGGTCGACTTGATGCTGTGCGCCTCCAGCCACGCTTCCATGAACGTCTTCAGCCGCTCGCTGCGGTACGTGAACCAACGCTCCCGCTCCGGGCCGTACGCCATCAGCACGTCCTTGAATCGTCGGAACGCCCCCTTGCCGTCGATGGCCACCTCGAGCCGCGCACGCAGCTTCGGGTCCTCCACCGTGGGGATGTAGCGTTCCATCCAGCGGTACTGCTCCCGCGAGGAGACCGCCTCGATGCGCAGGTACTTGGTATCCGACGCGATCCGCGCGTGCATCTGCGGGTCGGCCACGCCATCGACGACGCGAAGCACGTCTCCGGTGACCACCTGCAGGTAGGAATGCACCTCTGGGGCGTTGTTCTCGAAAGCGTTCTCGAGCGCCTCCCAGTCGACCGGAACGTCCCGGATCGGTGTGCTGGGAGCGTCGTTGGGGGACTCATCCATCGCGACCTCGTTAAGAAGCGTAGGGGGCGGACTGTACTGGAAAGGGAGGCTGGGGAACAGGAGCGATCGGTCGAGGAGCGTTCAGCTCGTTCGGGCGCGTCGAACGGCCTGTGCCCAAGCCTCTCGCATTTTATCTCGTTTATCCTTGGGCTGTTCGACCTGGAACGTTCTGTTCACGGTGAACATTCCCGAGGCCTCCCGGGCCGAGCCGAACAACCCGAGCCCCACGGCCGCGAGCATGGCGGCGCCCCGCGCGGTGGTCTCCAACTCCTTGGGCCGCTCGACCGTGATCCCCGCCAGATCGGCCTGCATCTGCATCAACAGATCATTGCCAGCCGCTCCTCCGTCCACCCGAATCCGCCCAATGGCAGCGCCCATGTCGTCCCGCATGGCCCCGATGAGGTCCGAAACCTCATGCGCAATCCCCTCCAGCGTCGCATGGGCCAGGTGCGCTGCGGTCGTTCCGCGCGTGATGCCACACACAACGCCCCGCGCCTCCGCGTCCCAGTAGGGCGCCCCAAGCCCCGCAAGCGCAGGCACAAACACCACCCCGTCCGACCCGCTCACCTCGCGCGCCAACGACTCGATCTCCGACGCCGAACGGATCAACCCCAGCCCGTCCCGCAACCACTGCACCGCCGCCCCCGCGATGAACGCGCTGCCCTCCAACGCGTACACCGTCTCCTCGCCGATCTTCCAACCCACCGTCGTCAAGAGCCCGAACCGGCTCGGTACCGGCTTCGCCCCCGTGTTCACGAGCACGAACGCACCCGTCCCGTACGTGCACTTCACGTCCCCCACCTCGAGACACTGCTGCCCGAACAGCGCCGCGTGCTGATCCCCCGCCATCCCCGCGATCGGAATCCCGTCGGGCAACCCTGGAACCCCCCGCGTCTCCCCGACCCGCTGCGCCGACCCCACGATCGTCGGCAGCACCGACCTCGGCACCCCGAAAAGCTCGCACATCTCCTCGTCCCACCGCAGCTCGCGCAAGCCCGTGAGCAACGTGCGCGACGCGTTGCTGACGTCCGTCACGTGGGCTTGCCCGCCGGTGAGGCGGTAAGCGAGGTAGGTGTCGATGGTGCCGAAGGCGAGCTCGCCCTTGTCCGCGCGCTGACGCGCTCCGGGCACGTTGTCCAGCAGCCAGGCGATCTTGGTCCCCGAGAAGTACGGGTCGATCACGAGACCCGTGCGCTCGCGAACCCGATCTTGGTGACCCTGCTGCTTGAGCCGCGCGCACAAGTCCGCGGTGCGACGGCACTGCCACACGATGGCGCGGTGGATGGGCTTGGCGGTGGAACGGTCCCAGACCACGGTCGTCTCGCGCTGGTTGGTGATGCCGATGCCCGCGATCTGGTTACCGAGGATGGAGGCTTGGTCGAGGGCCTTGCCCACTGCCGAGACCACGCTGCTCCAGATGTCCTCGGGCTCGTGCTCGACCCATCCCGGTTGCGGATAGTGCTGGGGGAACTCGACGTTGGCTCGTCCGAGCGTCTTGCCGTCGGTGTCCATGACGAGCGCGGTGGAGCCCGTGGTGCCTTGGTCGATCGCGAGCAGGTAGTGAGGCATGGGTTCGGTCCTTTCTCCCCGGTCCTACCACGACCGAATCGATGGCTGGTAGGGAGAGCCCTTTGTGACGGAAGCGGAAGGATTTCGGTTGTCTGCACTGGTTTCGCTGGCCCGCACGCGCCTGGCGTTCAAGGCCGTTGTTTGGAGCCAGGGCAACGGTTAGGCTGCACGGTTGATGGCGCGTCTCATCCTCGTCACGGCGGAAGGGCAGCGAGCGATCGAGCTTCGCCCCACCAACTCCATCGGGCGCCACCCGAGCAACACCATCCAGCTACTGGATCGGATCGTGTCCAAGGAGCATTGCGTCGTCGAGCAGCGAGCGGACGGGTTCTGGCTTCGCGACCTGGGAAGCTTGAACGGGACGTACATCAACGCGGAGCGTGTCAACGGCGAGCAGCCGCTCAAGCATCGCGACGAGATCGTGATGGGGTCGACGCGTGCTTGGTACGACGACGGGCGGGGCCTGCCAGCGAGCGAGCTTCCGGCCTACCAGACGCCGACCCGAGAGGATGTGCTTCCCCCGAGCCCCGGGTCCGCCCCGATCCCCGCCTCACCGCAAGCCTACGCCCCGCCTCCTTCGGCCCCCTTGCGGCACGCCGTTCCGTCCGCCCCCGTCCCCGCCCCGATGCCGGCTCCCGTCCTGCCCATCCCTGCCATGGGCGTGTCGCCCCGCGCCGTCGGCACCATGGCCATCCCCGCCTTCGGTGCGGAAGGACGTCAGCTCGAGTCCCTGGGTCGCATCGACGTGATGGACGAGAAGCGCGCCATCGGCACCCAGATCGCGGCGACGGACAAGGGGTTCCGCCCCTTCGAGATGCTCGCGGGGGACCCTGCGCAGCTGCGCGCGGACTACGAGCGCCTCCGCCTCAGCCACGAGCTGTCCCGGGAGATCGCGCTCGAACACGACACCACCAAGCTGCTCGGCAAGATCCTGCAGTCGATCTTCAAGTTCGTCCGCGCCGACCGCGGCGTCATCTTCCTCAAGTCCGACGATGGCAAGCTGGAGCCCGGAGCGAGCTTGCGACGGGATGGCTCGGCCACCCCCATCGTGGTGTCGTCGACCATCCTCAACCATGTCGAGAACGAGAGGGCCGCGGTGCTCACGCACGATGCGGCGATGGACTTCGCTGCATCCAAGGGCAAGAGCATGATCCTCAACCGGATCAGCTCCGCGATCGTGGTGCCCTTGCTCCACAACGACAACTTCCTCGGCGTGCTCTGGCTCGACTCCGAGTCCCTCGCGCAGTTCCAGACCAAGGATCTCGAGATCGTCACCGGCGTCGGCGCCCAGGCCGCCATGTTCATCGAGAACAACGCCCTCGCAAAGAAGATCGAGCGGGAGCTCGTCACCCGGGAGCGCTTCAGCCGCTTGCTGTCCCCCAACGTCGCCGAACGCGTCATCAGCGGCGAGCTCGAGGTCAAGAAGGGCGGCGAGCTCGTCCAGGAATGCACCGTCTTCAACTCCGACATCCGTGGCTTCACCCGCATGAGCGCGAAGGAGCAGCCCGAGGTCATCGTCGAGATGCTCAACGAGTACTTCGAGCTCATGGTCGAGACGCTGTTCAAGTACGAGGGCACCCTCGACAAGTTCATGGGCGACGGGCTCATGGCGCTGTGGGGCGCGCCGATCGTGCACCCGGACGACGCCGTGCGTGCGGTGGACTGTGCACTCGCGCAGATGCAGATCCTCGGACAGTTCAACCGAGAACGAGAGCAACGCAAGCTTCCTCAGCTCGGCGTGGGCATCGGCATCCACACCGGTCCCCTCGTGGCCGGGTACATCGGCAGCTCCCGCGCCCTGTCGTACACGGTCATCGGCGACACGGTGAACACCTCCGCCCGGCTCTGCTCCCACGCCAAGACCGGTCAGATCCTCGTGAGCCAGACGACCCACGACCGTCTTGGCGGACGGTTCGAGTTCGAGGAGTTGGAGCCAGCGAAGGTCAAGGGCAAGGAGATCCCGCTGGCCGTCTTCAATGTCCTGCGACGATCGGCAGCCGCGCAGGTCCCTCGCGCGGTCGCCAAGTCGTAGCCCGACTTTCGCAGGCCTGTTCAGCGAACTTGGTTCACTCCCCATGCCCTCGTGACCTCTAGTCCTCATCTGAGGACCAAATGTTACAGCCAAGAATTCGCCTGCTTTCGGAACGACTCGGACCGTGTGGGAAGGCCCTGATCTCACCTCAGCGTCCCTGAACGGTGTGATTCTCGCAAATTGTCCTACATATCGCACCTGGCACGCTTCGTGGATTGTCCCTCAGGCATCCAGGCCCGCCGGGCCAGCTTGCAACTCGAGGACATCATGCGAATCCACAACTCGCTCATCACCGCCTTCGCCACCCTCCTCTGCCTCGCCTGTGGCGCGGAACCCGACGACGCCCAGGACGCGTACGACAACCCGGAGGAAACGCCTCGCGGCCCGCTGGGCAAGGCCGATGCCGCGGGGTCGTGCAAGACCGCGACGGGCAATGCCTGCGGCGGGAAGGGCAGCGGCATGTGCTACTGCGATGACGCGTGCAAGAGCTATGGGGATTGCTGCAGCGACTACGAGCCCGTCTGCAAGGGCACTGCGCCGACGGACCCGACGGACCCGTCGAGCAGTGACGACGTGGTCGCGTGCGAGGAGGCCGGCAACATTTGTTCGGCTTCGCCGGGTGGGGCAGCGGTGTACCGGCTCTATCGTGAGATGCTCCGCGCCGACGGTTCGATCAGCGAGGCGGATGCGGGCAAGCTGGGGGCGTTCGCTCGAGGGACGGGGGGGCAGAACGCGGCGGTGGCGGCGTTCCTCGCGAAGGTTGTGGCCCACCCGAAGACCAAGTTCGCGGGCGAGGGCAAGCCGGTCCTCGACGCGTCCGCCAAGGGCCAGCCAGCCAACTGGGTGCCCTTTGAGAACAACGTGTACCAGCTGAAGCCCGGAACGAAGGCCAACACGGTGGCGGACGACGCGATCTACCTGACCGGTACGGGCTCCCTCGCGGGCTCCACGCCCGCCACGAGCCACAGCCGCGGCTACGCCAAGAAGGCGGCTGGCATCCTGCGCTTTCCTCATGGGTCCAAGGCGCCGGCTCACCCCGGGGTGGACAGCGGTGATGACACCCAGCGCTTGCGGACCCAGAGTCCGGCTCTTGCCCTGGACCTCGCGGCGGCCACGAGCGGGCTGAATCTGGGGCAGTTCGGGTTCGATTATCGCGCCCAGAAGCGCTTCTACGACCCCAACGCCCAGTACTGGGAGGGGCTCTGCCACGCCTGGTCGTACGGCGCGCTCGACGAGCGCATCAATGCTCTCGTCGACGTGGAGGGTCCCGCCTCCGGCCGCGGCATCTGGATCTTCGGCCAGTGGCTCAGCCGTGCCGACCTCGGCAACTGGATGATGGCGGTCTCTGATCAGCTCGGCATCGCAGACACCGAGCTCGTCGACAACTTCGTCACCCCCAAGGACGTGCTGCTCGGCGTTCCCCAGTGGGTCATGACCAGCGGTCTCGGTCTTCGCGCCGACATGTTCAACGACCTCGAGAAGGGCACGATGGAGATCTGGAACCAGCCCATCATCGCCGCGGAAATGAAGGTCTCCGACGTGTCCCCGTCCGTCGTCTCCGCTGTGTTCGAGCACGCCAAGAGCGACACGAAGAACCTCGAGCCACTCCCCACGACCCCGGGCGCGAAGCTCGTGCAGATCCGGGTGGCCTGGGGAGCCGAGATCAACGACTCGCACGAAGGCGCGCCGGGCATCGAGACCTCGGACTGGAACATGTACGTCGTGACGCAGCCCGACGGCAAAGCCGTGGTCGCGTACATGGCGCACCACCTCGCCCAAGCGAACCTCACCGGGCTGCCCGTCACGACCTCGGACGCGATCCCGGACTACTTCGCCTACCCCAAGAATGCGCTGATCGACGCCGCGTTCGAGGGCAAAGGAAGCTCGCTGCTTTCCGGTGCGCTTGACGGTCCGGTTTTCCGGTTCTTCGTCGGCACCGTGCTCGCCTACGGCGTGCCGGAGACGATGCGCAAGTCCTTCGAGTCCGACGTGGCCGCGGGCATGGATGCCGCTTCGCTCGAGAACAAGTACCCTGGGGTTGCCAACGCGTACTCTCCCGCGCAGTGGGACGCGTCGTTCGCCACCAAGCTGGGGGCGGGCACGAACTTCGGGGCTCAGTGGGGCGCGTTCACGAACCCGGGCTGATCGATTTTTCCGCGGCACGTCTCACTGGGTTGGCGCCTCCACCACCACCCACTCGCCCGTCTCGAATCGAGGCTTGCCCACGCCGCGCGCCACGCGACCCTTCTGCCCGCTCGCGACCAGCCAGCGGGCTCCTTCCGCCAGGGAACTGTCACGCAACGCGCTTTCGTTCTCGAAGGGACACGGTTTCGGGCGGTCTCGCGGGTCCACCGAGGAGGCGAGCGTCACGCGATCGCGCGAGCCCATGGCGGCGAGGATGGCGAAGTACCCATGGTCCTTCGGCGCAAGCAGCACCGTACCTTCGGCGTGATCGCGCAGCCAAGCCCCCACGCGGAGCTCGTCGGTGCGGTCTACCCCGTACGATGGGGCGATCGCGTGGATCTGGGTGACCATGAACGCGACCACGGCGCCGCCCCACACGCCACGCCAGAGCTTCCATCCGCGTTCTGGCCAGAGGTCCGCCACCACGACCCACCCCACGCCCCACACGAAGAGCAGGGAGCGCTCCGGGTGATGGGTCGGCGCCCCTCCCGTGATCTGGGCTAATAGAAGCGCAGCCACGACGCCCAAGCTGGCCAGTAGCGGCGCGGACCAGCGCCACCGCCGGGCGCCCCGCCCCCAGTACAGCGCACCCGCCCCGGATACCCCGAGCAGGACGCCATCGACGAGCAGCGGTTGGAGAGGACCGAGCACTCCCCAACCCTTCGTGGTGCCGCCCCATGCGAACCAGTACGCCGAGACGCGCGCGTGGAAGTGGAACGCATCGCCGTGGGCGTGACGATTCCACAGGACCCAGGCGATCGGGCCAAGGCAGGCGAGCGCGATGGCTCCCGCCCGAGAGGCAAGGCCCGCTCGGGTTCCGTCCTTCACCCCTGCCACGACCACACCCGCCACCACGCACGCTGCCACCGGCCAGGCCTCGTAGCGCGACAGCGTGGCCGGCAGAACGAGCGCCGCTGCGACCCACGCCGCCTTCCCATCGTCGCGTCGCAAAAGCAGCAGGGCAGCGGAGCACAGTGCGGCCGTGGGAAGCTCGGGTACGGTGGCCGCGCCCGTGAACACGCCCACGGGGACGAACGTAAAGAGCAACGCCCCGAGCCACGCCGACCCAGCTGAAACCCGGCCGAAGCGAGCCGCCGCGTACAGCACCATGCCCGACGCGCACGCCAGCGAAACCGCAACGACCTTTGCCACGGTCAGGCTCGCTCCGAGCACTGCCATCGCCGCCCCGGTGAGCCAGAAGGGAAAGGGCAGCCAGCTCGTGCCTGTCGGGTCGAGCCGGGGCACTGCGGCGAACGCCTGGGAGAGCGTTACGCGCGCGAAGTCGTCGTCCGAGACCGCACCGAACCCGCACGCCCACGCCAACCCGGTGACCAGCAGCCGGGCGGCCACCAGGGACAGGACGTGCAGCGCCGTGGTCCGGGTGAGCATGGGGTCGGGAGTACACTGGACAGCGGCCGAGGGGACAAGAACCTAAACAGAATCACATTGATTCGTGCGGAAACTAGGAACTAGGAAGAGGAACACGGAATGCGAATGCGAACGCCAGCGTGTCGCGGAGGGTGATCACGAAGCCTGGGTGTGGAGCTCATCATTCTTCCTTCCGTGTTCGCATTCTTGTTCCTAGTTCCTAGTTTCCATGACCTGTTCCTAGTTTCCATGACCTCGGTTTCGCCACGGCTCAACGTGATTCGGTCTAGCGCAACGCGTCAAGGTCGCTGGACTGTGGCTCAGGGGAAATCAAACGGCGGCGATCTCCAAATTCGCACCCCAGCGTGGACGAGCGCGTCATGGTCCGCTAGCTTTCGCCCCTCGCTTGACTAGGATACCGCCTTCCCTCCCTCCGGGCTCCCGGTGAGGGGTTTCATCGAAGGAGAGCAGAAACATGGCCAACGGGTTCGAACCCCAGAAGATCCGTAACGTTGTCGTCGTAGGTCACAAGGGCACCGGGAAGACCACCCTCATCGAGGGCATGCTGTACGTCGGCGGCTCGACCCCGACGATGGGGAGCATCGCGGCCAAGACGAGCGTTCTGGATGACGAGCCCGAGGAGCTGGCGCGTGAAGGAACGCTGCTGACCAGCGTGGGCCACGTCGTCTGGCGTGACACGAAGATCAACATCATCGACACCCCCGGAGAGGGATCTTTCTTCGGTGACACGCGGCTCGCGATGGCCGCGGCGGACGCCGTCATCCTCGTCGTCTCGGGCAAGGACGGCGTGCAGCCCATGACCGATCGCCTCAACCGTTGGGCGATGGAAATGGGATTGCCCCGCTACGTGGTCTTCTCCAAGTGCGACCTCGAGCACATCCAGCTCGAGCCCGTCATCGAATCCGTCAAGAAGCGTCTCAAGCTCGCCCTCGCGCCCATGCAGGTCACCGTGGGCGAAGGCACCGAGCTCAAGGGTCTCGTCGACCTGCTCGGACGCAAGTCCTACGTCGGTACCCCGGACGGCCCGAAGTCCAAGGCCAGCGACGTCATCCCCGACGCGGTCAAGGACGCGGTCGAAGAGGCGCGCATGCGCTTGGTGGACGAGGTCGCCTCCACGGACGACGCTTTGACCGAGAAGTACCTCGAGCAGGGTGATCTCTCGGACAAGGAGATGGAGGCGGGAATGCACAAGGCCATCGCGGCCGGCACGCTCGTTCCCTACTACTTCTTCGCGGGCGCTTCTCCCTACGGCGTCATCCCCCTGCTCGACGCGATCGTCGACTACTTCCCCGCCGCGACCGTGAAGACCGAGGTCCGAGGCAAGGGAGAGGAGCCCGAGATCCGCGAGGCCAAGCCCGAAGCATCCCTCTCCGCCTTCTGCTTCAAGACCACGATCGATCAGCACGCAGGCCGCAACGCCATCGTGCGCATCCTGTCCGGCACCCTCAAGGGCGACTCCTACATCCTCAACGGTGAGTCCAAGGAGCGCGTCGGTGGCGTCTTCAACGTCGTCGGCAAGCCTAGCGGCAGCGCCCTGAGCGAGGCCTACGCGGGTGACATCGTCGCCATCGCCAAGCTCAAGACCGTGAAGACCGGGGACACGATCTCCGAGGACAAGAAGCCCTTCACGTTTGCCGCCCCCGAGGTGCCCCCAGCCTTGTTCGCGCGCGTCGTGGTCCTCACGGACCGTGGCAGCGGCGAGAAGATCGCCCAGGGCCTCGCGAAGCTCGCCGAGGAAGACAACTCCCTGAAGGTCTACCACGACGAGCAGACGCACGACCTGGTCTGCGCCGGGCTGAGCCAGCTTCACCTCGACGTGACGTGCGATCGGCTTCGCCGCCGCTTTGGCACGGACATCACCCTGGGCCCGCCCAAGATCCCGTACCTCGAGACCATCACCCGCAGGGTGACGAACATCGAAGGGAAGCACAAGAAGCAAACCGGTGGACACGGGCAGTTCGGCGTGTGCCTTGTCGACATGGAGCCCACCGCGCGTGGCGAAGGCTTTGTCTTCGACGACGCCATCGTCGGCGGCGCCATCCCCCGCAACTTCATTCCCAGCGTCGAGAAGGGCATCGTCAAGAACGCCGCCCGCGGCTTCCTCGCCGGCTACCAGGTGGTGGACTTCAAGGTCCGCCTCTTCGACGGCAAGTACCATGACGTGGACTCCTCCGACGCCGCCTTCCAGATGGCCGGCTCCAAGGCGTTCAAGGCGGCCATGGCAAAGGCCGGGCCCATCCTGCTCGAGCCGATGGTCAAGATGGAGATCACCGTGCCCACCACCGCGCTCGGTGACATCATGGGCGACCTCAACAGCCGTCGCGGCCGCATCCTCGGCAGCGAGACGCAAGATCAGTTCAGCGTGGTCAACGCGCAGGCGCCGCTGGTCGAGGTGCTCGAGTACGAGCCCAAGCTGCGCGCTCTCACGCAAGGCACGGGGACGTTCTCGATGACCATGGACCGCTACGAGCCGGTCCCTGCCCAGCTCCAGGACAAGGTCATCAAGGACTCGGGCTTCAAGTCCATCGACGAGGAAGAGTAGTCTTCCCTTTCCCCCTGCCCGCTGCGGCGGGTCTGATCCCATGATCCATTCCTCTGCGATCGTCGACCCCGGCGCCATCATCGGTGCCGGGACGAAGGTCTGGCACCACGCTCACGTCATGTCCGGCGCGAGCATTGGCGAGCAGTGTGTTCTCGGCCAGAACTGCTTCGTGGCAGCCACGGCGCGCGTGGGAGACGGCTGTCGCATTCAGAACAACGTGTCGTTGTACGATGGCGTGGTGTTGGAGCGCGACGTGTTTGTGGGGCCCAGCGCGGTGTTCACGAACGTGTCGCGGCCGCGTGCGGCATTTCTTCGAGGGCCGGCGGGGTTCGAGCCGACGGTCGTGGGCGAGGGGGCCACCATCGGTGCGAACGCGACGGTGGTGTGTGGCGTGGTCATTGGGCGAGGGGCGTTCGTGGGTGCGGGCGCGGTCGTGACGAGGGACGTGCCTGCGTTCGCGCTCGTGCTCGGCGTGCCGGCGCGCGTTCGAGGGTGGGTCTGCGCTTGCGGGGCATCGATCTCGGGCGCGTCAGACCTTCCCGCGGGGCCCGTCCGATGCGGTGAGTGTGGACGTCTCTACCGCGCGTCCGGGACCGGTCTCTCCGTCATTCCGGACGACGCGACGGGCTGACGCGGCCCGGGTTCCCATCATCCCTCGGTGGGCGCGAGCATCGGGCTCTTCGTGACCCATCGGTTGTACAGCCACATCATGGCTGCCGAGAAGATGCCCACGCCCATCAGGATTCCCCACCCCATGCTGGCGTAGGTCGTGTCGAGATTGAGCAGGCCGTCGGGTTGCTTCACGGCGTTCTTGCACATGATCTCGTTGAAGATGAGCGCCCCGACCGGTCCTCCCGTCAACGCGCCGATCGCCATGGGCAGGTTGGCATATCCCAGGAACAGCCCTTCCTGTCCCTTGGGTGCGAGCGCGCCGATGTACTCGTAGGTCCGCGCCTGCGCGAACAGCTCGCCGAACGCCACGAGCGCCACCGTCATCACGATGAACAAGGAGCCGAGCGGCAGAAGGTTCGCCACGGTGACGCGGGGTCCGCCCTCGGTGAACAGCGGAATCAGGTTGATGCTCATGGACCCGCCGATGAGCACCGTGCCGATCACGATCGAGACGATGGGCTTGATCTTGCCGAACATCTTCGTGATCGCGAGCTGGAAGAACACGATGGTGAAGGGATTGGCCATCGTGTAGATGTCGACGGGCGGCTTCTGCTCCAGGACCTTCTCCAGATACAACGGCATCACGTTGTAGACCTGGGCGTACAGGAACGTGAAGCCCGAGTTCGCGAGCAAAAAGAGCGTGAATCGCGCGTTGCGAAGCACCAGGATCATGTCGAGCAAGATGCGTCCCACCGAGCGCTTCGGCTTGTTCGCCACGGCCGCAGCGTCCTTCTCCGGGTCGCGGAACACGAGCAGCACCGTCACGAACGCTGCCATCGAACAGGCCGCCGCCACTGCGAAAATCGACACGAGCGACGAGTGTGTCCGCACCACGTAGGCCGTCCCTCGACCGACCAGGGATCCGATGTTGATCACCATGTAGAAGATCGCGAACGCGAGCGTCGCGCGCTTGCCAGCCGTCTTTTGCACTGTGCCAGAGATGCAGGGCTTGATCACCGACCCGCCCAGCCCGATGAGCAAGATCGCACCGACCACGCACACCCCGACCCACGCGGGCGCGATCACCTGATCCGTGGCCTTCTCCGCCAGCTCCGCACCCCCCACCCATACCGGTGCACCCATCAGCAGATAGCCCGCCGTCAACAGCACGAACGCGATCAGCAGCGCCTTGCGGAATCCGATGTGGTCTGCGATCGTCCCCGACAGGATGGGCAGGAAGTACACGAGCGTCCACAGCAGGCTGTTGAGCGTGCTCGGCCAGTAGTTCCCCATCCCCAGCCGCCCCAGGTAGATCACCACGAACGACGCCATCGCGTAGTACGCGCCGCGTTCGAGAAGCTCCGTGGCGTTCGCCGTCCAGAAGCTACGATGGAAGGGTTCCGGCGTCGTGGCCTGGGCCGAGGTCTCGCTCATGGCCGTGCCATACCACCGCCCCCGAGCCAAAGGCATTGGATTGACCGGCCCCCCCTCCGGTGGTACGAAAAATCCTTTCCGTCTTCCTGGATCGGAAGGGTGTGAGCCATGGCGCGTGTCGCGGTCCGGCGTGGAGTGTGTGGGGCGATCATGATCCTTGCGGCCGGGTTGGCCGCGTGCGGTCCGGAGGGTTCGTCCGGCGTCGACCCTGCCCTGGAGGAAGGGACGGAGATCCCTGAAGATGACCTCTCCGCGGGTGACATGAGCGCGGAGGACATGAAGGCTGACGGCGTCTGGGGCTACGCCACCGAGTGCAAGGCCATCCCGGACCTCCCCCGGCTCACGAGCCCCAAGATCGTCATCTCCCTGAACGGCCTGACGCTGCGCCTCTCCGACGCAACCACCGGGTTCGACAAGGTCTTCCCGATCGGTCCGGGCGCCATCAACGAGAAGGACGGCGAAACCACCTCCGGCGAGTCGCTCTCCATGTACCCCGTCCTGGCCTACGCAAAGCAGGACTTCGAAATCAAGCCGTCGACCACCACCGCCTGCAAGATCTGGTGGACGGACAAGAGCACGGGGGAGAAGCTCCCCGTGTTCGCAGGGTTGCCCTTCATGTCGTGGTCCGGCCCCTATGCCATCCACGGGCCGGTGGACAATTACCGTGCAGCCAACGGGGGGAACCTGCGAAGAGGCTACGTGTCCCACGGTTGCATCCGCATGGCGAGCGCCGACGTCCTCGAGGTCTATGGGCGAATCCGAGGTGTCGCCAAGGTGCCTGTCCGTGTGCAGCGGGAACCCGAGCGAGCGGCCGACGGCTCACGCATCGACGTGCCCGACACTTGGTTCGGGGCGGAGTGTGTCGAAGACGCGGACTGCCCCTATGATGGGGGCCTCTGCAAAGAGAACGCGTACAGTGAGCGAGGGTTCTGCACGCAAAGCTGCACCCAATACTGCCCCGACAAGGCCGGGTATCCGACCTCCTACTGCGTGGCGGACCCCGGCGACGCGACCCAGGGCATCTGCGCGCTGAAGGAACAGCCCTACAACCTCGGGTGCCGGCCTCTCGATCACTTCGTTCCCAGCACCGTCAACCGCTTCAACTCCACCACGGCGAGCGCGAAGGTGTGCGTGCCCGGCTCTCCCGGCTGGGTCGGCGACCACTGCTTCGTCGACGAGGATTGTGGCAGCGGCAACCACTGCGCGGGGGTCACGGACGAGGGCCCCGGCATCTGCTCGCAATCGTGCTCGTCGATCTGCCCTGATCTGGCCGGATGGCCAACGACGACCTGCATCAACGAGTCGTCCCTTGGTGGCCCGTCGTGCATGAGACAGTGCACGACGGCGTCGAATGCGAGCGAGTGCCCGGCGGGCTCCACCTGCGAGCAGCGGGTGCGCAACGGGACCACCACCTCGACCCGCAACGTGTGCGTTCCCGAGTAGTTCCCTGAACGACGTGAACGTTCGCCTCCCGGCCCGCAACAAAGGGAGGACGGACCGTCGCAGCCTCACCCGACGGTCTGCACCCATGCATGGCACCTCGACGCAACCGGATCGATGGTTCGGGCGTTTCGGCTTGCTGCGCCCTGCTGCTGGCGCTGGCGGGCTGCGGCGGCTCGATCGAAGCGGACCCAGAAGACGATGGCGAAGGAGCGATCGGCACGGAGCCCGTGACGACACCATTTGTCCCCGACCAGAACGTCTACCCGGAAGAGAGCGAGGGCGCGGGAACCCTCGACGAGGGTATCGCGGTACTCAACGCGTACCGGGCGCGGGCGGGGCTGAGCGCAGTGGTGGCGGACGCCCCGTGGTCGTCGGCCTGTCTGGGGCACCTTCGATACCTGGACCACCTGTCCGTATCGGGTCATGGTGGCGCGTGTGTGTTGCTGCACGACGAGCCGGACGAGGCGAACCCGCACCATGCCCCCCTGCACGAGAAAGCCGCGGTGGGGGGGCTGCTCGCGTGTGACCGCAACGGGCTGGGCTTGGGACGGGCCGTGGACCGGTGGGTCAACAGCCTCTACCATCGGCTGCCTTTGCTCGACCCCGGTCTGGTGCGCGTGGGGGCGGCTACCTACGCAGGCTTCGCGTGCCTCCACTACGAGTCAGGGACCGTCGCGCTCGACACGCCGCGGCAGGTCGTCTGGCCCCCGGACGGAACCCTGGGCGTGCCACGCGGGTTCGTGGGACGGGAGCAACCCTGCCCCACCACGCCCCTGGACCCGCAAGGCACACCAGCCACGAGCTGTCCCGCGTCCGGCTTCATCCTGACGTCGACCTGGTACGGTCCGGAGGGGCCCCACACCACCGGGTGGACGACCGAGGCGCCCGTGCTTCTGCGGGAGGACGGAGAGATCGCGCCGCTCCTGGCGTGGTACGCGGACGGCGTGCCAGGTCACGATCCCGTGGAGGGGTTGATCCCGAGGACCGTGGCCTGGGTGCCGGCGTCGTCGCTAGCGCAGGGGACAGGGTACCGAGCCCGGATGGCCGGGACTTCCTGGTCGTTTCGGACGGGGTCCCGGTTCGAGTAAGCAACAGCCGGAACGACGCCAACGCCCAGAGAGGGGGGGCCCGGCGAGGGCCTCATTCCGGCGCACGCAGCCATCGGCGCAACGAGGCAGCGACGGCTTCCGGGTCGCGTCCCGTGGTGTCGATCGGCTTGTCGCGCTCGTGTCGTCGCACGGCGATCTCGGCGTTGATCATGGTGGCGGACTCGATGTCGCGCGTGCTCGCCCCACGTTGCAGCAAGCGCTCGCGCAGGGCGTTGGGCTCCATGAACAAGGACGCGATGCGGTAGGTGCAGGACAGGTCCGCCGCAAAGCCCGTGAGCTTGCCGCTCGTGAACGTGTCGATGATGATGACGGGGCGCACCTGCTGATGGAAGAACCGCATGGCTGCCGCACGCGCCACGTGCATCGCGATGAGATGCTGCTGCCGATCGGTGGGCGACGGCCTCGCGAACATGTCGCGGAACATCTCGACGTCGATCACGGCGCCGTTGCTGAGCTGCGGGCGCAGGACTCGTACAGCATCGCGCTTTCCGACGCCGGTGGCGCCGCGCACGAGGAGCAAGTCGACGGGCCCTGTCATGTCTGGTCTCACGAGGATCGAACGCGCAGCATGGCAGCGGCTGCAAAGGGACGTCAAGGCTGGTAGCCTCAGACGATGTACACGCGACGGGCGACGAGCTGTGGGCTGGCCTTGCTGGTGGTGATGGGTCTCACCCCGGGCTGCTACGACAACGACGACGGTCCGCAAGGTCCGATGGGTGAGCATACGGGGCAACCCTGTGCGGAGGCGGAGGACTGCTACCCGTGGCTGGAAGGAGGCACGCTGCTGGGGGATCGTATGTGTCTCGATCGTGTGAGCGGCGGGTACTGCACGCACACGTGCCAGCAGGACAGCGATTGCTGCGGGACCCCTGGGGAGTGCAGGACGGGGCACCCGCAGGTCTGCGCCCCCTTCGAGTCCACGGGCCTCAAGATGTGCTTTCTGTCCTGCGAGGAGGACGATGTTCGCGACGCGAACGTCATCGCGGACGACAGGACCTGGGATAGCACATGGTACTGCCAGACCTACGCGTGGACCGGGTTCGGGTGCAGGTCGTCAGGCGGCGGGACGGAGAACCGCAAGGTCTGCGTGCCCTGACGCGCAGGACGATACGCTCCCTTAGCCGTCCGCGTCGTCCGAGCCGTCCTTCTTCTTGCGGAAAAGCTCGCCGATGTGCTCGATCACGTCGGCCGGAAGCCCCTCGAACTGCGACAGCCTCTCTCCCACGGTGTTCGACTCGTCGGTGCCCAGCACCCGGATCTCCGGGGCGTCCTTCTCCGAAGGATCGGCCAGCGGCGCGAGCGTGGGGGCCTCCCAGCCCACCAGGTCCACGTCGGCATCCACATCGATCACGATCGCGCTGACGTTGTCCTTGCCGCCCCCGTCGTTGGCGAGCGCAATGAGGCGTGCCGTGATCTCCTCCGGCGTGGAGGGCTCGGCCATCGCCGCCTCGATCGCGGCATGGGCCGCCATCCCGCTCAAGCCGTCGGAGCACAACAAGTACCGGTCCCCGGGCAGCACGGGGAAGGAGCGAAATGTGACGCGGACGTGCTCCTCCATGCCGAGTGCACGCGTGACGACGTTGCGCGGCATACGAGCCAGGATGGCGTCGTCGAGGTCCGGCTCGCGTTCGAGCACCTCGATGAGCAGGGAATGGTCGAGGGTGAGTTGCTCGAGCTGGCACGATCGGAGGCGATAGCAACGGCTGTCGCCCACGTGGGCCACATGCATCAGCAAGGACCGCGGACACAGGGAGGCTGCGACCGCGGTGCACACCATGTTGCGGTACTTGTTGTTGTGGTGCGCGACTTCGAGGACGTCCTTGTTCGCCTTGCGGATCGCCGCCGCAAGACGCCGGCCGCCGTTCGGAATCCCGAACGCGTCGTACACCGGTTGGTCCCACGCCTTGCGGACCGTCGCGCCCATGTAGTTGGAGATCGACCGGGCCGCGAGAGCCGCTGCCACCTCGCCGGCGTTGTGTCCGCCTGCCCCGTCGGCCACCGCCCACAACGAGAGATCTTCCCGCACCAGGATGACATCCTCGTTGTGCTTGCGTCGACGCCCTACGTCCGTGGCACCGGCGCTGAAGATTCGGAGGGGACTGCTCACGATTCGTTGCTACGGTCGGGGGTCACATGCCTGTCGGGGCGACAGAGGCGTTATGCGGGGAAGGATAGACCAAACCGTCCGCAAGGGAAACTTCGCGGCTCCAAGGGCTGTGAACGAATTTCTGGTGTGGCGAGTACGGAAGGCAGCGCCGTCAATCCTGGCACAAAGGCGGGAAAGGACCCCGCGCACCCCGGTGCGTTGTAGCTGCGATGCCAGGCCCGGCTGGTTGTGGGGGCGAAAGACCGCGTGATAACGTGCGACGGCTCGGAGGTAGGCGTTGGGGACCGGGCGAGTTATGCATGAGTGACGCGCAGAAGACGCAAGACGAGCTGGTGAGGGAGCTTAGCGAGCTCCGTCATCAACTCAGGGGTCGCGAGTCCAACGGCGTGGATGACGTCACGGATGATCTGGTACGCGTCCAGCTCGACCTTGCGCTTCGGTTGGCGGGCACGAAGAGTCTTCACGAAACGCTGCGCTTGT
This sequence comes from uncultured Polyangiaceae bacterium, assembly GCA_964488865.1. Lineage (GTDB taxonomy): Bacteria > Myxococcota_A > Polyangia > Polyangiales > Polyangiaceae > MWCO01. The sequence goes on along the minus strand of CAZAWR010000018.1, from coordinate 82,816 downwards.
CCGTCGAGGCCGCGCGACGCGTTGCGGGCATGGACGCCTGCGGGGCCTACGTACGGGATCGCGCCACGGGGGCGTTGCACCTCGTGTTCTCGGCTGGCCTGTCGGACGAGTTCTTGCGACGTGTGTCGCACTTCCCCGCGGATGCCATCAGCACTCGGCTTGTCATGAAGGGCGAGCCCATCCACGTGGATTACCAGCAGCTTCGTGGGTCCCTCGACCATGCGCCCCTCAGGGAGGGGCTGCGCGCCACCTCGGTATTCCCCATCTTGCACGAGGGGCAGGTCGTTGCTTGCTTGAACGTGTCGTCCAGGACGTTCACGGAGCTGCCTACCTCACGGCTCCAAGCGCTGAACGCGATCGTGTCGCAGGTGAGCAACTCGATCGCGAGGGCCAGCGCGGAAGATGCACTGGAGACGAGCGAGCGCCAGCTCCGGCAAGCCCAGTCCTTGGCCCGCCTCGGAAGCTGGCGCCTGGACCCCATCACGGGCTCGATCTCGGGTTCCGAAGTTCTTCACGAGATCTTCGGGCTCGATCGCGATCGAACCGACCCAGCCTCGTTCCTGGCCGCTGTGCACCCGGAAGACCGAGAGTCCGTGCTTGCCCACGTCATCAGGGGCATCGAGAGGGGCGAGGCGTGGAACCTCGAGCACCGGCTGCTGTGCGGGGGTGACGTTCTCAAGTACGTCAACACGATCGGTGAACCCCAGAAGGACGAGACGGGTCGGACCGTGATGCTCGTGGGCACGTCCCAGGACATCACGGAGCGCAAGCAGGCCGAGAACCTGCTGCGCATCCAACGGGACTTGGGCTTCTCCTTCGGCTCGGCCTCGGGATTGCGAGAGGTGCTGTCGCGGGTGCTGAGCCATGCGCTGGAGCTCGATGGGGTCGATGCTGGGAGCGTGTACCTTTGCGACCCCAAGACCCATGCCATCGACCTCATCGTGCACGAGGGACTGCCAGAGGAGTTCGTCGCGCTCGCATCTCATCACCGTGGCGACTCCGAGCAGGCGAAGCTGATCGGGCGGGGAGAACCCCTCTACGCGCGCTACGCTGACCTCGGCCTCGCGATGGACCCTGCGCGCGAGAGGCCAGGCCTACGCGCCATGGCCGTCATTCCGGTCAAGGACCAAGGACAGGTCATCGGTGCGCTCAACGTGGGATCGCGAACGCACGACGAGTTGACCGAGGGGACGCGCAACACGTTGGAGGTCATGGCCGAGGTGATTGGCCGGGCCATCGCGCGAGCGATGGCGCAGGAGGAAAAGGAAGTACTGCGGGACCTGCTTCGACATGCGGAGAAGATGCAGGCCATCGGCCATCTCGCCGGTGGGATCGCTCACGACTTCAACAACCAGCTCACGGGTATCCTGGGATACGCGGAGCTGTTGAGAAGGGGCTTGCCCGCAGGCTCACCGATGTTCGGCCATGCGGATCGGATTCTGTTGGCGACCAAACGAGCGGCCGACTTGACCAGCCAGCTGCTCGCGTTTGCTCGTCGGGGCAAGTACCTCGAGGTGTCCGTCGACGTTCACCGGACCATCCGGGAAGTCGTGACCTTGCTCGAACACAGCATCGACAAGCGAATCGCGATCGAAGAGGACCTCGGTGCGACCGCCCACGTCATGAAGGGAGACCCCTCCCAGGTGCAGAGTGCACTGCTCAATCTCGCCCTGAACGCGCGCGACGCCATGCCACAGGGAGGCACCCTTCGCTTCTCGACCCGGCTGGTGGATCTCGACCCGGACGCCTGCGCGAGGACTGGGTTCGACATCGAGCCGGGCCGATACGTTCAGGTCGTCGTGGCCGACACCGGGGTGGGCATGGAACGTGACGTCAAGGCGCGCGCGTTCGAGCCGTTCTTCACCACGAAGGCCCCGGGGAAAGGGACGGGCATGGGGCTTGCCGCCGTCTACGGCACCGTCGAGAGCCATCGGGGAGCGGTGACGTTGGAGAGCGAACCCGGTAGGGGCGCAACGTTCACGCTGTTCTTGCCCCTGTCCATGGACGAGGACATCGATACCGAGCCGGTGGCGGAGGTAGACAAGACCGACACCCGTGCGAGCGTTCTGCTCGTGGACGACGAAGACATGGTCCGTGAGGTCACGCGGCAGATGCTTTCGCTGGTTGGGTATCGGGTGACGGATTGTTCCGACGGGCTCGTGGCCCTGCGCATGTTCCGGGAGCAAAGCGCGTCGTTCGATCTGGTCATCCTCGACCTCGTGATGCCCTCCATCGGTGGGCTCGACTTGTTCATGGCGATGCGGGAGATCGACCCCAACGTGCGGGTGATTCTGGTTTCCGGATTCAGCCTCGGCGGAGACGCGCAGCGGATCCTGGACGAGGGAGCTAAGGCCTTCCTTCAGAAGCCCTACGGGGCTGACGAGCTGGCCAGGACGGTTGCGGGGGCGCTCGCCGCCCATTGACGGATGTCAGCCATCACCGCGCATTGACCCGAAGTGGACGGAGGCTAGCTACGCTAGCTACGCTGGCCGGAGTCCACGAAGGACCAAGAGCACGGACGGGCGCTAGTCCGTCCGCGCGCATTGCACGCCACGGCGGGGGGACGGAGGTGAGCTTTGGCTTGGACGATGAGCTGTTCGTCGTGGAAGGCGTTGGCGAAGCAGCGGAGGCTGTCGGGTGAAGGCAGACGATAGCCGAGCAGACGCTGGAGTCCTGCATCGGCTCGGAGCACGGCCATGTCATCGTAGCAGTCTCCCCCAGCGGCCATGAGCAGCACGACCGACTCGATCTTCTGGTAGTCGGACAGGTCAGCGTTGCGCTGCTGCAGATGAAGGTGGTCGCGCGCAGCTTGCTCGAGCCCCAGGGCTCGCATGGTCTCAGCGACCAAGGGAAGGCCGGCGTGACTGGTCAACGCACCGCTCGAGGGCATGGCTTCGATTTGAAACGGTAGGATGCTTTGCTGCTTGGTGGTCATGCCAGCTTAGACGTCAACACGCTTGCGTATGTTCACGCGAAACGACTCCAAAGTGTATCCCTGTACGTATACAACATGCTTGCGACTTCCCATGCGACAATGTAACGGTACATGTGCACACATACCAGTATATGAAGCGCGCATTGGCATCGTTGTTCGTGACGGTGACTATCCGTGCACGTATATTCTCAATCGTCGAGCAATCATCCTTCCCCCGAGGCGGCCGAGGCGGGGGAAGGGCCGGGAGCCCTCTCACGCACCACCCACCTTGTTGGTGGCAGGCCGCCTTGCCATTCGCAGAGCAAGATCCAGAGGTTACTCTCTCGGTCCGTCGCTTCGCTCCGGATCAGGGGGGGCGTCCCCAGCTCTGGAGGCATCCGGATCAGGCGCGTCAGAGGATGCCGCGGTAGCCGACGGACAAGCTGAGCGCACCGGTGTTGGTGTCGCCGGTGATCTCGTGGTCCAGGCCACCGTACTGGAAGAGGAGCTCGGCGAGCAGCGCGCCGGGACCGAGCTCGAACTCCACCCCGACCGGAATGCCGAACCCAACCTTGGTGGATTGCTCGGTGGTCTCGTCGATGGGCGCCCCCATCGCGCTTCCCTGGACCGTACTCTTCAGCAGGTAGATGCGCGGCCCGATCCCGGCGTAAGGAGTCACGGACCCAAGGGACGTGAGCCGGTACATGACCACCGGCATGAAGGTGAGCTCCTGCTCGGTGAGCTTCCACTCGTAGGAGCCACCCGCGTCACCCAACCGCGGGTCCTGCTTCGACCCGTCCGCCTTGGGGGCCGTGTAGTCGACGTACAGCGCGGCCGCGAAGGAACGGTTCATCCAGGGAAAGATGTAGCCCGCCTCGATGCCCACCGTGACGAAAGGCGACAACCCCCCGAAGGGCACGATGCCCCCGAGCTTGCCCCCCACGAGCACCGCACCCCCGGACTTGGAGCCATCAGAAGGCTCGGTCGCGCCAGGGTCCGCCGACGCGGACGAGCTTGCCGGGGGCTGCTCTCCCGCCCCCTGCGCCAGGGCCGGAGCAGAACCGCATAGCACCGTGATTGCACTTGCCAGAGCGATGTTTCGTCGCATGGTTGCCTCCGACCTTCTCACCAGATCACCAGGTCCGTCGTGCGCGTGGCCGCTTCGGTGTCCGTCTGCCCGCCCACCAAGAAGATGAACGCGCTCTGCACCGAGCTTCCCAGCAAGTAGCGTGCGTGGGTCATCTGCAGGCCCTGGTTGTTCCATGCGTTGTTCGCCAAAGCCGGGGCCGTCGTGATCTCCGCCGACGTGGCGTTGCTCTTGGGCTGGGGACCGCCGCCGAACACGAAGAGCTGCCCGTTGCCGGCAAACACGCCGTATCCCGCCCGGTTCGAGGAGAAGTCCCCGGGGGTGTCATCGATCAAGCCCAGGTCTCCCCCGGTTGAGATCTTGCCCACGTCGACGCGGTTGGCCGCGCCATCGTTGCCCGTCAACCCGCCTCCGAGATAAACGTACGTCTCGCCCGCAGCGATCGACGGGTCCACCACGGCGTCCGCGAGCCACGCCCCGGCCTGCCACCTGGGCTCGCCCGAGGACTGCGCGCCCGCAATCCACGCACCCGCGAAAGCCTGACGGCCGTTGGGCGCGATCGTCACCGGCAAGAACTCGTAGCCGCCGGTGACGGCGCTGCCGCCCGTCTTGCCGAGCAAGGCGTACACGTAGAACGTGTCGTCGTCGTCGGGGTCGAAGCCCGCGGCAACCGCCAGCCCCGATCGCGCCGTTCCCAGGGCCGGAAGGGTCAGCCAGTTGCCCGTGGACCCCAGCGGCAGCGGCTTGTCCGCCGTCGGTGTGAGCGACCCGTCGTCGGTGAAGGTCAACGTGCTCGGGTCATCCACCGTGCCCAGCAGCACGATGTCGGCTCCCGGCGCACCGGCCGTCGGGGTGCGATAGACGCGATAGCCCACCAGGTTGGGCAGCGGCTCTCCGAGCGCATCGACCGGAGCCTTCCACACCAGCGTCACGGCGATCTTCTTGTCTTGGATGTTCGGAAGCCGGAGAGAGAACTCGTCACTCGGCAGCGACTCACCCCCAGGATTGTCCAAATCCGCGGCATCGAAGACCGCGCTGACACGATAGTGCCACTCGCCCTCGGCCAGCCCGACGTCGCCCAGCTTCAGGTCAACGTCCTCGATGACAGGGGTCTCGCGTGGGGAGAGGATGAGCGCACGCTCGGCCGCGGCGCTAGGCCCCGACCCGTCGTCCCCACCCACGAGGTAGATGTAGCGGCCCACGGTCGTGGCGCCTGCCAAGGTCCGCGGCGCGTGCAAGGTCGCACCCTGCAGCGTCCAGGGACCCATGGTGCCGAACAAGTCGACGGAGGCGAACTCGGTCGAATCGAGAGCACCGCTCGCCTGCCCGGAGTCGCCACCAAGTGCATAGACGAAGCGGGCGGCAGGGGTCGCCATGCCGCTCGCCGCAGACACCGCCCGTCGCGGCACGTTCATGTCCGTGCCCGCGCTGGGGTCGTTGAGGTTCAACGCAGGCGTCGTCACGCCAATGGCCGAGAACTCACCATACGCACCATCCGGATTGGTCAGCGTCACCACGCACACGTCGCCCGCGGCCAGCGCCGAGCCGTCGATCGTGATGAGCATCGAGCAAGCCGTCCCGTCACACGTGGGCTCCGCGCTCGTCACGGGCGGAACCTTCTGCTGGCCTCCGCCTACGCACGCCAGAGAAACCGTGGCACCCGTGGCGAAGTTCGTCCCCGACAAGATGACCTGCTCCCCCGTCGACGCCGCGATCGACGCCGGTGTGGCACTCTCGATCACGGGCGGGGCATCCGCTACCTCCGTGAACGCCGCGGGCAACAACCCCACCGAGCCATCGGGGTTCACCAGGATGAGGTCGTACGTCCCCACCGCCGTGCCCACCGGCACGATCCCCGTGGTCGTGTTCTCGTCCACGAACGACACCGACGCGATCTCCACCGCGATGTCCGTGGCCTGCCCCGTCGTCGGGTTCAAGAACGCTCGGGGCGTGGGCGCAAAGGGCGTGTTCGCCGGCTCCGTCTGCCGGTAGATCGTCACCGCCGTGTCGCGCTCCGTCCACCCGAACGAAGGCTTCACGGACGCGATCGTGACCGTCGTCTCGTCCGTCACGACGAGCCCGTTCTCCAGCAAGGTCGAGCACCCGCTCGCATCGACCACATGCACGTCGTACACACCCGGGGTCGTCCCCTCGGGCACCAGCGCCTGCAACCGGTTCGGGTGGTTCGGCACCGCGTTGATCGTGAGGTCGGTCTCAGGTTCCGCCGCCCCGGCAGGCGTGAGCCAGACGCGCACGTCCCCGAGCGGCGGATCGGTCTCCGTCGTGATCGTGGTCACGAACAACGTGATTCGTGTGTTGACCCCGTTGAATACGACCGACGGGTCCACGAAGAACAGGATCGGCCCGTCCACGACCGTGACCGTTTCGTGCGGCAAGGGACGGTCGTCACAACCATCCGGGTTGCGCACGATCACCTGGCATTCCTCACCGACGTCGGCGGTCGGACCGAACGACGCCGAAAGGTTGGTCCCGTCATCCGACACCTGCGTCGACGACGAGGTGACCGGCGCGTTGTCTCCGCAGAGCAGCTCCACCACGGCACCTTGCTGGAAGTTCTTGCCGTGAATCGTGAGGGCGCTCCCGCCCACGCACACGGTGGAAGGAACCACCGAGTCGACCGTCGGGGGAGGCTGGATCGTGAGCTCGATGCTCTCGCTCGAAGCGCAATCGGCCGGCGGCGGGTTCGTCACCACCACCTTCACCGTCGTGGTCTCGTCGACCACGAAGTCCCCTTGCTTGATCACGATGGTCAGGCTCGTGCAAAGCTCGACGCTGGGCTCCGAGAAGTTTCCGACGACCGGTACGCACCCGCCCGCTTGCGTGGGTGTGTAGGTCTTGTCTCCGACGGTGACCGTGGGGAGCACGTCGCCCAGCTTGAGGAAGTTGGTGCCGATGATCTCGACCTGCTGGTCGGATTGATCGTCGCAGATGGTGGGGGGCTGCAGCTCACCGATGACGGGAGGCGGCAGGATGGCGAGCCCCATCGGGATCTGGGTCGCGCCCTTGCCGTCCGGGTTCGTGACCTGGAGGGTGAACACGCCGATCGGCAGGTTGTCCTCGGGCCGCACGTCGAAAGACATGCGCTCCTGGCTGTACCAGTGGAGCCGGCTGTCCGCGGGCTTTGCGGGGTCGTCCGCGAGGACGACATGCGCGGTCGTGTTGTCGAGACCGACGAGGTCTTTGGCCTGTCGAAGCTCGATCTTGGGCAGCACGAGCTGTGCGGAGGTGTCGCTCTCGAGCACCTTGCTCGGCATGGGTGTGAAGCCTGAGCCGCGAACCTCCACCGTCGAGTAGTCCCGGTCGGCCGGTTTCGCGTTGCACACGAGGTCGGGCATGGCGGCCGTGCCGGTGGGGTTGGGGCTCTCGGTCTCGTGTGCACACGCCCCCGTCAACACGCCCAGGGTGATCAACAGCAGCAGATGTCTCAGGTAGGTGTTCATCGATTTCCTCGCCAGGTAGTGGCTTGCCCGGTCCCACCGCACCGACCCGCTCCGGCGCGCATGCGCGCTCCGGTCGGCCTGCACCAACGAATGAGCATGCGCTCCCGTGCGCAAGGAAGCAAGGGCCTCGACACGGACAAACTCGCAAGAATGTAAGGGAAATCTGTGAGAAATTTGTCCGAAGAACGACGAACCTTCCAGGAGATTCCGTGTGCGATCACTGCGGATGACGCGCCATGACAGACGGATGCCACGGGATTGGGGAGGAAGGGCTTGCCCGATCGTCACGCCACGCGCAAGACTCTAGGTTGCATCATAGAAGCTCAGAAGCATCGCGACACCACCCTGATGACCCGAGCCTCGGCCCACGAGATCGTCCTGTTCGCAGCGTTCAGCATGCTGTCCTGCACGAGCACGTCGGCTTCGCAACCGGTGCCGAGCCTCGCCCGTTCGATCGATGCGCAGTCGAGCTTTCAGCTGATTCGTGAGCGGTGGATGCTGTCCACGTGGGAGGAGCGGCTGGTTCTCGAGCCCCAGCTCGAAGCGTTCCGGATGCGTCACCCCTCGGACCCGCTGGCGCGGTTGGCGGAAGCGTACCTGGCCTTGCTCGCGCTGCAGCGCGACGAGCGCCCCAAGGCCATGGCCCTTGCGCGCCGGGTGCGGAGCGGGCCTGCAGGCAACACACGCGACCTGGGCACGCTGGTCGACGGGGCGAGCCTTGCGCGGGCAGGGGAGCCCGAGGACGCTCTGCAGCTGCTCGATCCGCTCGTAGGCAAGATGATCGACACGTTCGCGCAGGACCTCTTGCACGAGACCGTGGTGACGACCGCCGTCCATGCGCATCGCTGGTACCAGGCCGTGGTGTACATGAACGAGTGGATCCGCAGCGCGAACGAGGCGGACCTGCCCGCGGTACGAGAACGGCTCGAAGCGTTGCTGGTGGAGTTCCCGCCCGCGGCTCTGGATACCGCCCTTCGAGCAATGGGGGCGGCGCGCCAGGGAGACATCTGGGAGCGCGAGTTGCGCGAGACCCTTGCCATGCGACTGGCCAAAGTCGCCATGGATCGCTCCGACCCGAACCTCGCACGAAGCGTCCTCGAAACCTCCCGGACCATCGTGGCAGGTGACGAGCTGGGGACCCTCGCACAGCTCGCTACCTCCGGGGGTCGAGCGCCTCGCATCGTGAGTGCGCGCGTGGGTTGGATCGCGGAGACGGCCAGCCGCTCCCTCGGCGGCAGGTCCGCGCAAGCCGTCGCAGGCGCCCTCGAGGTTTTCAAACCCGATCGAACCCTCGACCTCGGCTCCGGCCAGCCCACCGTAGACCCGCCCTCCATGATCCTGCGCGACGTCCCTCCCGACGGCTCGCGCCAGGAAGCGCTGGATGACCTCGTCCACGAAGGGGTCTCCCTGATCGTAGGGGGCTACGACCCGACAGGGGCTGCGGAGTTGGCAGCCTACGCCGAGTCCCACTCTCTGGCCGCGGTGCTGCTCGTGGCTCCCGTGCCCGCCCCTGCGAACCCGCGGTTCGCCTTCGTGCTGGGTGAGCCCGAACCCGCATGGACGAACCCAACCGCGTCCCACGCTACCTCCCAGATCGATCCAGAAAAGTCGGCGCGGATTGCGGTGGGGGAACCCCCGGACCAGCCGCTGGCCTACGGGTGCGAACGCAAAGCGGTACGGATCGGTGAGACCGCCTTTCCTGCCACCGCATGGAAAACCCAGGCCGTCGAAGCCATCGTCGTGGAAGGTCCCGCGTGGTGTGCGCGACAGGTCCTGCAGGACCTCCACACCGTCCGCTTCTTTCCCCGCGTCCTGTTGGGACTCGAGGCTCGCGAGGCCGCCCCGCCCTCCGCCGACCACGTCTTCGTGGCAACCTGCGGCCACCTCGACAGCAACCACGACACCGTGCGCGCCTGGCGCGCTTCGTCCGGGGAAGGTCCCACCTGGTTCCAAGCCCTCGGACGCGACGCGGCCTTGCTCGCCCACGATGCCGTCGATCCCTTGCCCCGAGACACCTTCACGAACGTGCGCGACGTGATGACCAAGCGGGCGGAAGTCCAGGCGCGGCTGGCCCGCGCGCAGGCCCTTCTCTGGACGTCGGAGACGAAGGGGTTCGCCGGCCAACGCGTGCTCGCGCGGGACGTACGGTGGATTGCGAACGGCGATCGAGGGGGACAATGAACAACGACCCGAAACGGATGACGGTCCTGGACGGCATCTTGATGGTGGGCGCGATCCTGTCGTCGTGTGTCGTGGTGGTGTTTCCGCTCTTCGTGGTGCCCGCCTTCGTCGAGATGTACCGCGACTTCGGCAGCGAGCTGCCTGTCCTCACGCGGTTCGTGATCAGCGGGGGATACTCGCTGGCGTCCCTTGGTTTGGTGACGATCGGGACGCTGGGCGGGATCGGGCTGGTGCTGGCGGGACAGCGAGGCCCTGGCCGTGTGATTCTCGTCGGGGCCGTGGGGGTCGCGCTGATGGTGTGCGCGTTCGCCGTCATGGGGTTGTACCTCCCCGTGTTCCAGATGGCCGGCGCCGTGAGTGAGGGATGAAACCGGCGCCTGCCCGGCTCGCGAATCCGTGCTAGGAATTGCCGCTGCCATGCGCTCGTCGATCCTTTCTCGTTGCCTTCTGTTCCTTGCGGCCGCGCTGCTCGTTGCGGCCTGCTCGGACCCCGATACCTCCCCCGTATCGCCGAACCTCGACGCGTCCCCCGGGGATGCGGAAGCCGGCACGGATGCGGCACCGGACGCCCTCCTGGAAGACGGCCCCGCCGACGCGACCGCCGACGTGACAGCCGACGCAACCCCGGACGTCCTTTCGGACGGGCCTGGGGACGCACAGCCAGACGTGACGGTCGAAGACGCACCGTCCGACCAGGATGCCGGAGACACGTGGGTGGAGCTGGGCCCCGGCGTGTGGGTCACGCCGCCACGGCCTGCCCCCGGAGACACCTTGCGCGTCCGCTACGAAGGCGCTTTGGCTTCGGGCACGAACGTGGTGATGCACTACGGCTACAACGGGTGGAACGAGGTCGTCGGCACGGGCGCGACCGGGGTGGACGACGGGACCAGCAACCTCGACTACTTCGTCGACTTGCCGCTGACGCCGGACGCAGGCAGCCATGTCGGCGAGGTCGTGCTGCCGTCGGGCGCGCGCGCCATCCACATGGTGTTTCGCGCCACCGTGGCGGGGAGCGAGACGTGGGACAACCACACGCAACGCGACTTCAACCTCGGTCTTCAATTCCCCTACCTCGGCCCGTTCCTGACGATCGACCCCGGCGCGAGCGCGTCGGAACACGCGGTCGTTCACTTCCACACGGGCATGCGCTGCGAGGGCTACGTGGAAGTGGGGACGGGATCGCCCACCACGGAAGTGACGGGCACGGTGGGCTTCATGCACCACGTGCCCCTGACAGGGCTCTCGCCGGATACCGCGTACAGCTACCGTGTGGGCTGCAAAGGCCTGGCTCCGTCGGACACCTTCACGTTCCGAACGGCTCCCGTGGCAGGCCCTTCCCTCACGTTCGCGGTGGCGTCCGACGCCCAGGACAATGGGGAGTGGGGTCGCTGGTCGGAGGTCGCACAGGCCATCGAGGCCCGCAGCCCGTCGGTGGTGGTCTTCGCAGGGGACCTGGCCTGGAACGACAAGTCCGGGCTATGGTGGACGTTCTTCGACGGGGGCCGCACGCTTCTTGCGGGACGACCGTTGCTCGCGGTACCGGGCAACCACGACACCCCGACCGTCAATTCCCACCCGGACACGGGCACGTTTGCGTGGTTGTTCGGCCTCGACGCGCCTGGCGCAGCGCTGACACGGTCCCTGTCGTTCGGTCCCGCGTCCTTCGTGCTGATGAGCACGGAGACGCCCGGCGACTTCGCCGTGGGAGCGACGCAGTACGCGTGGTGCCAGCAGCAGCTGGCGGGCATGGCCGCGCGGCCGTGGGTGTTCGCCGTGACGCATGCGCCCCAGTACAACGCAGGTGTGCGCCACGTGGGCGAGCAGGGGACGTTCCGGGACCTGACCGAGCTGTTCGACGGCGCGGTGGACTGGTCCTTTTCGGGCCACGAGCACCTGTACCAACGGATGAAGCCCATGCGGTACAACGGGGTGTTGGCGCCGAGCGGCGCGTACGGGCGTGGAGCACAAGACGGGGTTGGCTACGTGGTATTGCCGCCCGGAGGCGCCTGGCCGGAATCCACGATCCTAGCGTGGGACGACCCGAAAGCACACTACCGGGACCGCCTCGCCTATCCCGTACCCGTGGGCCAGCAAAGCGCGGTGCCGTCGGAGGGGGGATTCCTGATGGTGGCTTTACAGGGCAAACAGGTCACGATGACGACCTACGGCATGGGGACGATCCAGACCCCCGGCCCCCTGCACGTGGTGGACGAAGTCACGTACGCAAAGCCCTGAGCAGGAGCGCTCGCCAACGTACCTCCCCTCGACGTCGAGCGTACACCCGCCGAAGGAAACACCCGAGATCAGCGCGAAGAAGACCGCAAGCACGCAGGGTCGTGAGCGGTCGTCGCGTGTCGGGGGCATGGGTTCATCGTACCGTTCTTGGCTGCGAGGCGCTACCCGAACAGCCAGCCGACGGCGTCGCGGTCGTGGGTCAGATTGGCTACCAGCAATACTTGTTGTGAAAGACCGACCCGGTGTTCCCGTGGCACATGCCATTGCACATCCACCGATTGCCGCAAGGGGCGCCAGGGCCACCGCCGCCCGGCGGAAGGGCAACGATGCTGCCGCCCTTCGGACCCAGCATGGAGGTCTTCACGTCACGAATCCCATTGACGTGGGAAGCGCCGGGGACCGCCGGGTGGCAGACAGCACAGCCGGCCTGCGCGTGATGAACGCCGTGGTCCCCGGTGGTCGGCGTGGCGTCGTGACAGGAACCGCAGTCCCCCTTCTTCCACGTCCCGCCGGCCCAGTACGGCGTCACGTTCGGCGGATTGCCCCGCCCGTCCGAGTGACAAGCCAGCAGGCACGTGCCGCGCGCCGTCACCGGACTGCCTTGCGTGCCTGTCACGTCGAACACCATCCCGGATGCAACACCGCTGAACTCCACGTCACCGTGGTGACCGGGGACCTCGAGCGACGTGCTCGGCACGTAGTCGATGGCATGGCTCACATCGCCGGCGGCGGGGACTTTGTGGCAACTGTTGCATGCAAACGCGACATGCGACGCCCCGTGGGTCAGATGGGCCGCATGGCGCCCTACCCCCAACGCGTCGGTCGTGGTCTCGCCGAGAACGCCCTTGGGAGGGTTGCTCTGGGAAGGGGGCGTTCCGTGGCAGAACGTGCAGGACTTCCAGTTCTGGCCCCCGTGGCATGCGGCGTTGTTGCAGGACACACCCACGGTTCCTCCGTCGAGGTCGGCGCCGTGACAGACCGCGCAACCGGTGCCGTGCTCGTCCCGCTGCCGGTTGGAGATGAAATAGGCTGTGCCGTGGTGCTGGCTCTGCTTCTTCGGGGTCGTCCACTGGGGAAGGTCGTGATAGGAGCCCACCTGCACCATCCCGTCGACGTGAAGCTCGGCGTTCTCCCAGGTGACCTGCGCTGGGCTGGTGGCATCGTACGCGGCGACCACCGCGTCGTGGCACGTCTCGCAGGCGCTCGCGGCGGGATGGCTCCCCCCGGGAGGGTTGGTGTGGCAGGTGGTGCCGCACCCGTCGAAGGTGCCGTCGACCTGGGTCCAGACGGGCGTGCGACGGACGGTTCCACCGGGCTTCGGGCCATCGAGGGTGTTTCCGTGGCAATAGGTGTTGGTGCACGTGGCGGAGGCTGTCGCGTAATCGGGCCCTGGGTTGCCGGTGTTGCTCGGGCCTCCCCAGGTGAAGTCCGTTGTGCCATTTGCGTGGTTGATGATCTCCGGGTATGCGTGGCAGTCCGTGCACAACCCTCTTCGGTGCCAACCGCTGGAGGCCAGATGCTGGGCGTGCGCCCCGACCGCCGACTGGCTCGTTGCGGTTTCTCCCTTCGTGCCCCGGGGTGGCGCAGGGTCATGGGTGACCGGGTCACCGTGGCACGCCGTACAGGTCAACCCGGCGACTTCGAGCGTTCCGTCGATGTGACGGCTCGCGTCGGTCCAGGTGACCGAGGGCGGCGACCCCGGGGAGAAGCTGGCAATGACTTTGCTGTGGCATGTCTCACAGGCCGCGGAGGGCGGGTGTCCACCCCCGGGAGGCAAGGTGTGACACGAGGTCCCGCACGACGCCTGGGATCCATCGACGGTCGTCCAGACCGGTGTGCGGTTGGATGATTGTCCCGGGGCATCGGGACCGAACTTGCCTCCATGGCAGTAGGACGAGGAGCATGTGCCGGTGCCGTTGTGGTAGGCGCCCTGCTTCGCGATCGGCCCCCAGACGAGGTCATCGAATCCGTTGAGATGGCTGGGCGTGTCCGGGTCCCACCCAGGATTCGTGGGGACGGTATGGCACTCAGCGCACTGAATCTCGTGGCGCCAGGACGACGCGCCGAGGTGAGCCCGGTGAGCGCCGACGCCCGGGTGGATCGGATCGACGTTCCCGTCGAGGTCCCTGGGAGGGGCGGGATTGTCCAGTTCCCCGTGGCACTTGGAGCACGCCGCGGGCCAGACGGCGCCACCGCTTCCCGCGGACCCCGCGGACCCCGCGGACCCCGCGGACCCCGCGGCACCACTGGCGCCTGCGCTTCCTGCGGACCCGGCCTCACCACTCCCGCCCGCGGTCCCGCCCGTTCCTCCGAAGCCACCGCTTCCTCCGAGGCCGCCCGTTCCACCGGTTCCTCCGAAGCCACCCGTGCTCGTTCCTGCGGCACCACTCGGTCCCCCGTCGCCGCCCATTCCCCCAGCCCCGCTCGCTGCGCCCGCGCCGGCCGTCCCGGTCCCCCCGGAACCCTCGCGGGTGACGTCACCCGAGGAACCGTCGCTGCACCCGGCGAGCGCGGACAGGTTCAGGGCGAGCAACAGGAGCGACGCTCCTTGCCTGGGCAAGGGGAGAGGTCGGGGGATTCGTCGAATCCACGAGGGGTCGATGCACATGTTGTCCTGGCTCAGGGGCGCAAAGCGCAGGGACGAGGGCGACGCATGCCCCTGCGACGTGAGGGATGGGGGCAGTCTCAGCAACCCGTGTGCCACGAACAAGCCCCTCGCCTGGGCAATCGAAACCGCAGGCGCAGACGGTCACGACTTGGATCGGGTGCCGATTGTGCGAGAGACCGCGATGGTCCCAGTGGGACCCGCAAGGCCCCTTAGACGCAGCAAAATGCCTCCCCTTTCACCGTGGTGCGCCCGACCCGCGGCAGCCTGCCCGCGCCCGATCGAAAGGCCACCCTGGACATCCGGCCGCGGCTGCGTCATGCGTGCGCCCCAGGAGAATCAAAGATGAGCAACCTTCGTGTTGGCTTCCTCGGCGCGGGCAACATGGCCCGAGCGCTGGTCAAGGCGTTGCTGCAGGCGCAGATGGTCACGCCGGACCAGGTTCTGGCCAGTGACATCAGCGACGAACGACTCGAGACGATCGCCGAGCGATTCGGCATCAAGACGACGTTGGACAACGCCGAGGTCGTGCGGTTCTCGGACATCCTGTTCCTGTCCGTGAAGCCGCAGGTGGTGGACAAGGTGTTGCCGACGATCGCCGAGCATCTCCGGCCCGAAACGCTGTTGGTGTCGATCGTGGCGGGGGTGCGGCTCCGTGCGCTAGCGGCGCGGCTCCCCGCCGGTGCGAAGCTCATCCGGACCATGCCGAACACCCCGGCGATGGTGCTGGCGGGCGCAACGGCGCTGTCACCTGGGGAGCATGTGTCCGAGGAAGAGGTCCGGGTCGTGAAGGACTTCTTCAAGACGCTGGGCCGGGCCGTGGTGCTCGACGAGTCCCTGCTGGACGCGGTGACGGGGTTGTCGGGCAGCGGGCCGGCGTACGTCATGCTGATGATCGAGGCGCTTGCGGACGGCGGGGTGAAGGTCGGACTGCACCGGGAGACGGCGCTTTTGCTCGCGGCGCAGACGGTCTACGGCTCGGCCAAGCTGTTGCTGGATACGGGAGAGCATCCCGGGAGACTGAAGGACATGGTGACGAGCCCGGGCGGGACGGCCATTGCCGGGTTGCACACGCTCGAGTCCGGGGGGCTTCGCCGCACGCTGATGGATGCAGTGGAGAACGCGACACGTCGCGCCGCTGAGCTTGGGGCGGAGATGGAAGAGAAGCTGATCAACGGGGACGGCAAGAAGTAGGGCGACGCGGAAGTTCCCACGTGAAACAGATCCCCACCGCACACGGGTTCCCATGGTCTACGATGTCCGGGCCGCATGAAGCACCCCGCCACCGTCTCCGTCGTCCTCGCCAGCGTCCTCGCCAGCGTCCTGGCCCCCGCGACCGCGCTCGCTGACTCGCTCTCCGGCGAGCCCCCAGCCCCCCTGTCCGCCACCTACGACTACTCCCCCTACGAGCAGGAGGCCATCGACATCACCCTCGAACGCCTCGGACTCGACGTGGAACCCAGCCCGGAAGGCAAGACCGTCGAGCGCGTCGAGATCGTCACCCTCGAGGTGATCGAGCCACGGGACCCCGCCCCCGGCTTCCTGAATGTCTTCCACGTCACCTCCAAGCGCGCCACGATCGAACGCGAGCTCCTCGTGCAAGCCGGGGAGCCCTACCGCAAGGTGCTCGTGGACGAAACCGCGCGCAACCTGCGCTCCCTCGCACAGCTCTCCGTCGTGCTGTGCGTGCCCGTGCGCGGAACCACCCCCGATCGCGTCGGGCTCGTCGTCATCACCAAGGACATCTGGAGCCTGCGCCTCAACTCCGACGTCCGCTATTCGAGCGGCGGACTGGAATTGCTCGTCTTGCAGCCCTCCGAGATCAACCTGCTCGGGTCCCACCACACCATCTCCGCCCGCTACGAGCTCGACCCCGCCTCCTGGTCCACCGGCGCGCAATACATCATTCCCCGCCTGACGGACCATCAGCTTCGCGTGAGCGCCTACGGCAACGTCATCGTCAACCGGGACAGCGGAAACACCGAGGGTTCCTTCGGCGGCGTTTCGGTGGGAAGGCAGCTGTTGACGAGCCGCACGCCCTGGTCCTGGCTCACCAGCACTGCGTGGCTCCACCAGACCACACGCCGGTTCGTGGACGCGCGGTTGACCACGTTCGACGCGGAGGTGACGCCCCAGGACGACGAGATCCCCTACGCGTACCGAACGCGCAGGATCCTGCACCGCTCGAGCGTGACACGGTCCTATGGCTGGGCCGTGAAGAACGACTTCTCCTTCGGGGCGGAATACGACGCCCGGGAGTACGAGGTGCCCGAGTCCGAAGCTGTCGACCCGGCTGCCTTGCAGGAGTTCCAAGACGCGCGGGTGCCGTCGAGCTCCACCCGCTTGAGCCCATTCGTGCAGTACACGGGGTACACGACGGACTTCGTGCGCGTGCTGGACTTCGAGACCCTGGGGCTGCAGGAGGACTATCGCTTGGGCCACAGCGCGATCGTGAAGCTGTACCCGGCTTCCGAAGACCTCGGGTCCACGCGAACGTTGTTCGGCGTGTTCGCGGCGGCCCAGTACACGGTGCCGTTCATCGACGGGCTGGTGCGGTTGGGTGTGGAGAGCGAAACGGAGATGGAGCCGGACCGGCTGGCGGACGGGTCGATCCAGGGGAGTTGGCGCGTGATCACGCCGCGGCTCGGGTTCGGTCGCCTGCTGGTGGACACGGTGGTGCTGCACCGGTACCGCAACTTCCTCAACCGGATGTCCTTGCTGGGAGGCAACGGCCGGTTGCGCGGCTACCCGAGCAACTACTTCGTAGGCGAGAGCGTGGCGGCGAGCAACCTCGAGTACCGGAGCCGCCCGGTGGAGATCCTGACGCTGCAACTCGGCGGGGCTGCGTTCTACGACGCCGGTGTGGTGCGCGACGGGGTGAAGACGTTCGACGTGCACCAGTCGGCGGGGTTCGGGATGCGGGCGTTGTTCCCGCAGCTCGATCGGGTGGTGTTTCGTGTGGACGTGGGCTTCCCGTTGGCCGAAGGAGGGTTGCCCGAGGGGGTGGCGCCCGTGTCGTTCTTCGCGGCGCTGGAGCAGGCGTTCCCGATGCCGAACATCCAGCCGCCTTGAGACCTCACCCCCAGTCCAGCACGACCTTGCCGGACTTGCCCGACCGCATCACGTCGAACCCAGCCTGGAACTCGTCGATGGGGAAGTGGTGCGTGACGATCGGCCGGATGTCGAGCCCGCTCTGCAGCATCGAGCTCATCTTGTACCAGGTCTCGAACATCTCGCGACCGTAGATGCCCTTGATGATCAGACCCTTGAAGATGACGTCGTTCCAGTCGATGACGGTGTCCTTCGGCGGAATGCCGAGCAGACCGATGCGGCCCCCGTTGTTCATCGTCGTGAGCATTTCCTGGAACGCTGCCTGACTGCCCGACATCTCGAGGCCCACGTCGAAGCCTTCGGTCATGCCCAGGTCCTTCATCTCGTCGCGAAGCTTCTGCTTGGTGACGTCCACCACGCGCGAGGCGCCCAACTTCGAAGCCAGGTCGAGACGGTAGGGGTTGACGTCCGTGACCACCACGTGACGCGCCCCCACGTGACGACAGATCGCGGCGGCCATGCAGCCAATCGGGCCCGCTCCGGTGATGAGGACGTCCTCCCCAACGAGGTCGAACGACAAGGCCGTGTGGGCCGCGTTGCCGTAGGGGTCGAAGATGGACGCGAGGTCGTCGGAGATCGATTCGGGCAGCTTGAACGCGTTGAACGCGGGAATGCTCAGGTACTCGGCGAAACAGCCGGTGCGGTTCACCCCCACGCCCTTCGTGTTGCGGCACAGGTGCCGCTTGCCCGCACGGCAGTTGCGACAGTACCCGCAGGTGATGTGACCCTCGCCCGAAACGCGATCCCCTACCTTGAACCCCTGCACCGCGCTGCCCACCTCCGCAACCACTCCCGCAAACTCGTGCCCGACCACCATCGGCACCGGGATCGTGCGCTGGGACCAGTCGTCCCAGTTGTAGATGTGAATGTCCGTCCCGCAGATCGCCGTCTTGCGAATCTGAACAAGCAAGTCGTTGGGCCCGATCTCCGGCTCGGGCGTGTCCCCCATCCAGATGCCTACCTCGGGCTTGGCCTTGATGAGCGCCTTCATGTCGTCGACCTCCGGTCGAATAGCACGCGCAACTGCCGGCCGATGCCGCGCGACGGCCAACCTGCTGGACTTCGCACCATCGGCTCGACGTGCTTGCTACCACGGAGCGGGGGCGAATTCACGCGCACTCTGCGGGACCTCTCGACCCTTCCGAGAGTCGCCGTCCACTTTCTTGAAATACTCGGCCCCCCTTCTCCGAATGACAGTCCCATGAACACCCACGCACCTCCCGTCGTGCGGCTCCACGAGGCATGCAAGTCCTACGTCATCGGCGAATCCCGCGTGCAGGGCCTGGTCGACGTCTCCCTCGCCGTTCACCCCGGCGAATACCTCTCGATCATGGGCCCCTCGGGCTGCGGCAAGTCCACCCTCCTGAACGTGCTCGGCACCCTCGACCTGCTCGATTCCGGCTCCTACGAGCTCGACGGCCAACGCGTGGATGCCCTCGACGACGACGCCCTCTCCGTCCTCCGCGCCCGCAAGCTCGGCTTCGTCTTCCAGTCCTTTCACCTGCTCGCGCGCTACTCCGCCGTCGAGAACGTCGAGCTTGCGCTCCTCTATGCGCGTGCGCCCGGCAAGGAGCGTCGCGCTCGCGCCCTCGCGGCCCTCGATCGCGTCAGTCTTTCCGACCGCGCCGACCACCTCCCCTCGCAACTGTCCGGAGGGCAACAGCAGCGCGTCTCGCTCGCACGCGCCTTGGTCAACGAACCAAGCCTGCTGCTCGCCGACGAGCCCACCGGCGCCCTGGACTCGAACACCACCGCCGAAATCCTCGATCTCTTCGATACCCTCCACGCACAAGGGTGCACCCTCGTCGTCGTCACCCACGACCCCGACGTCGCCCTGCGGGCGGAGCGCAACGTCACCATGCGCGATGGGCACATCACCGGAGACCGTCGTCGCGCCGTTCCCCACCATAGCGAGCGCGTGACGCGAATGCCCTCGATGCCATGCGCAGAAGAGGTGGCGTGATGCGTGTTCGTACGCTGATGGTCGTGTGCCTGCTCGGCAGCGTCGCCTTGCCACGTCTCGCGGAGGCGCAGACGGCCCCCACCGCCTCTGCCACCCTGCCTTCTTCGTGGGGAATGCAGGAGATCGCGGGCAGGGTTCGCCAGCTGGACCCGCGCCTGCGTGTCACCGCCGCCGAGCAGATGATCGCCCACGTGGCGGAACGAAGAGCACGCTGGAACCGCGTACGCGGGGGCATCGGCCTGCACGCTGGCTACGGCGTGACGTCGACAGGGTGGCTCCCCACCGAGACCATGGAACGACGCACACGCGATCACGCGACCGCCGCCGCCACCGCAGAGATTCGCTTGCCTCTGTACGCAGGGGGACGCCTGTCAGCGGGCCTCGAGGCCGCAGAAGCCCAGCTGCGCATGGCACGTCACGATCACGCGGCCATGCAGCTTCACCTGACCACGGCAGCGTGGATCGTCTACGCGGAAGCGCTGGCAGCAGGCGACCAGGTGCGCGTGTCGGAGCACGCCCTCTCGCGAGCCAGGGACCTGTTGGACATGGCGCGGAAGAAGCGCGAAGCGGGCATCGACACCGAAGCCGACGTGGCAAGAGCCGAGCTGAACCTCGTCCGCTACGACGAAGACGTGGTGGTACAGCAAGGTGCTCTCCGCACGGCCCTCGCGGGGCTCCGCTCGGCTCTCCTGCTCGATGATCGCCAGCCCTTGCGACTTCGCGGCTCCCTCTCGGACCTCGCACAGCACCGAGCCTCCCCCGCTCTCACCCACCCCGACGTCGCGCGATCGCGAGCCGCCGTCGACGAAGCGCGAGCGCACCTGCGAGAGGCGGAGTCCGGATACCTCCCCAGCGTAGAGCTCTTCGCACTCGGGCAATACGGAAACTCCCTCCCCGGAGACCCAGCCTCGCCCCTGCACGACGAGCGCTTCGGCCCGCTATCGGGAAGCTGGGCCACAGGCGTACAGGCCGGGTGGACCGTCTTCGACTTCTTCGCCACGCGCGACCAGGTGGCCACGTCCGAGGCCCGCCTCGCCGCAAGGAGGGCAGACCACGACACAACCTCGTTTCTGCTGGCACAGCGTCGCAACGATGCACGGCATCGCAAGGCCGCCGCGACCGACCGACTCGAGGTGCTCGACGCCGGACGACAGACGGCCCAGCGCGCGCTCACGCTCGCCAGGGCTCGGTACCAAACGGGCAACGCCACCCTCACCGACGTGCTGACGGCAGAGCTCGAGGCCATTCGACTCGACAGCAACCGGGTGACCGCGAGCCTGGACCTCGCCCTCGCCCATATCGACGGCATGCAAGCGGAAGGGAGCCTCCCGTGAAACCCAAGGGTCGCTGGAAGACGTGGTTGTTCGGAATCCTCATCACCGCAGCCATCGGCGTCGCGCTGTTGCTGGCCCTTCAGGGCAGAGCCAAGGCCGATGACGAAGGTCCGGTCGTAACCGTGGCCCGGGACACCCTCCACATCCGCGTGGAGGAGATCGGCATCGTCGAGCCGCTCCGCAAGGTGGAGATCACCTCGAAGGTCGCGGGGCAGGTGCAAGAAGTCCTCGTCGACGTGGGAGCGCGGGTGAAAGCGGGAGACGTGCTGGTACGCCTCGATCCGCGGGACACCACGCAGGCGCTGCGACGGTCCCAAGCCGAGCACCGGGTGAACCGGGTCATGCTCGATCAGGCGCAGAGGCTGCTCGGCTTCAAGCAGGAAGCTCACCGGCTTGGGGTGCTGTCGGACCTGGAGCTCGCGGCTTCCCAGGGAGAGGTCCACCGGCTGGACGCGCAGAACGCAGTGCACGCAGCCGCGTCGTCGCAGCTGCAAGATCAGGTCGAATGCACCCGCCTTCGCGCCCCGATCGACGGCCTTGTGTTGGCGCGTCACGTGGAATCCGGTGAGATGGTGACCCCCGGGGTCGCCGCGATGGTCGATGGCAAGCCGCTCTTGGTCGTGGCGCAAGTGGACCGGCTGCTGGTCCGGACGGAGCTCAACCAGCTCGACGTGGCGTTGCTGTCCGTGGGACAGAAGGTCGAAGTCCGTGTCGACGCGTTGCCTGGGGCGGTGTTCCCCGGAGAAGTCTTCCGCATCGCCGCGATGGCGCAGAAGAGCGAGCGAAGACCGGACTCGCGGCTCCAGGTCTTTCCGGTGGACGTCGTGGTGGACGGCAAGGCCGCGGTGGGGCTTCGTCCAGGGATGATCGCGGACCTGCGGATCGACGTGGCGTCCCACGAGAACGTGCTCGCTGTGCCGCTCGAGGCGATCGTGTACGAGGCTGGATCTCCCCATGTGCGCAAGCTCGAAGGGGAAAAGGAGAGCCTGGCACCGGTGGTGCTCGGCAAGCAGAACACGCGGTTGGCCCAGGTGGTGAGCGGAGTGGAAGAAGGGGACCGGCTCAGGGTGCGTCCCGCGGACACCCAGGCTCGGAACAAGGATTGACCATGGACCTGTGGTTGGAGGCGATTCGCACCGGGTGGCACGCGCTGATGACCCACCGGTTGCGCACCGGGCTGACCGCATCGACCGTGGCGCTCGGGGCGGCTGCCATCGCCTGCCTCGTGTCCCTCTCCTCGTCCGTGTTCGCCACCATCCTCTCGGGGGTCGAAGCGGTCGGAGGCAACAGGATGGTGTTCGTGGAGCCGCGCCAGCCCAAGGTGGCGGCCTCTCGCCCAAGCGAAGGACGAATCACGCTCGAAGACGCCGCCGAGCTGCGCGCCAGGGTGCCCGGCCTCGACGACCTCGCCTACCTCATGAGCGTGCGAAACGTCGTGCTCCGCGGCCCCGAGCGCCAGACCGACGTCGACGTGGCCATCGGCGCTACCTACCGGAAATACCTGAACCAGGCCGTCGAACACGGCAGGGACTTGCCGGAGGAAGGAAGTCCTTCGAGGGAGCGGGAGGTGCTTCTTTCGGAGCCCGTCGCCCGCACCCTGTTCGGCGCCCCCGAGCGCGCGGTGGGGGAGGAAACGCTGCTGTGGGGCCACCGCTACCGCGTGGTCGGCGTCACGAAGGACCTGGGCCTGCTGGGCTTCAACATGGGCGGCGCGGACAAAACGCGTGTCGTCTTCCTCTCCGCCCGCACCGCGATCCAGCAGGAAGGCCTCGCCCCCGACGGCTACCTCGTCATGCGATCGAACGGGACGGTGAGCCACGACCTGCAGATCCGCATCGCCAACGCGATCCTGCTGCAGCGGCATCACGGGGTCGATGACTTCGAGTTCTTCGATCTGCAGGAGCTGCTGTCCACGTTCGAGAAGGTGTTTCTCCTGTTGAAGGTGGTGTTTGCCTTGATCGGGGGCGTGGGCCTGATGGTCGCGGGCGTGGGCATCATGAACGTGCTGCTCGCGTCCGTTCGTCAACGGGTCGGAGAGCTGGGGGTTCGCAGGGCGATCGGGGCGAGCCGCGCCGACATCGAAAGGCAGCTTCTGGTGGAGTCGACCTTGATCGCCCTGGCGGGAGGGCTTCTGGGAACGTCTCTCGGGCTCGGCGTCACAGGCCTCGCAGGCCTCGTGTTCTCGGAATCCCTCCCGGGGTGGGTCACGGATCTCTCGCCCCTCGCAGGGGTCTCGGCGCTCGTCGCCTCCGTCGGGGCGGGCGTCGGCTTCGGCATGGTCCCCGCCCGTCGTGCCTCCCGCTTGCCCATCATCGGCTGCCTCCGCGGCCAGGGAAGTTGACCCATGCCCTCCGTCCGAAATCTCCTGCGCCGTACGTCCCTCGACCCCGCTGGCCTCGTCCTGCCTCTGCTCGGGGTCGTGCTCGGAAGCGCCGCGCTCGTGTTCCTCTCCTCTGGCCTTCACGGCGCTACCTACGCCCTGGAGCGAACGTCGCAGCGCGCCTCGGGGACCGACGTCGTACGTGTGATTCCTGGCAAACCTGTCGGGCCCCGTGCCGATCTCGCACGCGGCCTCACCCCCCGTGATGCCCGCGCCCTTCAGCACAAGGAGAGCCTCGCGGACTCCCAGGTTGGGACCGCGACAACGCTGCACCAGCGGGAGGCTTCCGTGGGACGCAAGACCATGCCCGTGGGCGTGCAAGCAGGAAACGCCGCGGACCTGCGCCTCGATGACCTGCAGGTGCTGCATGGCCGCATGCTCGACCCGGGGGAAGCGGGGCAACGTCACTGCGTGATCGGTCACGACGTCTGGAAGCGGTTGTTCGACGGCGCTTGGCCGCCATCGGACGCCGCGCTCGTGCTCGATGGGTCGACGCGACTGGCCGTGGTCGGCGTGCTGCGGCCGAAGCCCCCGATGGGGGGAGGCAGCGGCGGAGAGACTTGGCGCGTGGATCGCAAGGTGTACGTGTCGGACGCGACGTTCGAGAGAGCGGTGCGGGGCGCGCCCAACGAGACGTCGATCACGCTCGCTTACGGCACGGCGGGGGAGACAGGAAAGGAGACGTCGCTGCGACTCTCTCCCTACCTTCAGGCTTTGCACCGGGGCGTTGGTGGGCACACCTGGGAGCCGCTGGAAGGGGGCATGGCGCTGGACGAGGTGATCCGGTCCGTGTTGATGGCGGTGCTGCTGCTGGGTGGGGTTCTGTCGATCGGGGTGGGAGGGATCAACGTGATGAACAGCCAACTCGTCACGGTGGCGGAGCGGGCGCGGGAATTCGCGGTGCGTCGAGCGCTCGGGCTGTCCGCCTCCCGGCTGCGTCGCGGCGTGCTCGCGGAGTCCGTGGGGATCGCGGTGACGGGGGCGATGGTGGGCGTCGTGCTGGGCGGGCTCGGAGCGTGGGGGTTGTCCGAGCTGCTGACGTTGCTGGTGGCACCGTGGCCGTTCACGGTCGTGCCGTGGTCGATCCTTGGGGCGGTGGGAGCGTGCGGGTTGGCGGGACTGCTGGCGGGGTGGATTCCTGCCCGCAGAGCCTCCGAGGTGGCGCCCGCGGTGGTGTTGCGCGGGGAGTGAGGCGGAAACCTACTTCTCTTCGTCCTTCTTGTCCTTCTTCGAAGGCTCGTCCTCGTCGTCGTCGAACTTGGCCTCGACCTCTTCCTTCGTCTTCGAAGGCTCGTCCTCGTCGACCTCGTCCTTCGTCTTAGAAGGCTCGTCCTCGTCGACATCGTCCTTCGTCTTAGAAGGCTCGTCCTCGTCGACCTCTTCCTTCGTCTTCGAAGGCTCGTCCTCGTCCTCGTCGAACTTGGCCTCGACCTCTTCCTGGGGCGCCTTCTTGGCCTTCTTCTTCTTCGCCTTCTTGCGCGGCGCCTCTTCCTCTTCCTCCGCCTCGTCGGCCTCCGGCTCTTCCTCTTCGACCGTCTTCTTGGCCTCGAGGTTGGCCTGATCGGCCTGGAACCCCCTGAGGTTGATGACCATCGCCTCGGCCGGGTGCGCTTCCGCCGCCTTCCAGTAGATCATGTACGCCACGGACACCGCCACCGCGGTCAACACGCCCACCCACTGCGACGTCGACAGCTGGACGATGTTCGCGGTCATGAACGAACCAGGACGCATCACCAGGAACGCAACCAGCGCCGGGACGAACGAGAGCCCTTGCGTGAGCCGTCGCATCGTGACGTTCGGGATGCCGTTGGCGAACCCGATCGAATAGCCCGCCGCGAAGAGCGCCAGGGCCCCGGGAAGCAGGATGTGCGCGCCTAGCTCTGGGCCGTACAGACCGCGCTCCGCGTCATCGCGAACGATCTCGAGCAGGAACCGCGCGAAGCCGTACGCAAAGGCGAACAGCATGAAGATCTGGCCGCGAAAGCGCTGGTTCTTGCGCTGCACCATCAGCAACGCGAGAAGCGCCAGCCCCACCAGGGACTCGTACAGCTGGGTCGGGTGCACCGGCAACGAATGCGTCGCCTCGTGATCGATCAAGCCGCTGTTGACGTGCTGGATCCACGCAGGAGCCCCATCGCCACGGTCGACCGTGCCAGGAGCCCAGTGCGGGAACGTTCCTATCTTCTTGAGAAACTCAGGAGCGCCATCGCTCAGGGGCTTTCCGAAGTCGCAGCCGAACAGGTAGCAACCGATGCGCGTGATCGCGAGACCGGAAGCCAACGACGGGACGGCCACGTCGGCCCACGGCATCAGGGGGATCTTCTTGAGCTTCAGGTAGCCCCAGGAGCCGAGGTACCCGCCGAGGAAGCCGCCGTAGGCAACGAGCCCTCCGCGCCGAAACGCGAAGAAGTCCCCAAAGCTTTCGAACTCGTCCAGGTTGGTCAGGACGTACAGGACGCGCGACCCCACGATGGCGGCCAAGGCGGTCACGACGTAGCAGTTCGCCATGGTCTCCTTGGGAAGCCCGTCTTTCTCGGCAAGCCATAGGGTGAGGTACCACCCGACGACCAGGGAAAGGCCGAGCATGACGCCGTAGGAATAGATCGGGATGTTACCCTGCGTGAAAGCTTCGTGCAGAGGTCCGATGCCTGGCACGTTCCAGTTCGGTACCGGAATGCGAAACAGGATGGGATGCATGGGGCCCGTTCTTACGATCGAAACGGTTCACATGCCAGCGTTCCGATGTTTTTGAGGGGCGAGCGGCCAGGGGGAGACCACGGTGAAGCATTCGTTGACGGACTGCCGGGGTATCTGGGATCCTCGAATCATGCGCAATCGACGTCTGGTGCTTCTGCTCGTAGGCATCCTCGTGGTTCTCGGGTTCACGTCGCCGGCTTGGTCCCAAGCGAGCTGGAAAGACAAGGCGGAGGCCCAGAAGCTGGTCAACGAGGGGATGAAGCACGACAAGGCGGAGGCGTGGCAGGAAGCGCGGGAAGCCTTCGAGGCAGCCCTCGCGCTCAACGACACGCCCAGGGCGCGCTACCAGCTCGCCAAGGCGCTCGTGAGCCTCGGGTTGTTCATCGAGGCCCGCGAGCACGCGCAGTCCGTGGCGGACAACAACCGGGCCGGGTGGTGGGACCGCAAGAACTCCCGGGAGCTGCTCAAGAAAATCGAAGAGAGGGTCGCCCACATGACCGTGAATGTCTCCCCGGGCTTTGCCGGCACGGTGCGCCTGGGAGACAAGCAGCTCTCCTCCTCGGACCACGGCACACGCATGGAGATGAACCCAGGGTCCGTGCTCGTTCGGGCCGAAGCGGAGGGCTTCCTCCCCTTCGAAAAGACCGTCGTGCTGGGCGACGGGGCCGACGAGAAGGTGGCCATCGAGCTCGAGCCGGTGCCCGCCACGAAGCCTGAGAAAGAAGACGCCGTCGAGGTGTCCACGGATGGGACCTCGCAGAAGACGTGGGGCTACGTGAGCCTTGCGGTCGGAGGGGTCGGACTTATCGCGGGCACGGCGTTCGGGATGATGGCTCGCAGCACGCGAGACGACCTGCGCGCGGCTTGCGTGGACGACGTCTGCACCGAGAACCAGCGGGACAGCTACGATCGCGGCAAGATGCAGGCGAACATCTCGACCGCCGGGTTCATCGTGGGAGGGGTTGGGCTCGGCCTGGGGGCGGTCCTGCTGATGACCGGCCCGAAGGACGCAGAGACGGAAGCGTCGACCGCCCGCGTGCAACCCTATCTGGGACCGACGGGCGCGGGCGTGATGGGGAGCTTCTGATGCGACGCCGTGGGCTTGGCCTGACGGGATGCGCGCTCGTCAGCCTCGCGGGGTGCTCGTCCTTGCTGGACTTCGACGCGGTGACCTTTGGCCCGGATGACGCGGGAGCCGGGCAAGACGCGGGCGTCGGAGGAAGCGCGGGGGCGTCGGGCGGAACCGGCGGCAGCACCACGGGCGGAACCGGCGGCAGCACCACGGGCGGAGCCGGCGGCAGCGATACGGGGGGAACCGGCGGGAGCAACACGGGGGGAACCGGCGGCGGCGACACAGGCGGAACCGGCGGGAGCGCGGGCGCTTCAGGCACGGGCGGAACCGCCACCGGGGGCACGGGCGGGAGCCCCGACCCTTGCGCAGCCGTCTCGTGCGGCGCCAATGAGCACTGCGAGCCGTCCACCCTGACGTGCGTCTGCAACCCCGGGTTCGTATCCACGGGCGCCGGGTGCGAGCCATCGTTGCCTGGGGACCCCGCGCAGCACACCGAGCAAGAAGTCTGCGATCAGTGGAACCAGGGGCACACGTACACCGATGCGTCGCCGTGGACCGCCGGCCCCACAGAGTGTGATCCCGGCACCCTCACGCGGGCAGGCATCGACGACACGCTGGTGCGCATCAACATGTTCCGTTGGATGGTGGGGCTGGGGCCGGTCTCGGACAGCCTGTCGCTCAACGAGATGAACATGTGGTGCGCGGTCGTGGCGTCGTGGAACCCTCCAGGGACCGCCCCCAACCCGCACTCGCCCGACCCGAGCGCGAAGTGCTACACGCCTGAAGGGGCGAGCGGAGCGGGCCAGTCGAACCTCGCGTGGGGATCGGGTCACCCCGCCGAGGCGATCGACCAGTTCATCGAGGACAACGGCAACTTCACCACGTTCGGGCACCGTCGGTGGATCTTCAACCCCCCCCTCGGACCGGTGGGCATTGGGTACTACGCAGGCGGAGGTCCCTACGGCAACGCGCAGTGCCTCGCCGTCTTCGGATCGAGCGGGTCCGGCCCGTGGCCCGATTGGATCGCCTTCCCTCCCCCCGGGTTCGTCCCCACCGCCATCACGGGTTGGGTCTGGACGTTCCACCACAACCTCAACGTGTCCAGCGCTGTGATGACCGTGGTCCGGCAATCCGACGCCGCGGACCTGACGATGGAGAAGATGCCGCTGTCGGGGGGGTACGGGTCGTACTCGACCCTCGCCTTCCGGCCGAGCGGTTGGACGCCCGCAGCGGGGGAGACGTACATCGTGACCGTGGAAGGGGTGGGCAGCGGACCCATCACGTACGAGCTGAAACCGGTCCACTGCAACTGAGGACACGTCCATGAACGCGATGTCAGGGTGACGACCCACGCGTTCGAACCGATCCTCGCGTTTCCCCGCGGTTCCTTCCGCCGAGGCCCTGGCACGGAAAGCGCTATGCTTAGACCTGTGGTGCGCTTTCTGGATCCATTCGTTTCGAACCGTCGCCTCTCGACGAGGTCCCGTATGCGAGCCTATGTCTTTGCTCTCGGATTTTCTGGGTTGACTCTGTTCGTGCCCAATGGGTGCTCGGCCGAAGGCGTGGAGTACGAACCCGGTGGGTGGGACCGGGACGCCGCGCTCATGCAGGACGCACAGCCCACGCCCGTGGAGGTGGCCGAGCCGATCCAGCCACAGCCCGTGGTGGAACCGGTCGAGGAGCGACCGGTCGAGGAGCGACCGGTCGAGCCGGACACGCCTTCGTGTCCGTCCGAGATGGCGCTGGTCGAGGGCAAGCTCTGCACCAAGGTGAACCAAGCGTGTAAGGAGTGGATCGAGGATCCCGTGGTCAACCCCTACGCGCGGTGCCGGGTCTTCGTGGACCCCACGGAGTGCAAGGGCAAGCGCGTGCCGATGCGCTTCTGCATCGACCGCCTGGAGATGGGGGGGGACGACGGCCTTCCCCTCGCGGACAAGTCCTGGACGGAAGCGAAGAAGATCTGCGAATCCAAGGGCAAGCGGCTCTGCCAGGAGCAAGAGTGGCTCTTCGCGTGCGAGGGAGAAGAAGCCAAACCCTACCCCTACGGGTTCGTGCGCAACTCCGACATCTGCAACTTCGAGCGCACCGAGGGGCTCGTGACGCGCAAAGGCGACCTCGCGGACCATCGCCAACCCGTCGCCGCCAACCCCGCCTGCGTGTCGCCCTTCGGTGTGCAGAACATGGTCGGCAACATCGACGAGTGGGTGGTGCTGGACGTGCCGCACTTCTCGGCGAAGAACAACCATCGCAAGATGAGCTCGGGGCTCAAGGGCGGCTGGTGGGGCCCCCTCCGCAATCGATGCCGGCCCACCACGGTCGATCACGACGAGGTCTTCCACGAGCTGCAGACGGGCGTGCGCTGCTGCAAGGACGCGGACTGACCTCGCGGGAACCCTGATCTGGAGCGAAGCGCCGGGCAGAGAGAGTAACCTCTGGATCTTGCTTTTCGAAAGGCTCCTTCCCACGAGGCGGGTCAGCATGGGTCGCTTCAGACGCACAACCCGTCGCCACGCTACCCACCTCCGCACAAGCCACGAAACCATCTGCGGTTCTCTGCGGAATCTGCGGCCAACTCTGATGGCTCCGGATCTGCGGGGGAACGACTCCGTTTGCCTGACCGCAATACGACCGATACAATCTCGTCGCATGCAGGACCCGGGCGACGCGATCACCCGTGAGCTCGACGAGACCAAGCTCGAGGCACTCGTCGAGGTGGTGTATCTCGCTGCCTTCGCCGACGGGGAGTTCAGCGAGACGGAGCGGGCCCACTTCGCACGAAGCGTGGAGCAGTTGACGGAGGGCCGGCTCGGGTCACCGCGCCTCAACGAGGTGGTGGCGGGACTGCGCGGGCGCCTCGAGGCCGCCGGCAGAGAAACCTGCATCGCTTCGATTCGCGAGCGGCTCACGGAGCCGAGCTTGCGCTGGCTCGCGGTGCTGCTGGCCGCGGACATGACCGGAGCCGACGGGGTGATTCACCCGCTGGAGCGGGAGATGCTCCTTTCGCTCGCAGCCGCGCTCGACGTGGACGGCAAGGAAGCGGAGGGGTTGATCGAAGGGTTCGACGCGGACTGAAGGGCTCAGGCCCCCTCACCGGGCAAGCACGCGCGCCAGAACCCGTCGCAGCTCCGACAGCTGATAGGGCTTCTGGATGAAGTCCGCGAGCCCCTCGTGTCGCAGGCCCTCCACCGACTCCTCGTGATAGCCACTCGAGAGAATCACCCGCGCGTCGGCGCGCAGCTTGCGAACCTCCCGGAATGCCTCCCTGCCGTCCATCCGAGGCATCGTGACGTCCATGAGGACCACATCCACGGCCGCCGGGTCCCTGCGAAACAGGTCGACCGCCTCTCGCCCGTCGCGGGCCGTCAGCACGTGAAGACCGAAGTGCTCGAGGGCCGACGGAAGAGTCGCGAGAAGCGTCTCTTCGTCGTCGACCAGCAGCACCGTCCCGTGCAGCGGCAACACTTCCTCCTCGGGGGTTCCGGGGGCGCGGGCCTCTGGCTTGACACTCGCCGGAAAGAACAGCTTGAAAGTCGTGCCCCGCCCCCGCTCGGAGTAGATCTTGTACCCCGCGCCGTGGCCTCGCAGGATGCCGAGCATCGCGGACAACCCCAGCCCGCGCCCCGCAGCCTTCGTCGTGAAGAAGGGGTCGAAGATGCGGTCCATGATCTCGGCGGGAATCCCTGTCCCCGTATCGCTCACTTCGAGAGCGACGTAGCGCCCAGGGTCGAGCTTCTGGGAGGCGACGGTCCCCGCGATGTAAACGTCGTCCAGGTCCATCACGCGCGTGGAGATGGATATCGCCCCTTCCGCGTCGCCGACGGCGTCGGAGGCGTTGGTCACCAGGTTCAGGATGACCTGCTGGATCTGGGCGACGTCGGCGTCGATCGGGACGATGTTCGGGTCGAGCCGCAGGCGCAAGGACACCTTTTTGGAGATGCTGACTTCGAGCAGGTGTGTCATCTCCTGGACGACCTGGTTGAGGTCATGGCTGCGGACGACGAAGCTTCCCTTGCCGGAGTAGGCGAGCATCTGTCGGGTGAGCTCGGCGGCCTTGAGCACGATTTTCTCGACGGCGCCGAGGTAGGGGTGGGCGCGACACTCCGGAGCGACGAAGAGCTGGGCGAGGTTGAGATTGCCCAGGATGGCAGTAAGGAGGTTGTTGAAGTCGTGCGCAATGCCTCCCGCGAGGACGCCGAGACTCTCCAGCTTTTGTGTCTGCCGCAACGCCGCCTCGACATGCCTGCGCTCGGTGACGTCACGCAAGAATGTCTGATAGCGCCCGTCAGGCAGCTTGCGTGTGTTCATCTCGACAGGCACCAAGGTCCCGTCCCGACGCGTCACCAGGCGCTCCGAACGCACGTCCTCGCCGCGGTCCAGACGGTCGTAGCGAAGCGGAGCGCGCTTGTGCTCTTCCGTGGAGAACAGCGCAGCGAAGTTCATCCCCAGGAGCTCGTCCGGCCCGTAGCCTGTGAGCTCGAAGGCCCGGGCATTGGCCCGGATGATTTCGCCGCGCGCGTTGCCGATCAGGATGGCGTCCACGGCGTGCTCGATCAAGCTGCGGTAATCGGCTTCGCTCGCGGCGAGGGACACCTCCATCGCCTTGCGCGCGGAGATGTCGCGGGAGATGAACACGCAGCGCCACACGCCCGCGGAGTTCAGAAACGCCTGACCGGAGCTCTCCGCCCACGCCCAGGCCCCGCCGGCCGCGCGAAAGCGGTACTCGACCCGGACCGGTGTGTCGTCCTCGAACAAGGGCCGCAGCCCCTCGCCCAGCCCGTCGATGTCCTCCGGGTGGATCAGCTCCAGCTCCAACGCGGTCCGCCCCAGCAGCTCCTCTCGCGTCCTGCCCAAGAGCCGCTCGTAGTTCGCGCTCACGTCGAAGTAGCGCAGCTCCCGATCCATCTCGGCGATGTAGTCGTAGCCGGCGAACCCCAGGAAGTGACGCCAACCGTCAGGCAAGAGCGGAAGCTGCATTCCTACACCTCGACAACACGCATGCAACCATAGCGTCCCACCCCCTCGGATTCAAACGTGCTTTAGCGACACTCATGGGTCGAATCGCTCGCAACGATGCGATGGAAGGATGGACGGGCGCTCCGCTCAAGAACGGGAGCCCCTCACGGTCCCGTCCAGTGCCGCACCCAGTCGACCCGCATCTCTTGCGGATACACCCCAGGGTCCGGGTCCTCCGGCCACGTTCCGCCAATCGCCAGGTTCAAGATCAAATACATGCTGTCGTTGAACGGCGTCAACCCGTCGAATGGGCCCGCACTCTCGAACGTGTGGAAAGGAACGTCGTCCACGAACCACGCTATCTGCGTCGGTGACCATTCGATCGCGAATACGTGATAGTCCTGGGACACGGGCTGGGACAATACCGTGTTGCTCCCGCTCGACGCATGGCCCCCGTTCTGGAGATAGTGCGCCGTACCGTACACCGTGGAGGGGTCCTGGCTCACGAACTCCATGATGTCGATCTCCCCTCCAGCAGGCCACCAGGAGCCGTAAGGAGGGTATCCGTCGTACTTGTCCTTGTGGGCGGGCAGCATCCAGAACGCAGGCCAGCACCCTTGGCCCCCGGGCACCTTGATGCGCCCTTCCAGCTTGCCGTACAGGAAGTCGTGGAAGCCTTCGGTCGTGAGGGAGGCCGAGGTGTACTCGGCGCCCTCGAAGCTCTCTCGAATGCCCCGAATGACGAGATCGCCGTTCTCGACGAACTGGTTCTTTGGGTCGGTCGTGTAGTACTGCTCCTCCTGGTTGCGGATCATACCGACCTCATTGCCCCACAAGGTCCGGTCGATCTCCGGACCGTCGAACTCCTCGGCCCACACGAGCGTGCGGCCCTCTGCGTCGGTATCACCGAGTTGTGGACGACCGGGATCGGCTCCGGCCGCACCGGCTTCACCGGCGTCACCCCCGTCGCCGGCGGATCCGGACACTCCCGCCGCGCCTCCCGTAGCGCCGGCTGCCCCGGTCCCTCCCGTGCCAGCGTCCCCCGCGCCGCCCCCGGTGGAACTGCCGCCCGTCCCGGTCCCCCCGGCACCTCCCACGCCTGCGCCGCCCGAGCCCCCCGCGCCACCCGTGCCGCCAGCCCCACTCCCTTCGTCCTCGGAACAGGCCGTCGTCATGCAGGCGAGAAGCGAAACCACGCACCCCAAGGTCATCTTCCTGTCGCGAACCATCTCGAACCTTCCTTCCCTCTGCCCGAAACCGACACACGATACTCCAAGACAGGGCTGCATGGCATGAGGGAACGACCTTGCGATCGGAGCAGGGGCCCGTGCTCGTGCGCGCGGGACGCGAGACAACACTGGGCAATCGTCCTGCGATCGGGCACGATAAGGCCTGGGGAATCTCGAAAGAGCGCCCACTCAGCAGCCGTTCACGAGGAGTCCGCCATGCGTCGCATCTCTGCCCCTGCGTTCGCCACCGCCTGTGCCCTGGCCCTGCTGGGGGGCTGTTGTCCTTGCGGCAAGAGCGCAGGGGTCACGCTGCCGGCAAGCGTGCCCATCTACCCCGGCTCCACGGCCGTGTCGCAAACCGAGGTGCTGGGGGTCAGGCTCGCTCACTTCACCGCACCGGCCGGGGCTCAGGTGGTGAAGGACTTCTACGACACCAGCCTGCCACCGAACTGGGAGGCCGCAAGTCCCCCGAGCTGGCAGCTTCGCACGCAAATGGCCGGGTCCCGCTTCGAGTACCGCAGGTTCCGAGAACGAGACGGCAGGGCCTACCTCTACGTCGAGTTGCTGAACAGCCCCACGCCCCACACCATCGTGGACATCAAGTACTGCCCAGATGGGCAGCTGCACTGCGAAAAGAGGTAGGAGAGGGAGACGTCCGGGGTCGATCGACCCAGCCCATGCCGGCGACACCTGACCAGGCGACCAGACCGATCTGAATCCCCCCTACTTGGGCTGGGGCGGCACGTACACCTGGTTGATCGGACGGACGTTCTCTCCCGCCGGGTAGCCGTAGGAGACGTTGACGGTTTGGGGGTTTTGGCCGGTTTCCGGCGTGCCCCAGCCCCAAATCCAGAGCCCGAAGGGCTCCGTCGAGCGCATCTCGTGGCGACCGTTGCTGCAGTTGCCCTGGTTCGCGAAGTTATGCCGGACCAAGTCGACGCGCGCGAACTCATAGGCGCCTTCGCTCCCAACGGGCATCCACCCCCCAATCGGCCCCGCGCAATCAAGCTCGACGTTCGCGAACCCAGCCCCCCCCCTCGTGCGAACCACCACAAGGTTCACCTCGGGGTATGTGGGGTCGGTGAAAAACACGTACCGTCCCATGTACTGGCCCGACGGCGTCACGCGAACGAAGTCCGAGTCTCCGTACCCCGGCGTCGACATCATCGAGCCCGTCATGTATGCGAAGACCAGGAAAGGGTGGTCGGCGTCTTGGCTGCGCACGACGAAAGGTATCGGCGTGGATAGCTCGAAGACTTGACCGAGGCCGATGGTCACCGGATCGTGGACGGGCGGGTCGAAGACCAACGCGGTCCCGTCCACCGCCCCTACGAAGCGCCAGGGCGGGTTTTCCTGCACGTTGGAGCGTTGGCGGTGGGTGACGGCCACATACTCCGAGCCCAGGGCCTTGACCGGCGGAATCTGCTGCTCCGCGTGATCGCAGTACATCTTGTGGACCGGCACGTTCAGGCACTGATGGCCCGCCATCAGCCCGATTGGCTTGCTCGCTTCCACCGGGCTGCCCGTGAGCTCGAGGTCCTGGCTGACTTGGAACTGCTCCCCCCGTTGGAGCGTCATCTGCATCACCTGGTTCGCCCCGGCCGCGGGCACACCCTTGCCGCCGACGATCGGCACCACCGGCCGAATCGACACTACGGTGTCGTCGTGCATCGCAATGATGTTCATCGACGGGAGCGAGCCTTGGAAGGGAACGGCGCTCTTGGGATAGGCGTTGATCGCGATGTAGTTGGTGTCCCACGCGCTCGTGGGCAGAAGCAACGACGCGCCGGTGACCGTCGCCGACCCCCCGCCGTAGGGCAGCATCTGGTAGGCCACGACCGGCATGTCGGTGGTGACGTGGAAGGCGTTGCCGACTCCGGTGCCTTGCACCTGGGCCTCGAGCCCGACGACCGCCGGAGCAACAGGACACTTCACGGACGCGCCGCTGTTGTCGCTCATGTCGGGACCGGCCAAAAAGAAGATACCTACCTCCCCGGCAGGAATCCCCCCGGCGGGATCGAACGGTTCATACGTCAGGTTGCTCCCCGTTCCCGCGGGAATGCGGCCGAACGTCGACGTGTCCAGGTCCTGTCCCTTCCAGCGAATCTGCACGTGCGCTTCCACGTCGGAGGTGTTCGCCAAGAACACCGCGAAGCAACCACCCGTCGAGACGGAATAGCCGTCCATTTGCACCGGGTAGTACTCGCAGCCCACACTGGATCGGTTCTCGTTGGCCGCGCTGCAGGCGGGTTTGCAGACACCTGCCGAGCACAGCGTTCCTGCTTCGCACTCCTGGACGACGCTGCCACAGTGGAGCACTTGCTTGTAATCGTAGGAGCATGGGATCGTGCAAGGGTCGGAACCGTCGTTCGACGAGGCGTCGAGCACGGAGGAGGCGTCCGTCGCCGGGGACGCGTCGGGCGGTAGAAAGGTGGAGGCATCTTGCGTGTCACCGCCCGTGCCTGTCGGTCCGCTTTTGAAGTCGTTGGAGGAGCTCGACGCGGAACAGGCGGGTGTGCCGATCGCAAGCGCGGCGGCCCATACGGTGGAGGCGACCCGGTAACCGAAAGCGCTCATGCCTGTGTCGTACGAGATTAGACGACCTGCGTCGAGTGCAACTTCCTACTTTTGATTTGACCACAACTTTCGGGCACCGACCGAAACACGGGACGCGCCCATGAGCCTGGACCAAGACTGGCTCGTCTGTTTCGAGCGGTAGATCTCAATCCAACGTCCCCGCATTGCCCAGCAATTTGGAATCGTGATATTGAAACAACATGGGCATGGGTCGGAGGCCAAGTCGGTCATGAGGAACGTAGAAGGTCTCGGCGTGTTCTTCGCCCTGGCCGCGTTCGCGATGCTGGAATCGTGCTCCTTGGTCATCGACAAGGGCCGCGATCAGTGTGAATCGGACGTCGACTGCGAGCGGTTCGGCGTGAACGGCGTGTGTGATCTCGGCCAGAAGGTTTGCACGATGTGCGAGCTGGCGCGCCCGCCCGAGCGTTCGGACGTGCAGGACGCAGGGGATCTCTTCTCCTTCACGTCGGTCCTCGTTGGGCACAACTACGGTGACGGTTTGGACGGGCAGCCCCCCGATGCGGATGTCCTCGGGTACGATCTGGACGGCCTGTGCTCCACGGATGAGAGGGCGATGTCGTGCAGACCGCACGCGTGGGCCTCAGGGACGGTTCAGGACTTCGCAGAGGGGCGCGACAACGGAAACCTGCAGACGATCTACAAGGAGGCCGCGCTCCTCGGCTTCACGCCGATATCCACGCAGAACGTGACCGATTCCATTCGGGCTGGCGTGGTGACTCCCGACGGGCTCATACGCGTGAGGGATTACTCGGGGAAGCCGTTTGACGATCGGCTCAGCGTGGAGTTGTTCGTACCGACCGGCCTGGTCACGACGGATGGCTCGGACACGCCCCGTTGGGACGGAACGGACGCGTGGACCGTGAGCCCTTCTTCCGTGGCGGGTGGCGAGCAAAGCGACGACCCTGAGCAGTGGGAGTCGGCGTTCGTCACCCGCGAAGCCTACGTGACGAGCTACACACTGGTTGCGAAGTTCGACGGACCTATCGCGTTCAACATGGTCGGGGTCGAGTTCGAGCTCGTGGACGCGATGGTGACGGGTTTGCTCAGGCAAGACCCTGCGACGAAGGCGTGGTCCTTGACGCAGCCGGTGCTCACTGGGCGGTTCTCCGTGACGACGGCGCTGTCGTGGCTTTCGAAGGTGGTGCCGCCGTTCATGGGCTTGCCTTCCATGTGTCGAAACGATTCGCAATACCCGATCCTGCGCGAGATGTTCTGCGGCGCAGCTGACACCCTGATGGACGGACAAGTCGACCCGAACAGACCTTGCGACGGGTTCACCATGGCTGCGGGGTTCACGACGCTGCCCACACGGCTCGCGGGGATTCAGGCAGCGCCGCCACCGAACCCGGGCTCGGTCTGTTCCGCTGAAAACGATCCGGCTTTGGACGACTGCCTTGCGCGGTGACCCAACGGCTTGGCGCGACGGTCCACGTGTACGCGATCTGCGAGCACGTCTTCGTGTTCGACCCGAGGCCGTCCTTGTCAGAACGAACCGCGGACCCGAAGGCTGCCCGGTACGGCCTGCACCTTCAGCGTGCCCGAACGCTCGTGATCGTCCGACGCGAGGGTCGCGTACAGCGTCACGCCCCCGACCACGATCGCGGCAGCGCCGAGGATGTCGGTGACGAGCCCGAGTCGTGCGGCGCGATCCGCGGCGTCGTCCAGCGCGTCGCGCTTGGCCCCGGGATCCGACGCGTAGCTCGTCCGCTCGGCCTCGAGATCGTCGGAGGCAGACAGCGCGAGGACTCCGGTCACGATCGTCCCGGTGGCCAGCAATCCCGTGGCCGTCCACCCCAGCCAGAGACCGGTGTCGCTGCTTTCGACCTTGGGTTCGACGCGCTCGGGAGAGGGCTTCGAAGGCGCCGTTTTCGGTGGGCGCGCCGGGGGCGGGACCGCGGGCCCGGGAACGGCGGGCGGCGGACCTTCCGTCGTCGGGAAGCGCAAAACCACGTTGACGGATTCACCCCCAGCGACGGTGACGACCTCACGAACGTGCGGGCGGTCGGGCAGGGACACGGCAACGCGACGACGCCCGGCGTTGACCAGCAGGGGCTCAGCCAGTGGCACGCGGCCGACCGGGATGTCGTCGACGAGGACCTCGGCACCTTCTTCGTTGGTCTCCACCGTGACGTAGGCTACGCGGTCCCGGAGCGATCGGATCTTCTCCGGCAAGGCCCTGCGCCGATCGGCAGGGACCTCCTCTCCGCCTTCCGCGAGGTATTGCTGAAGGGCTCGGATGGCCGCGGCGTAGTCGCCGATCTCGAGGTTCGTGATCCCGATGTTGTACAGGATTCGATAGCTCGGAGCGATCTCGTAGGCCTTGATCAACTCGACCAGGGACGCCTCGAACGCGCCGTCCTTGTAGAGCTTCTCGGCGCGCAGGAAGTGCTCGCGGGCCTTGGTGACGGCTTCCGGGCTCGGGCCA
This sequence comes from uncultured Polyangiaceae bacterium, assembly GCA_964488865.1. Lineage (GTDB taxonomy): Bacteria > Myxococcota_A > Polyangia > Polyangiales > Polyangiaceae > MWCO01. The sequence continues at coordinate 44,571 of CAZAWR010000018.1, read as the reverse complement.
GGGTCGGAGCTTTCTCGTGCCGCGTCCCCGGCCTCCGCCCGCACGGGTGCCGAGACCACGAGCAGGCCGAGCCACAGCACGAGACTGCGCGGGAAACGAAGCCAATCCCTCCGGTTCATCGCCATGGGTCTCCGGGGTCGAACCCGTGCTTGGGCGCGGGCTTGGTGTGCTGAGGGGGAGGCGTGCGAGGCGGATTGCTCGGAACACGAACAGGCTCGCTTCGCGCAGGCTCGGTCGATTCGACCGGCTCTGCCGACGCAGCGGCGGCAGCGATGAGCATGACCCGGATCTTCACGTTGTCCGAAAAGCTCACCGTGGTCTTCTGGTCGTCGAACCCCGCGGCCCGCACGCCGATCACATGCTCCCGGCCATCCTTCGGATGGCTCCCGCGATAGGGATTGCCTTCGAACTCGACGCCGTCGAGCGAGATGGTGGCATGTGCGGGTGTGGTTTCGACCTCGACCAGGATCGTTTGGGTCTGTGCCGGAGGGGCAACCAGGGCTGGCGCTTCGGTGGAGTCCGTCGAACGAAACGTCAGCAGCACGGCAACGCCGAGGACGCACACGGCCACGGCCACGAGCGCGACCGGGCGAAGCCAGCGACGCGGCCGATGCACGTTGGCAGGAGCTGGCAAGGTCTCCGCGGCCTCCGACAGGGACCCCGACGACGCGTGCCGGAGCCCTGAGTTCGACCCACTTCCGATCGGGAGGGTCGGGTCCGAGTTGCGTAGCCGCTTGGACGACGCCGTATGCACGGTTCGCAGGTCCAGCAGTGGGCTGGAGAAGTCGTCCTCCCCCAAGGCCGCGAGCTTCCGCTCGATCGCCTCGTGAATCTGGGCCCTACGATCGGCGAACACGCGAGCGACGAAGGCCCCGATCGCTTGATCGCTCGGCCGCGGACCGGCGCGGTCGAGCAGCGCGGCAAGGTCGTCGCGGAGCTCGGCCGCCGTGGCGTAGCGGTGCTCCGGCTTGACCGCGAGCGCCTTCTCGACGACGCGCGCGAGATCTTGGGCGCAAGGATCGGAGCGACCCAGCTTCACGGCGGGAAGATCACCGGACAGAAGGCGGGCGAGGATGCGGTAGTCGGGCAGATCTTCCCAGAACTTGCCGTCCGCGAGGGCTTCCCAAAGCATCACGCCTACCGCAAACAAGTCGCTGCGACGATCGACATGCTCGCCGGCGACCTGCTCGGGCGCGAGATAGCGGACCTTGCCCTTGATGGCGCCGGACGCCGTGTTGGCGCGCGTGTTGATCGCCTTGGCCACCCCGAAGTCCAACAGCTTGACGTGGCCTTCGGTGGTCACGAGCACGTTGTGCGGAGACACGTCGCGATGCACGATCTGCAACGGGGTACCGTCGAAGTCTTTCGCTTCGTGAGCGTGGTGCAGTCCGGCGAGCATGTCATGAATGATCTTGACGTGGATCGAAAGGGACATGGGCTCGCCAGCATCCCGCGCACGGCGCACGAGGCTGCGCAGCGGTTCCCCGTCCACGTACTCCAACACCAGGAAGTGTTGGTCGTCCTCGACGGCGACCTCGTAGGTCTGCACGATGTTCGGGTGGTTGAGGCGGGCCGCAAGCTTCGCCTCGTCCAAGAACATGACCAGGAACTCGGGCTCCGACGCCAGCTCGTCCCGCAATCGCTTGATGACGTGCAGCTTGCTGAAGCCCCCTACGCCCTGCGCAACGGCGAGATAGACTTCGGCCATACCCCCCGCACCGAGCTCCGCGATCGCGCGGTACTTCCCGAAGGAAGTCCGACGCCCTGCCGGTGCGCTGCTGGTCATCAAGCTGCTCAACCTCCCGTCGACACGATGGTGTCCAGAGTTACCGTACGGTCCACCTCGACCGCCCGTTCGTCAGCATACCGAAAGGGGCCGCGCGGCTCAACGTCGGTCGAGCGTCCGGCCGCGAACGACGGCTGTTCGCATGGCTGTTCGAGGTCCGCCAATCCCGGTAGAGTAGGGGAAATGGGAACCCCAGAGACCATGGTGATGCCGGGCTCAACGCGTTCTTCCTTCCTGTCCACCAGGCGCTCCACTTCGGCGGTTGCCCTCGTCACCTTGCTCTCCTTGCCGAGCTGCGGCGCGGACGACACCGGCAGCTCCGAATTACCCGCTAGCGTCCCAGATGCGGCACATGACGCGGCCGTGCCGGAGGCATCCCCCGACGCACCGGACGTCGCAACGAGTGAGGCAGGGGACGCGGCCGTGGCGGACTCTCCGCTGGATGATTCGAACGATGGTTCGCCGGACGCATCCGGCGATGCAGCGCTCGACGCATCGGACGGCGGGCCCGACGCGGGCGACCCCATCGACGTCGCCGTCGCGGCGCTGCCGGCAAGCTGCTCGCCACTGCCGACCGACAAGCCGGCGTGTGCGTCGGGATCCGCCTACGACCATCTCGCGGGCCATTGCGTCGACGGACAGGACGCGTTGGGTCCTTTCCCGCAGTACCTGCGGGATGCGTGCACGGCCAGGGGCGGCGGAGCGGCGTGTGCCACGGACGTTTGGGATCGCGACTTCCTCTTGCTTCTGCAAGACACCGCGGGCCTGGTCGACCGGACGCTCGACGAGGTTCTCGCGGAGATCAAGAGCCGGCCATGGGTGTACTGCCAACCGCACGCGCAGGACTTGGAGGGCAACGGGATCTATCAGGTCATGGGACAACCCGTCGGTGGACGGTCCGAAGACATCTATCCGCCGTTCGTACTCGCGCCACGCCGGCAGACGGATTCTCTCGTTCGCGCGCTGTACTTGTCCCTACCTCATCGACGAAGCGTCCTGACCGTGCGAACCAGTGTCAGTGGTTGCGGCGCCCGTCGGCCAGAGTCTCCACCATAGCGAGCGCGTGCTGCTCGGCGCTCTTGTGCTCTTGTGCTCTTGTGCTCTTGTGCTCTTGTGCTCTTGTGCTCTTGTGCTCTTG
>CAZAWR010000018.1:0-41547 GCA_964488865.1 uncultured Polyangiaceae bacterium | reverse complement strand
TCTTCCCACCGATCGAACTGGGAGAACGTCGAGGTGCCATACAGCGGGCCGGACGGGGCGTCCCTGGGGTACAACCCGGTGTCGCTTCGACACGGATGGACCTCGCCTTGCATGGACGTGTCCCCGGTCAGACGCGTCAGAGGGCGATAACACACCCAGCCACGTAGCCAACTAGTTGAATCAATTGACAACGAGACCCTCCGCGCGTCGCCTGATACTCCTTCGAATTGACCGGTACGGTCCTTCACCTTGATTGGATTTCCCCTCGCGCGTCGTTGTCGGCTCGCCCGGCCAGACGACGTCGCGCCTGTGGCCGAGGTCGCCGATGCCCAAAGTAGTCACCGCTCCCAACACACATGGCCCAGCGCTTGGAGCTGCGGACTGCATCACGGAGGCCCGGGTTCAAGCGGCCGTACTCATCGCCGGAGCCTTGCAGAGCGCAATCCACAGCAGCGCCAACTTCTCGACCATCGCCACCGACGACCAAGGGGTCATCCAGATCTTCAACACAGGCGCCGAAAGGATGCTCGGCTACGCGGCCGCCGACGTCATCGGTAAGCTCACGCCGGCGGACCTCTTCGATCCCCAGGAGGTCATCGCGCGCGCCCAGGCGTTGACCTTGGAGCTTGGGACCACGATCGCCCCGGGTTTCGAGGCGCTCTCGTGCAAAGCCTCGCGCGGCGTCGAGGACGTCTACGAGCAGACTTGCATACGACAAGACGGTAGTCGCTTTCCCGCGGTCGTGTCGGTCTCGGCCCTGCGCGCTCCTCAGGGCGGGATCATTGGCTATCTGTTGATCACCACGGACAACACGGCACGGCAGCAGGTCGAAGCGGAGCAGCGGCGTTGGCTCGAGATCAGAGAGGAGACCCATCGGGAGCTGCAGCAAGCCAATGCCACCGTTCAGGCGAGCGAGGAGAAGCTAGCGGTCACGCTCCAATCCATCGGCGACGCCGTGATCGCCACCGATGGCGAGGCGCGTGTGACGTTGCTCAACCCTCTCGCCGAGCGGCTCACCGGGTGGACGCAGGAGCAAGCCAAGGGCCACCCGGTGTCCGACGTGTTCCTCATCATCAACCAGGAAACCCGCCACCCGGTTGCGTCCCCGGTTTTCGAGACCTTGGCACGAGGCACGGTGCAGGGGCTGACAAACCACATCCTTCTGCTGGCGCGGGACGGGACCGAGCGATCCATCGCCGACAGCTGCGCACCGATTCGCGACCGCGACGGTCACGTGGTCGGCGCCGTCCTCGTGTTCCGCGATGTCACCGAGGCCTACGCGGTGCAACAAGCCCTGAACGACAGCGCCGCGCAGATCCAGACCATCCTCAACGCCGTGGTGGACGGCATCATCACCTTGCGTGCGTCGGATGGCGTCGTGGAGACAATCAACCCGGCCGCGGAGCGGCTGTTCGGTTACCGCGCCGCGGACGTTGTCGGCCAACGCTTCAGCAAGCTCGTCCCCGAGCTCGACGGAGACGAGCAGAAAGGGACCTTCGCGTACTACGCGGCGAGCGTCGAGGAGCGCGCCATCGGCATGGGCCGCGAGGTCACCGCACGGCGCAAGGATGGCACCACGTTCCCCATCGAGATGTCCGTAAGCGAGATGTCGCTCGGGGGAGAGCGTCACTTCACTGGCATCCTGCGGGACATCAGCGCGCGCAAGGAGGCGGAGGCGGCGCTCCTCAAGGTGGGAGCTCTCCAGAGCGCGATCTTCGCCAGCGCGAACTTCTCGATCGTCGCCACGGATACCAGCGGCGTGATTCAGATCTTCAACGTCGGCGCGGAGCGAATGCTGGGCTATGAGGCCATCGACGTGATCAACAAGACCACGCCCGCGGACTTCTCGGATCCGCAGGAGCTGGTCGCGCTTGCCAAAGCGCTGAGTCTCGAATTCTCCACGCTCGTCTCGCCGGGCTTCCACGCACTGGCATTCAAGGCCTCATGCGGCATCGAGGACACGTACGAGCTGACCAAGGTCCGACGAGATGGCAGCCGCTTTCCCGCGGTCGTCACGGTCACCGCCCTTCGCGACACACGGGACGCCATCATCGGTTACCTGTTCATCGGCACGGACAACACCGCCCGCAAGCTGGTCGACGCCGAGCAGAAGCTGCTCGACCAGCGTCTCCGCGACCAGCAGTTCTACACGCGCTCGCTCATTGAATCCAACATCGACGCGCTGATGGCCATCAATCCGTCGGGCATCATCACCGACGTCAACAAGCAGATGGAGTCGCTCACCGGCCGCACACGCGACGAGCTGATCGGCGCTCCGTTCAAGAACCACTTCACCGACCCGGAGCGAGCTGCGGCGAGCATCAAGCGGGTGCTCAGCGAAAAGAAGGTCCGCGACTACGAGCTCACCGCGCGCGCCAGGGATGGCCGCGAAACAGCGGTATCCTTCAACGCGACCACCTTCTACGACCGCGACAGGACGCTGCAGGGCGTGGTGGTCGTGGCGCGCGACGTCACGGAGCGCAATCGGCTCGATGAGGTGCTGCGAAGCAAGAACGCCGAGCTCGAGACCGCCAGGATCGCGGCGGACAAGGCCAACCACGCCAAGTCCGAGTTCCTCTCCAGCATGAGCCATGAGCTGCGCTCTCCGCTCAACGCGATCCTCGGCTTCGCCCAGCTGTTGGACTCCGACTCCCCGCCGGCGACTCCGTCGCAAAAGGCGAGCATTGACCAGATCCTCCACGCGGGCTGGTACCTTCTGGAGCTGATCAACGAGGTCCTCGACCTCGCCGTGATCGAGTCCGGAAAGCTGTCGATGTCCGTGGAGCCAGTGTTGCTCGGGGACAGCATGCTCGAATGCCAGGCCATCATCGAGCAGCAGGGACAGAAGCGCGGCCTCCAGATGACCTTCCCCGTGTTCGACCTGCCCGTCTACCTCCTCGCGGATCGGATCCGACTGAAGCAGATCCTCATCAACCTCCTCTCCAACGCGGTCAAGTACAACCGGCCCGGCGGCTCCGTCGTGGTCGACCTCGCAGGGAGCACCGCGAGGCGTACGCGCATCAACGTCAGGGACACCGGCCCCGGCCTGTCTCGCGCCAAGCTCCGGCAGCTCTTCCAGCCGTTCAACCGCCTCGGACGCGAGACCGGCGCCGAAGAGGGCACCGGCATCGGCCTGGTGATGAGCAAGCTCCTGGTCGAGCAAATGGGCGGCGTCATCGGCGTCGAAAGCTCCGAAGGCGAAGGAAGCGTGTTCTGGTTCGAGCTGGACTCCACGGTCGCTCTACGAATCACGACCGAAGACGTCGGCGCCTCGACCACGGCGCAAGTGCGCCTGGCACGCGGCAAGCCACCGCGAACACTTCTCTACGTGGAAGACAACTCGGCCAACCTGAAGCTGGTCGAGCAGCTGATCGCGCGTCGCGCCGACATGCGCCTGATGAGCGCCGGCGATGGGGCTGTCGGCATCGAGCTCGCCCGGGACAACCTACCCGAGGTGATCTTGATGGACATCAATCTTCCGGGCATGAACGGCTTCGAAGCGCTGAAGCTCCTGCAGGAAGACGCGTTGACGGCACACATCCCGGTGGTGGCCATCAGCGCCAACGCGATGCAAGGCGACATCAAGAAGGGCCTGGACGCCGGTTTCTTCGCCTACCTCACCAAGCCGATCAACGTCAGAGATTTCATGGCGGCCATGGATGTCGCGTTGGAGTTCGCTGCCACCCGTCCGACCGCGGCCAAGGAAGTAGGTGGCGCCCATGATTGATCCCTCCGACATCCTTCGAGGCAAGATCCTCATCGTGGACGATCAGGAGGCCAACATCGTCCTGCTCGACCAAATGCTTCGCCGCGCCGGATACGTCTCCGTCAGCTCCACCACCAGCTCGGAGAAGGTGTGCGAGCTCCATCTCCTGAACCGCTACGACCTGATCGTGCTCGATCTCCAGATGCCCGGCATGGACGGGTTCCAGGTGATGGAGAACCTCAAGGAGATCGAGACGGACAGCTACCTTCCGGTCCTTGTGATCACCGCCCAACCCAATCACAAGCTGCGCGCGCTGACCACCGGAGCGAAGGACTTCGTCAGCAAGCCGTTCGACGTCGCGGAGGTGTTGATCCGGGTCCGCAACATGCTCGAGGTCCGCCTTCTGCACCTGGAGACGAAAAAGCTCTACGAGCGCGTCCTCGAAGAAAAGAACATCTCGGAGCGATTGCTCCACAGCGTGCTGCCACCTTCCATCGCGGATCGACTGAACGAGCACGTCGAAGTCGCCCCGGACGGCTCCTCGCCCCTCGTCGCCGCGAGCTATGCGGAAGTGACCATGCTGTTCGCGGACATCGTGGAGTTCACGAAGTTCTCCGAAGGAACGAGCGCCAACACTCTGATTGGCGTGCTCAATGACATCTCCGCCCGTTACGACGACCTGGAGCACAGGCCCGCCCTCGACAGGAGAAAGACGACCGGGGATGCCTACCTTGCCGCGGCCGTGCTGCCTACCGCCGTTGCGGATCGATCGATGCTGGCGGTGCACAAAGCCTTTGACCTGACCGAGGCGTTGGATCGGTTCAACGCCCACAGTCGCTACAAGCTCAGGGTGCGAATCGGCATCGAGCCACGCGAATCCGTGAGCGACTCCCCAAAGAGGCGCAGGCGGCTCTATGCGCTGTAGTCCCAAATCAAGCACGGTTCGAAGGACGTGCTTGGCGCTTGGCTTCTCCCCTCCTCTGGCACAAGCTAAGACCCCATGAGCTACGACATGTCCTTCAAGGGCAGCTTCGACTTCCCAACCCATCAGGACGCCATCGCCGCCGTCGACTCCTTCAGCCGCAGCGAATGCATCGACGAATGCGTCGTGCAACGCGAGGACCTTCACGTGAACGATCGCACCGTCCGGCTCGACGTCGACGTTTCGGCACCGGCCACGTGGTGGGAGTCTACCTGTGCCGCGCTCGAGACGCTGAGCCAGCAGGCGGTCGACGGATCGATCGAGGCCGTCTACGACGGCGGCGACGGTCCGGACACGCTCTATCGCGTGCGCCTCTTGCCCGGAGGAGAAGAAGAGGAGCTCGACGACGCGTGACCGCGGTCCTCTTCGAGGGCACACGTCCCCGGGGGTCGCCGCGCCATTCTGATTGGCCCGTTCCATCGGTTTGAATCCGCAGGTGGCAAAGGGATGCGCACGGATGGCGCAAGTACCGTAGAGCAGGTGGCATAGGGCAGGTGGCATAGGGCAGGTGGGCGTGTTCGACCGACCGGGCGTTGGGCACGATAGTTGCTGAACACTCCTGCGTGTCCATCAAAAACCTACTCCTCCCAGGCCTTCTCGCGGCTTCCCTCCTCGCCCTTTCCAGTCCGGTTCAGGCACAGGACCGGCGAGAGGGCGGACACACTCAGCTCGCCCTCGACCTCGAGTACGCCGCCCCCATCGACCAAGGGCACGTCACGAACGGGGCCGGAGGCGCGATTCGTCTCGGTAGTCAGACGGATCTGGTGTTGCTGTCGCTCACCGGCGAGATCGGCGGCAGCTATCATCAATTTGGTGGAGTTCCCGAGGTGACGGCCTACCGAGGCTTCCTCGGTGGACGCATTTCCGTGGGTAAGATTCTGGAGCCAGGGGTCTACGGCCATTTGGGCATCGGTAGTCTCTCCCTGGACCCTGGGGACTCGCGGACGGCCGCGACCTTCGACGCAGGGTTGTTCCTCGACTTGACGTTGCTCCCGCTGGTGGATCTGGGCATCCACGCCGGGTACGTCACCTTGCTGGGGAACGACGACCTCGACGCCTTCGACTACTACGTTGCAGGTGCGCATGCCGCCCTCGTCTTCTGAGGCGGCGGGAGCTGCCACGACGACCGTTTCCGGCGACGGTGCCGGAATGGGTCGCAGCGCCAGGTCTCCCATCGAGATCCCCTGGGCGGGCTGGTTCGAGGTCCTCTCTCGGGTCATCGATCAGCTTCTCGGAGGGCGGATCGCCTCCCTGGCGGCCAGCGCCGCCTACTTCGGAACGCTGGCGCTGTTTCCAGCGCTCATCGCCACGTTCTCACTGTATGCGCTGCTGGCGAACCCAGAGACGCTGGTTCGGCAAGTGTCGGAGCTGAGCGTTGCTCTGCCCGGTGCGGCCCGCGACCTGGTCCTCTCGGAAATCCGCAGCATCACAGCGTCTCCGCGCAGCTTGAGCGCCGGATTTGTCGCTAGCCTTCTGGCATCCTTGTTCGTCGCTTCCAGCGGCGTCGTCGCGCTCATCGACACGGTGAACTTCGCCTACCACGAGGAGGAGACCCGCGGGTTCTTGGTGCTTCGCTGGTTGGCTGTTCGTCTGGCGCTTGGGCTCTCGTTGTTCGTGTTCCTCTCGGTGGGCAGCCTCACGGTCGTGCCGATCCTCTCGGCCTACACGGGCCTGGGCGACCACCTCGGTCGGCTCATCTCCGTCCTTCGCTGGCCCTTCCTCGGTCTCGCCGTGATGGTGGGTCTCGGCGTTCTGTATCGCGTGGCTCCCAACCGCTCGCCCCCGAAACTCCGTTGGGTCGTGCCCGGTGCCGTGCTGGCGACGGTGATTTGGCTTCTGGCGTCCCTCGGGCTTTCGGTCTACGTCGAGAACTTCGCTGACTACAGCAAGACCTACGGCGCGGTGGGTGCGGTCGCCATTCTCTTGCTCTGGTTCTACGTCTCGAGCTTCGCCATCGCCGCGGGCGCGTCCCTCAACGCGTCTCTCGAGCACCAGACCCGGGTCGATACCACGGTGGGTCCTGACGCTCCGATGGGAAAGCGACTGGCGGTGGTTGCCGACACACTGGGCGTAGTGACTCCGTCGCGTCCCTTCAAAAAAGTGGTGCTCGACTTCTTCAAGTCCCTGGTGGCTCCCCGTCGAGATCGGAAGCGTGCGGCCGACGCGCCGTCCAGAGCACCAGGGACAGCCACGTGAGGCGATCACCATGCAGCGATTGAACTGCGTAGTGATGAGCGTGCTGGCGATTGCCGGCTGCGCTTCATCGCAAGCGAGCAGAGAAGCGCCCCCCGCGTCGCCCCCGTTGCCTATGGGCCTGTTCAACTCGAGCTTGACGATCGCCCGTTGGCTCGCCAGGCGAAGGGCATGAGATACCTGCCATTTCTCGCTGCCGTCCTGGCGACGTCCGGCACACAGATGGGCGAGATGCTCGAGATCTCGTGGGGGGGTTGAACAATGGGAGAGCGAATCGGACATCACGAACACCAACAGGAGCCGAGCGCACCGACAGGCGTCGATCCTGTCTGCGGCATGACAGTATCGCTTGGGAGCCCACACCGCTTCGTCGTGAACGGAACCGAGGTCGTCTTTTGCAGTGAGCGCTGTCTTGGGAAGTTCAGCGCTGACCCCGACCGGTACTTGCACAACGGCGAGAGCCCTGCGCTCGAGTCTGTGTCGCCTCGCCCAAGCGCGGCGGCCGAGTGGGTCTGCCCCATGCACCCGGAGATCGTCCGCAACGCGCCAGGGTCTTGCCCGATATGTGGAATGGCGCTCGAACGGAAGGCAGCCTCTGCGGTCATCGATGACGAGGAGAACCCCGAGCTCCGCTACATGAAACGGCGGTTCTGGCTTGCCGCCGCCTTGACCGTTCCCCTGGTCATCGTCGCGATGGGTGACATGGTGCCGGGACAGCCGATCTCACGCCTGCTCTCGGCGCGCGGGCGTACGTTCGCTGAGCTGCTGCTCGCGACTCCGGTTTGCGTCTGGGCGGCCTGGCCGTTCTACGTCCGAGCGGTCCAGTCGGTGAAGAACAAGCGCCTCAACATGTTCACGCTGATCGGGCTTGGCGTGAGCGTTGCCTACGTTTACAGCCTGGCCGCGGCGTTGGTCCCCAACGTCTTCCCCGCCTCGTTCCGCGAGGGCGGCGTAGTGGCGGTCTACTTCGAGGCGGGCGCGGTCATTGTCACGCTCATCCTGCTCGGTCAGGTGCTCGAACTCCGAGCGCGCAGCGCGACCGGCAACGCGATCAAGAAGCTCCTCGGCCTCGCCCCGAAGAGCGCGCGCCGGATCAACGAAGACGGCTCGGAACAGGACGTCTCGCTCGACGCCGTCGTCGTGGGGGACCGACTGCGGGTGCGCCCGGGGGAAAAGGTTCCGGTGGACGGCGTCGTGATCGAGGGAGCGAGCTCGATCGACGAGTCGATGGTTACGGGCGAGCCGATTCCCGTGGAGAAGCACGCCGAAGACCGTGTGGTCGGCGGGACTGTGAACGGCACCGGGTCGCTGGTGATGCGCGCCGAGAAGGTCGGCGGCGAGACCCTGCTCTCACGAATCGTGTCCATGGTGGCCGAGGCCCAGCGCAGCAGGGCTCCGATCCAGAAGCTCGCGGACATCGTCTCGGGCTACTTCGTTCCGATCGTCATCGGAATCGCGATCGTCACGTTCATCGTGTGGAGCCTCGTCGGCCCCGAGCCCCGCCTGGCGCATGCGCTGCTCAACGCCATCGCCGTGCTGATTATCGCTTGCCCCTGCGCCCTCGGCCTGGCGACGCCCATGTCGATCATGGTCGCCACCGGAAAAGGGGCCTCCGCAGGCGTGCTATTTCGCAACGCAGAGGCCATCGAGGTCCTGCGCAAGGTCGACACACTCGTCGTAGACAAAACCGGCACGCTCACCGAGGGCAAACCGACGTTGGTGACTGTCGTTGCCGTTTCGGGATTCGATGAGCAGACGCTGCTTCGCCTGGCGGCCACGCTCGAGCGCGGCAGTGAGCACCCACTCGCTGCTGCCATCGTTCAGGGGAGTGATGAGCGTGGCATCGAATTGGCTGAGGCAACGGGCTTCGAGAGCATCACCGGGAAGGGAGTGCGTGGGAACGTCGACGCGCGTGCCGTGGCCCTCGGCAATGTTGCACTGATGACTGAGCTAAGCGTCGACCTAGGCGTCCTTTCCGAGAAGGCGGAGGCACTCCGCATCCAGGGGCAGACGGTCATGTTCGTCGCGGTCGACGGGGCACCCGCGGGTCTGGTCGGTGTCGCCGACCCGATCAAGGAGAGCGCGCCGAATGCGATCCGTGAGCTCCACGAGGAGGGGATTCGTATCGTGATGCTCACCGGTGACAGCCAAACGACTGCCCAGGCCGTGGCGAAGAAGCTCCACATCGACGACGTCATCGCAGGAGTGCTCCCTGACCAGAAAGCAGAGGCTATCAAGCGGCTTCAGGGCGAAGGACACTTCGTGGCGATGGCGGGTGACGGTATCAACGATGCGCCGGCGCTGGCTCAGGCTCATGTGGGCATCGCCATGGGAACCGGGACCGACGTCGCGATGGAGAGCGCGTCGGTGACCCTGGTGAAGGGAGACCTCGGAGGCATTGTCCGCGCGCGCCGGCTGTCGCGAAAGACGATGATCAATATCAAGCAGAACCTATTCTTCGCCTTTTTCTACAACGCGGCTGGTGTCTCGATCGCGACCGGAGCGCTCTACCCGTTCTTCGGGTTGCTTCTGTCCCCGATGATTGCGGCAGCCGCAATGAGTCTTAGCTCGGTGTCGGTCATCGGCAATGCGCTGCGGCTGCGCGGCGCAAAGATATGAAACGACCAACACCTATTACCAACCCGTGAAATTGAGGAGAAGACCATGCAGCGATTTAACTACGTAGCGATGAGCGTGCTGGTGATTGCCGGCTGCGCTTCATCCCAGGCGAACAGAGAACCTACCACGCCAGCGCCGGCCGCGACTTCCCAGGCGCAGCAGGAAGGGACGCGCGGCGACATGAAAGGCATGTGCCCCATGGAGGTGGAGGGCACGGCCGTCAACGCAGAAGACGTCGAAGGCGGCGTGGCGCTCACCTTCACCACCAGCACGGACGTCGCGGAGCTCCGCAGGCGCGTTGCGCACATGGCACAGATGCACGGCCAGCACGGGATGGGGATGCACGCTTCCGCCGGCGCAGGCGACGGACACGCCCACGACGGGCAGCCCAGCGATGCGAGCCCCCATCGAGATGGCATGATGGCTGGTGGCATGATGATGCCCGCTGCGACGGCTCGCAGCGAAGAGGTAGAAGGCGGCGCTCGTATCTTACTCACTCCGCAAGACACGGCCGACCTCGAGAAGCTGCGCGAGCACGCCCGGCACATGACCGGGCGAATGTCCCCCGGCAGGTGCCCCATGAAGTCCATGCACGACGAAGCCGCGGCGCCCCCGCCCGCTGCATCAGGCGATCATGATTCCCACCGTCCCACAGGGAAGCACTGAGGGCCAAAGGCTCGCAAGGATGAGACGGTATGTAGCGCATCTATCCTGAATCACGTTGAGCCGTGGCGAAACCGAGGTCATCGAAACTAGGAACTAGGAACAGGAATGCGAACACGGAAGGTAGAATGGGCTCCAAACCGCAGGCGTCGTGACCACCCTCCGCGACACGCTGGCGTATCGTGTGCAAGCCATCGACGATGGCGTTGAAAAGACGCAAACCATGATTTGAAAAGAGAAGGACCAAACACGATGAACAATATCAAGTACGGGTACGAGAAGAACCTGGCTGATGTTTCGCTGGACGATGCGAGGGCACGCGTGGTGGAAGCGCTTGCTGCAGAAGGCTTCGGCGTTCTTACCGAGATAGACGTGAAAGCGACGCTGAAGAAGAAGCTCGACGTCGACTTTCGACGCTACGTGATTCTCGGTGCATGCAACCCGAAGCTCGCCCACCGCGCGCTGGAGGCGGAGCCGCAGATCGGACTGATGCTGCCGTGCAACGTCGTCCTCCAGGAAAGCGATGACGGGGTAATTCTGTCCATTGCCAATCCGAGGATCCTCTTCGGTCTCGTCGAGAACTCCGCGCTCGACTCGTTGGCGGGCGAGGCCGACGAGCGGCTCCGCCGCGTGCTCGAATCGGTGAACGGATAGCCACGTCTTTTCGGACACAGGCGGCGGCGAGCAACGCCATCCACGAAGAATCGCGGACCCAGGGAGGTGCAAGATGACTGTGAGCTCCGACGAAACTGCGGTGCAAATGGGGTCGAGGCGTCAGTTCGTCAAAGGTTGCGTCACCGTCGGCGGGACGCTTGTGCTTGGACGTTTCGTAACCAGCTGCGCAACGACGGGGTCTGTGGTTGCAGCGCGGCCTCAGTTGCTCTCCCTGGCAGGGCCGACGATCGACTTGGCCGTCGCGACGACTCGCGTGCGGATTGGGGGCCATGCAGCCGAAGCAACCACGGTCAACGGCGGAGTTCCCGGCCCCGAGATTCGCCTCCGTGAGGGCCAGGACGTCGTGCTGCGCGTTCGCAATGGGCTCCAAGAAGACACGTCGATTCACTGGCACGGAGTGCTTGTCCCACCTGAGATGGATGGTGTGCCGGGCGTGAGCTTCGATGGGATCCCGCCCGGCGAAACCTTCGTGTACCGATTTCCCATTCGTCAGAGCGGCACCTATTGGTACCACAGTCACAGCGGGTTTCAGGAGCAGACTGGCATCTACGGTCCGCTCGTCATCGAACCGGCGAGCCCGGAACCGCACGCTTACGATCGCGAATACACGATCGTGTTGTCGGATTGGACCTTTGAGAACCCGAAGCGAGTCCTCGCCAACCTCAAACGCTACGGCGGCTACTACAACTTTCAGCGTCGCACGCTCGGCAATCTGGGTGACGAGGCCGGCCGCATGGGCTTTTGGAACGCAGTTTCTGATCGGTTTCGTTGGGCCCGGATGCGGATGGACTCCACCGACATCTCCGACGTCACCGGCGTGACCTATACCTACCTGTTCAACGGCCTGGCGCCCGACGAGAACTGGCGCGGGATCTTCAACCCGGGCGAGCGAGTTCGGCTTCGCTTCATCAACGCCTCGGCTGCCACCTACTTTGACGTGCGCATTCCGGGCCTCCGGCTGAAGGTCATCCAGGCTGACGGCATGAACGTCTCACCCGTCGACGTCGACGAGTTCCGTCTAGCCATTGCGGAAACGCTTGATGTGCTCGTGGAACCGGTGGAAACGGCTTACACCGTGTTCGCCGAGGCGATGGATCGGAGTGGATTCACTCGCGGAACTCTGGCGACGGGTCCCGACGTGATCGCGGCCATCCCGGCACGTCGCCCACGGCCGTTGTTGACCATGGCTGACATGGGTATGGATCACGGCGCGATGGGAGGAGAACACGCTGGGCACTCTGCGCCGGGCCATGGCAGCCCCGACGCGCAGCCGGCCACTGCGCCCAGCGGGCACGCGTCAATGTCGCACGAACCGTCACCCGCAGGCCCTACGCAGCACCAAGGGCACAACATGGCGCGGAACTGCAGCGCTGCGTTGGCGGCCGTTTCGCGTCACGGCAAGGACGAGCACGGCGCGGGTAACGCGATGGTCGCAGCGGTCGCCCGGTCCCGTGTGAGCGAGCCGGGCGTTGGACTTCGAGACACCCCTTGGCAGGTTCTCACCTATGCGCAGTTACGCCGGGCCACGCCTGGTGCGAGAACCGCTCCGGAGCCTTCGCGCGAGATCGAACTCCACCTCACCGGCAACATGGAACGCTACATGTGGTCGTTCGACGGGGAGCAGTACCGGCACGACATGGCCCCCATTTCATTGCGCCACGGCGAACGCGTCCGCTTCGTTCTGGTCAACGACACGATGATGGCTCATCCGATCCACCTGCACGGGATGTTCTTCGAACTCGAGGTGGGT
Organism: uncultured Polyangiaceae bacterium; assembly: GCA_964488865.1. Taxonomy (GTDB): domain Bacteria; phylum Myxococcota_A; class Polyangia; order Polyangiales; family Polyangiaceae; genus MWCO01. The sequence goes on along the minus strand of CAZAWR010000018.1, from coordinate 28,959 downwards.
GCCTGCGAGAGCAATCCTCTCAAACACACCGTCAACGTCCAGCCCGCTGAGCGGACATCGTTCATCGTAACGGCCACCGAGGTCGGGCTATGGGCGTTCCACTGCCACATCCTCTACCACATGGAGGCTGGAATGTTTCGTGTCGTCGAGGTGCGGGCATGAACACTTCCCACCGTGTCGCCGGAACCTTCTCGCGCCCGTTCGCGCTTCTGCTCGTCACCGTGGCCACGCTCTGCGCGGAACCCGCACGAGCCCAGATGATGGGGGAGCCAAGCATCCACGGCATGTTTCGCGCTGAAGAGCTCGAGTACGGCTACAACGGCGGAACGAACCCTGTGACCTGGGACGTGAGCTCATGGGTGGGCGGTGACTGGAACCGCATCTGGTTCAAGAGCGAAGGCGAGGTGCCAACCGCAGACCTGGGCCTCGAGGGCGAGGCACAGCTTCTGTACAGCCGGCTCATCGCACCGTTCTGGGAATTCCAGGCGGGGGTGCGCGGAGATCTCGTGGCTGAATCGGGCAGTACCCAGGGTCGGGGACTTCTGGTCGTCGGTCTCGAGGGATTGGCCCCTTACTGGTTCGAGGTCGAGCCGGCCATGTTCGTCAGCCACGAGGGGGATGTCTCAGCGCGCTTGGGCGCCGCGCTCGATCTCTTCGTCACCCAACGCCTCATCGCGGAGCCGAGCGTCGAAACCAACGTCGCCGTTCAGTCCGTACCTGAGTTCGGGGTTGGCTCGGGGTTCAATGACATCGAGCTGGGGCTCCGTTTTCGCTATGAGCTGGCGCGCGAGTTCGCGCCCTACGTGGGCGTTTCCTGGAGACAGACGTTCGCGGAAACCGCTCGTCTCCGGCGCGACGCAGGACAGGAGTCGAGCGATCTGCAGGGGGTCGCTGGTACTAGATTCTGGTTCTGAGGTGATCCGTGGAAGCGTGGGGCCCTGGTATGAGTACCAGCGCTTTTTTTACATGGGAGTCGGACCCACGGATTCGCAGGGCAGTGGTGACGAAGGGACGGGTGCGGACGCGTTAGCGAGGTAGCTCCTTCACGACGGGTGAGCGACGCCTTCGAGCCCTGCTTTCGCCGGCGCCCAGAGCCAGTCGAGCGAGGCGCCGCGTCCCACGCCCGGAAAATCCTGGGCACGCTCCACCAAGCGACCTATCATCGTGCCCGGAGCTCAGCCATGCCGAAACTCACTGCACTCGCACTCGCCGTCTTCGCCGTTGCCATCCCAGCGTGCTCGTCAGACGACACGAATGACACCGCCGTTGGGGGAGGCGGAGCGGGCGGCGCGGCAGGCACTGGCGGCGCGGCAGGCACCGGCGGCGCGGCAGGCACCGGCGGCACGGGCGGCGGCTTCGGCGGGTCCGGTGGAATCGGCGCGGGCTGCTCGGGTGGATGCCCATCCGGCGAGGTTTGTGTCGACAACGCCTGTTGTGCCGAGGAGCGCGCCTGCGCGAGCCAGTGCTGTGCGAACCCGGAGGTCTGCTCGTTTCAGACTTGCGTGACACCGGGCGCGGACTGTTCCAGCGCGGCACAATGCGCGCAGGGCGAGTACTGCGAGCTCTTGCTGGCTCCGGAGCAACTCTCGTCTTGCACCGTGCCGGAGGGCAAGTGCCTGCCGCGCCCGCCCGAGTGCGCGCCGGGGCAGACGGACAACTGCGTGGAGAAGTGCGAGGTCGTTCCGTCGCAGACGTTCGACCCGGTGGTCAAGTACGCCTGGCCCGACGACGTGGAGTCGCCGATGCCGCCCTACGCGAACGACGTGATGATGACGCCCTTGGTTCTTCAACTCGATGACGACAACTGCGACGGCGAGGTCACTGCGACGGACTCGGCCGACATCTTGGTCACGACGTTCAGCGGCGGCGAGTGGCAGGTCAACGGCGTCTTGCACGCGCTGGCGGTGAAAGGCGGCGCCCTGGTCGAGCTGTGGAGCGCACCCGACGTCTGGCCCGGCTCGGCGCTGGCCGGTGGCGACCTCGACGGCGTGAACGGGAATGAGATCGTCGGGTGCGCTCCGGGCGGAGCGGCGGTCAAGGCGTTCTCGGCCGCAGGAGCGCAGATCTGGACCGCGACGGCGCGTTGTTTCATGCCGGCCATTGCGGACCTCGATGGCGACGGCCACCCCGAGGTGGTGGTGGAGGGCGGCATCCTCGACGGCGCGACCGGGGCAGTGAAAAAGCTCTTCTTTCCGGCACCGCTGGGCTATCCCACGATCGGTGATCTCGACGGCAACGGCACGCCGGAGATCGTGTTCGCCAACCAGGTCTTCGACGCGACAGGCGCCCTCTGGATCGACTTGAGCGCCGCCTTCAGCGACACGTGGGCACTGCCGTCGCTCGTCGATCTCGACAACGACGGAAGGCCCGAGGTGATTGCCACGCTGGGATCATCGAACGCTGTCGTTCTTTGGAAATACGACGCGGCGGAACCCAACAAGGCGAAGATCATCAGGGCGCCGTTCGTGGCCGACGTCAATCCGGGAGGCGTCTGGGCGTGGTCGAACGGAATGGGACCGATCACCGCTGGGGACTTCAACGGAGACGGCTTCGCCGACGTGGGCTATGTCGGATTCCGGGGCTACGTGGTTCTCGATGGCAAGAAGTTGATGGAAGCGTCGCTGCCGAGCACGGTGGGAGCATTGGCCGTGTGGTCCATGCCCACCGACGAAGACAACGGGTCCACCGGCTCCGCGGTGTTCGACTTCGACGGCGATGGTAAGGTCGAGGTGCTCTACAACGACACGCAACGCGTTCACATCTACGACGGAAGCACGGGCCAAGACGTAGCGACACCGATCTGCAACACGACCGGCTCGCTCCTCGAGTACCCGGTCGTGGCTGACGTGGACAGCGACGGTCAAGCGGACATTATCCTCGTCGCGAACGCGTTCTCGAACCACCCCGGGTCGGATCCCAGCTACGTGTGTGACGGCACGATTCAGTCGGGGGTTCGTGTCTACGGAAGCGCGTCGAAGAGCTGGGTACAAACGCGCCCCGTCTGGAATCAGCATACCTACCATGTCACGAACGTCGAAGATGACGGCTCGATTCCGAAGGTCGAGACCAGCAATTGGAGCGTCGCCGGCCTGAACAACTTCCGCCAGAACAAGCAGGTGGGGGGCGAGTTCGGCGCCCCCGACGCGATCGTGAGCCTGCTTCCAAACTGCCTCGACCCCTACGGGGTGCGTGTCGTCGTGCGCAACGTCGGCAGCGCACCAATGCCCGCGGGTGTCGTCGTCAACGTCTACCGCGAAGGGGGCAAGCTGCTCGGCAGCGTCACGACCACGCACGCCCTGTTTCCGCTTCAAGCGGAGACCCTCGTCGTGGTCGTCCCCCCTCCGGATGATACCGACTTGTCCGCCGGCACGGCCAAGGCCTACGCCGCGGTGGACGAGCCTCCGAGCAAGCTCGTGGAGTGCCGGACGGACAACAACGAATCCCCCCCAACCATTGTCGCTTGCGCTGGTCCCCGCTGACGGGCCGCAATCCCAACAGACCTCCGTCAGTGCACTGCGAATAGAGTAGGGGAGGAAGACGTCAGTCCTGCGCAGGCTCGAACGCGAAGGGCAGCTCTCGAACTTCGGCCTTGCGGCCTCCGTTGGTCGGCGTCGGCGCCGCAACCCCTGCCTCGCCGAGCGTCCGGGCCATCCCACGCTCCACGGCCTCCACCAGATACGGTCGCAGGCTCGACGCCGGGATGATGTGCTGCAGGGAACCGACTTCCCGCGCGCGGTCCACACAGTGCACCGAATCGAAGTAGGCCGCCACGTCACCCTGCTTCTCGGCAAACACCGTCCGAAACACCTCGTCATAGCGCGCGCGAAGGCTCATGCGGTCGTGCTCGGACGCCTTGGAGAGCTCCTCTTGCACCGCTCGCACACGCTCGTCCGCGAGGACCCGCGCCTTGACCTCCGCAGGGAACACGACCGCAGCAGCGGGGGCGCCGCCGATCACCGACGCGTGGGACCCCTCGAGGGCTGCTACCTCCAAGCTGTCATTGAGCGTCTTGGAAAACACCACGTAGGCCCCACCATGGTACCTCGAGATGACGCAGAAGATGATTGGCCCCTTGAAGTTGACCACCGCCCGCCCGATCTCCGCGCCGTACTCGAGCTGCAGCTTGCGCATCGACTCGGGGGAGCCGTCGAAGCCCGAGAGGTTCGCGAGCACCACCACCGGCCGATTGCCGCTCGCCGCGTTGATCGCCCGCGCCACCTTCTTCGAAGACAGAGGGAAGAGCGTGCCACCCGTCCACGTGTCCGGACCGTCGCCCGGCACGAACCCCAGGCGCGGCAAGGGACGTGACTCGATCCCGATCACGCACACCGGCACGCCGCCCAGGGAGGCATCCCACACGACCGCGTTCTCCGCGTTGCGCATGCGCGCCCACCGCTCCAGCGGCTGGTCGTCCCGGTCGATCACCGCTTGCATCACCGGACGGATGTCGAACGGCTTCTTGCGCCCGGGATTGCTCTCCAGCGAAAACACCTCACCGATCGTCCGGAACGGCACCCCGTCCACGGGCGGGTGCGCCGCCGGACAGATGTCACGAGCCACGTGATCGCCCGTGTCCCGCCTGCGCGGGAATCGCTCCCCAGCCACCACGTACGTGTAGTCGTAGTGCCGGAACAGGATGTGACAAGCGTCGGCCACGTCGGAGGCGACGTACTGGGCCTGCCCGTTGGGCTCCATGATGCCCTGGGCGCCGCCGATACCCTGGTTGTCGTCCGCGGACACGCCACCCGAATACTCGAGCGCACGCTTCCCCGTGAGCACCATCGATCCCTGATCGGTCATCACGAGGATGCCCCGCGTGTGCATGAGCATGGTGGCCTCGGCGTTCCAATAGGACTGCCCGCCGACGTTGACGCCCGGGACGATGAGGTTCATCTCGCCACCGGCTTGGGTGAACTCGATGATCTTGCGCAGCACGCGGGCCACCCAGTCGAGGCCTTCGGTCCCAACGTCCATCGAGATCTTGGCCCCCGAGGAGACGGCGAACCACTCGACGGGGACTTGCCACTTCGCGGCCAGGTCGATCGCCTGGATGATGCGCGAGCACTCCGGCTCGGCGAGGGCACCCATCTCGCGGCTCGGGTCGCCCAGAATCACCACACGCTTCATGCCCTCGGGATGCTTTGGGGTGTAGTTGGTGATGGCGCCGACCACGACGTTCGCCTTGTTCTCCCCAGCTGGCCGGTCCACGGGCGCGAGACCCCGTCCGGATACTACGTCGTATTCGACGAACTCACCGGGCGGGAACTCGGCCTCCTCCGTGCCCTTGGCCGGGGTGAGCATGCGGATGATCTCGTACGGGTAGACGAGACCCAGACGCCGCATGCGAACGACCTTCTGGGCGTAGGCGCTCAACGACCGGATGGGCCGATCGGACAGGTCGTCGATGCGCAGGTGCATGCCCGTGCCGACGCGGTTGGAGATGTGAATGACGGCCTCGCGTACGGTATCGCCCTCGGGCAGACGGATGCGCACGACGGCCTTCTCGAGGCCGAGGTTCTTGGCGAGGGGAGCGAGGCGCTTGGAGACGCGCGCCATGTCCCGCAAGCTGAGGCCGGCGTCGGGCCAGATGTAGAGGATGACGCGGTTCCAGTGCAGCCGCTCCCGGGCGGATCGGCGCGACTGAAAGTCGCGGATGCCTGCAAGCGCTTCGGTGTACATGCGCTCGAGGTGGGGAAGCTGGACGATCTGGCCGGAGGCGTCACGCACCGCGGACAGGTCGCGCACCTCGACGAAGGAGAACAGGCGCTCGTCCTTGGGGTTGTCCCGCGCGACGGCGTGAAACAGGTAGATGTCGTCGCGGGCGCGCAGCTGTCGGGTCTTGAAGTTGCCGAGGCGCCACAGCTCGAGCCGCTCGGCGAGCATCGGATGGATGCCACGGTGCAGCTCGTGCTCCACGTAAACGCCGTCCTGGGCCTCGAACGTGAAGTAGTGGATCGTGCGCCAGTGCTCCGGGTGCGTGGCGGCCACGACCACGCGCGTCACGGGTGCCGTCACCCCCGCGTCTTCGAGCGCCTTGCGAATTCGGCCCGGCGCCCGCCCGAGGTCCACGGGGTAGTCCTCGCTCGCCGTGAGCAGCTCGATCGAGATGTCCCGGGCGTCCGTGAGCGTGAGGGCAACGGACGACGCAGCGGATAGGGCGTCCTTCAGGTCCGCGCACATGGCGTGGGTCGCGACGGCGTAGCAACGCCGGCCCTGATGATGAAACGCGGCGATGGCCACACGCCGATCGCCCACGCTGCGCACTTCCACGTCGTCGATGTGCCGGATGCGGTACAGCCGGCGCAGCATGATGGACAGGGCGAGATCGCGCCCCTTCGCGTCGACGTCCACCAGGGCCCGGGTGAAGAAGCCCATGAGAGGCTGAGGGCACGCGATGAGTGCTCGCATGGCCTCGTGCCATTCGGGACCGCCGTCCTTCTCGCGAACGATGGCGAAGTTCTGCTCGACGCGCTGGTGGATCTCGTTGCGCGCGGCCTCGAAGAACGGACGATCGAAAAAGTGGTAGCGAACCTCGCGCGCCAGGTCGTTCAAGGCAAGATCGCGCCCGAGGGTAGCGTCGATCAGCCTATCGAGGATCTCGCGAAACGCAGGGGACGCGAAGTGCTGGAGGTCCTCGGCGAACTGAAGCTTGCGTTCGAGCACCCGGAACACTTGCCCGGCCACGACATGCTCCCGTCGCTGGGATTTGTGCAAGTACACGAGCGCTTCCTCGAGCTCGTGCGTGCGGTCAAGCCCCTCCACACCATAGTGCGCGAGCGCGGCCTCGAGCCCCGACAGGAAGCTCTGGGACAGACCCTTGCCCGCGGCCTCGATCGCACGCAGGTAGGTGCGCAGGGACTCCTCCACGCTCAGCGCCCCGGACTGCGGGTCGGCGTCGCGACGGAACAGCCACGTGATGTCGGCGAACGTTCGCAGCACCTCGTTCTCCAGACGCCACAGGGTCTCGTCCTCGGGAGGCAGGACCGCGCAGAGCTGGGTGCGCTGCGCCGCGTTGGCGCGAAGCTCCTCGTCGGTGACGTCGAAGCCTTGCACGGCGCGGCGAAGCTCGGTCAGCAGGCGATAGCAGGCGTCGTGGGGTTCGGCCTCGCACGGGACGGTCGGGTCTGCGGGGAACGTCGCCCTGGGGGCCTCTGACACCTGCTGCGAGTCCGCGGCTGGCTCGATGACGACGAGCGGCGCACCAGGCTGCACCTGCATGTTCTGCAACACCACCACCTCGCGAATCCGACCGCTGCAAGGCGCAACCACCCCCATCTCCATCTTCATCGCCTCGAGAACCATCAGACGGTCCCCTTGCCGGACCTCGTCCCCCACCTTGCAGTGAATGGCCAGCGTGACCGCAGGCGCAGGCGCCCGCACCACCCCGCCTTCGTCGCGCGACACGCGGTGAGGAATGCCATCTACCTCCACCAAGTGTCGCAGACCATCCACCACCGACACGATCCGGTGCCGACGCCCCGCACACGTGAGCCACGCCTCGAACGGACCTTGCCTGTCCAGTTGCACCTCGAGACGCGCGTCGTCCGTGCTCACCCGATAGTGGCCCGCACCGATGCGACGAACATCCATGGCGTACGTTTGCCCCGCACAGCGCAGCTCGACGGCGTGACCCACGTCGGCGTCGACGTTCGGGCGCCCGCGCACAGCCGTCGCGAGGAAGCGCGTCTGGGCGAGCCGGAACGCTTCCTCGTGCACGTCGATGGCGGCGCTGACGAGGGCGACGTGGGCGAGGGGTCGGAGCTCACCACCACGCTCGGCCCAGGTGCGATCGAGCCATCCGATGTCGTAGTCGCTTCGAACGACATCGGGGTGGTTCAGCAGCTCGAGCAGGAACGCTTTGTTGCTGGCGCCGGAGCGGATGACCACGGCGCTGTCGAACAGGGCGCGGCGCAAGCGGCCCATGGCTTCGTTGCGGTCCCGCCCGTGGGCGATGATCTTCGCGATCATCGAGTCGAACTCGGGGGCCACGTCGTCGCCTTCGCGCACCCCGGTGTCGATGCGGATGCCGGGGCCGGTGGGGACACGGAACAGGTCGATGTGACCGGGGGCGGGCGCGAACCCGTTGTCGGGGTCCTCGGCATTGAGCCGGACCTCCACGGCGTGTCCGACGGTGGCGGGGGGCTCGCCCTCGAGACGGCCTCCGCTGGCCACGTGGAGCTGAAGCTTGACGAGGTCGACGCCCGTGGTGACTTCGGTCACGGGGTGCTCGACCTGCAAGCGGGTGTTCATCTCCATGAAGAAGAATTGGCGCGAGACCGGGTCGAAGAGGCACTCGACGGTGCCCGCGTTGCGGTAGTCCGCAGCTTTGGCGAGACGAACCGCTGCGACCCGAAGCTCCGCGTCGAGCGCTTCATCGAGCGCAGGAGAAGGCGCTTCCTCGACGACTTTCTGGTTGCGACGCTGGATGGTGCAGTCGCGCACACCCACGGCCCAGGTGGTCCCGTCGGCGTCCGCGATGACCTGCACTTCGACGTGGCGAGCGCCGTCGACGCGCTTCTCGAGGAACACGGTGGCGTCGCCGAAGGACTTGAGGGCCTCGGAGCGCGCGCTGGCGAAGGCCTCCGCCAGGCCGGACTCGTCACGAACGCTGCGGATGCCGCGCCCCCCGCCGCCGGCCGTGGCCTTGATCATGATGGGGTAGCCAAGCCGTTGTGCGTGCTCGCGAGCCTGGTCGACGGTCTCGACGGGGCCGCCGCTCCAGGGCGCCACGGGCACGCCCGCACTTTCGGCCAGAAGCTTGGAGGCAATCTTGTCACCGAGACGTCGCATGACATCGCCGGAGGGCCCGATGAAGGTGATGCCGAGACGGTCGCAAAGGTCGGCAAACGCAGGATGCTCGGCCACGAAACCCCAGCCCACCCACGCGGCGTCCGCGCGGGTCGCGCGAAGCGCTTGCTCGAGCGCGTCGTAGTCGAGGTACTTGCTCTTGCGCTGCCCGTCGCGCGGGTCCACGAACGTGGCGGGACCGAGCAGGTACCGATCGTCGGCTTGGCGCACGAACATGCTGCGGGCGTCGGGCTCGGTGTACAGGGCGATGGTGGCAAGGTCGGCGCCGGTCTCGGCCTTGACCTCCTGGACGGCGTGAAGAAGACGGACGGCGGGTTCTCCACGGTTGACGATGGCCAGGCGATGGAACGCGGGTTTTTGCATTGCCCCTCACGGCGAGGGGAGGTTCGAGATCCAGGGCGGGCAAATCGTCCCAGACGGGAGCTTGGGAGCGAAACGATGTTCGCACCTTGTGCGAAAGGAGCCTCCCACAAGGTGGGTCCCGTTCTTCACAGGCGGCTCGCCATTTCCGTCACAGGAAATTTATGCCGATGTCGTGAGTTCTCGAAACCTCCCGATTCGGGGCTGAATCGCCCCGTGCGGTACCAGGTATTGAAAGGTTGGGTCGTCCGGTGACCGACGGGATGAGGCCTGGGAGAGGAGCTCCGAGCGACTCGTCGTCGGTCGGGCGGAACCGGTAGCAAGGCCTAGGCCACCTCGTGGATGCGCGCTGACCTTCGCTCCGCCGAGTTGAAACTCAGGAAGTGGCACGCTGACCTTCGCTCCACCGAGTTGAAACTCAGGAAGTGGCACACTGACCTTCGCTCCTCCGAGTTGAAACTCAGGAAGTGGAACGCTGACCTTCGCTCCGCCGAGTTGAAACTCAGGAAGTGGAACGCTGACCTTCGCTCCGCCGAGTTGAAACTCGGAAACGAGTCACTCGTTCGCGGCCAACACGAGGGCAGCCAACCCCTTCGCGTTCAGCACCGCAAAGTCCCTCACGCAGTTGTTGAACACCACGTGCACCTCGCCCGAAGCGTCGGCGAGCTTCTTCACCGGTGACGACCAGGCCTGAAGCTCCTCCGGCCCGTACAAATAGTTGAACCGCTCGAGCACGGACGCGCCCGGCCGCCACCCCCCCACGTTGTGCCCGTGCAGACGCAGGATCGCGAGGTCCGAACGCGTGGCCCGCACCACGGGTGGAACCCCTCCCCCATGCACGTCGGGCTCGTCCACACACACGAACGCGAAGCCGTTTCGCTCGAGGAGGTCGAACACCCGATCCTGTCGCGAGCCCTCCAGCCAGGAAGGATGACGGAACTCGATCGCCACCCGCGTGTCCGGCAGCGCATCTTTCAGCGCTTCGATTTCGCGGGCAGCGCCACGCGTGGCCGTGGTCCAGGGCGGAAGCTGCACCATCACGCACCCGAGCTTGCCAGCCTGCCGCAGGGGATCGAGCAGCGCGCGGAACTGTCCCATCAAGGCGTCACGAACCTCGCAAGGAACGTCCTTGGGGTAGAGGCGACGTCGGTCCGGGCGGACGTGGGCCATCGCACTGGCGAGGTCCTTGGGCAAGCGCTCGCGATCGATCGGGTGGCCCGAGAAGACAGGGTGCGCCTTGACGTCGAAGAGAAAGCCGGGCGGCGTTCGCTCCACCCACCGGACGGCCGCGGAAGAGGGCGGGATGGCGTAGTAGGTCGAGTCGACCTCCACGAGCGGGAAGTGCGAGGCGTAGTGAACGAGCCGGTCTGCTGCGCTCGTGGCGCCGGGTGGGTAGAACCGGCCGCAGGAGATCAAGGTGGGGTCGGTCCACCCGGCAGTGCCGAAGAGCGTGGGGCCCACGCGGGCAGGCACGGGTGCCGTCTCGGCAAGGGCGCGGGCCGCTGCTTCCACCGTCGGGTCGGGAGGGGCAAGCTCGGGCACGCGTCCTCCCGCGTCAGTTGTCGTCGTCCTCTTCGAGGGGACCGAGTTTCTCGAGCATGGCCTGGGCCTCGAGGGTCACCTCCAACTCAGGATGCGTCTCGAGGAACGCACGCAGCGCGCGCACCGCACCGACCCGGTCCTTGCTGGACGCGAGCGCGAGCCCGAGCGCGAAGAGTGCGTCGCCATCGCCGGGCACCTGTTCCAGCGCCTTGCGGGCATGATGGATGGCCACGTCCAGGTTCCCCTCGATGCGCAGCGAATGGGAGAGCCCCACCCGCGCCGCCATGTAGCGTGGCGACAGGCGAAGGGCCGCCTCGTACGCGTCGACCGCCGCGTCGAACCGCCCCACCTCGAACATGGCCGTGCCGATGTAGTAGAAGGCGTAGGGGTTGCGCGGGTCCACCCGCACGATCATGCGAAGCAGGTACAACGCGTCGTGGGGGTTGCCGTCGATCAGAAGCTCCGTGGCTTCTTCCACGGCTTCCCAGCGGGCCGCATCCTCGGGGTCGGTTTCTGGCTCACGGCTCGGCTTCATGATGCTGGCGTAGCACAGGCTGAAGCCAAACCTACGCCGATCAGAACGGTGCCGCCACGGCCATGTACTTCTGTCCCCCAGGAACGGCGAACTCTCCGAACCCTTTGGCGTACCCGAGCCGGATGTTGAGCAAGGTGTAGTAGCCCAGCTGCAGGTCGAGGAAGAGCTCACCCCCGACCCCCGTGTGGAACTGGTCTCGGTGGTTCTCGATGTCGAGCTTGTTGAACGCCCCCCCGTAGTCGACGAAAAGGTTGCCCGAGATCCGCTGCAAAAAGAAGGGCAAGGTCGAGACGCCACTGTCCACCGTGGCGATCGGAAAACGGTACTCCGCGTTGGCGAGGTGGTACTGGCTCCCGATGAAGCTCACCGGCTCGTAGCCGCGCAGCACGAAGCCACCCTGGAAGATCGTGTTGTTGATGACGTCCTCGATCTTCGTGTCCATGAAACCGCCCACGAAGAAGAGCCCGCGCCGCGGGTAGTTCCCCGCGGAAGCCCCACCCCCAAGGTGCAAGGCCACGCTGTGGTGGTCGAGCCACGGCATGAGCAGATACGCCGTGGCCTGGTAGTTGAAAGCGTAGATCGAGTAGTCGCTCGCGGTGTAGACGTCGGCAAGGTCCGCGGCCGCTCCCAGCGTGAACCCACGCTCGGGACCCACGCTCATCGCGTACCGCTCCGCGTTCGAATACGCCCAGGAAGCCCGCGCCACACCGATGTTGCTGCGAATGGGGTCCCGCCCCACCCTCGCGTACGGGTCAAGGTCCCTGCCCACAGGTAGCTCGCCGTCGTTCCTCGCGATCGAGTACGACAACGCATAGCTCTGGCTGTCAAACGCCCGCGCCTTCGCATACACAAGCCCGTTCGTCCACCCCACCGTACGCTCCAGCCACACGGGTTCCTCGTCGTTGACCAGGTAGCCCCTGCGGGGCGCCACGGAGGTGAACAGCGACGAAAAGTACGTGAACGGAAGGCGGTTGTAGCTGTATCGCGCGCTGGCGAAGGGCATCGTCTCTTCGGTCTCGAAGTTCGCCGACATCAGCACCGTGTGATGTCCCACCACGTCCGAACCGGTGGCCTCCACCGTGAGCGCTTGGCCATACGTCCCCGGGCCGTACTTCAGCGAGTACGCACGCGGTCGAAGGGACGGGAGCGGGTTGTACGGCCTCCTGTCCCACTTCTTGCGCGGCGGCTCCACCGGGGCTTGCGGACGCTCCGCCGCCTGCGGCAACGGCTCCAAGAACTGCTCGGAATCGAACTCCATCCCGTACAGATCGTACCCAAACGACGTGTACCCCACGTACACGAGGGTCTTCCCATCCGGCGAAAGCTCAGGCTGATACGCCCCCGTCCGCACGTTCGTGACCTGATGAAGATCTCCCGTCGCCAGCTCGTAGGCATACACGTTCGCGATGCCCGTGCGGTCCGACGAGTACAGCAGGTACTTGCCGTCACGGGAGTAGCTCGGTTGCATGTCCATCGCACGGTCGTACTGGAGCTGCCGGAACTGCCCGGTGGACACGTCCACGATGCGGATGTCTCGATAGCCGCCGCGCGTCCACACGCTGTACGCCACGTGTTTGCCGTCGGGGGAGAAGCGCGGGGTGTAGACCTGCTCGTAGCGGGCGCTGGGCACGAGCGTGCGCGCGTCCTGGATCGCGCCCTCGGCGGAGATGTCGGCGATCTTGAGGTACGACGTCCCTCTGGTGTTCACGGTGTACACGATGCGCCTGCCGTCGGGGCTCACGTCGGGGTCTCGGGCGCGGTGTCCGAAGGTCAGGCGCTGGATGGAAGGCTCCATGCCCGAGGTCGCGCGCTGGCGAGGCCCGATGCGATGCAGGTCGTGGAAGAAGTACACCCGGCGCCACGGCTCGACGGCGGTGTAGATCATGGTCCCGTCGGGCAGAAACGACGCAGAGCACTGGCCGTCTGCGCGCACCATCAACGCTTCGTCTTGGGGGCGCGGTCGCGTGGGGCTGTCGAGCATCACGCGGTAGAAGCCGGCGCGGTCGTGGCTGTCGCCGGCGTGAACGAGGACTTCCGCGTGACCGGCCAAGGTCCGCGCGGACGGAGGAACGAAGCGGGGGCTCGAGACCCGCTCGCCGCGAAACGTCAGCCGCTTGCCTTCTCGTAGACCCCGACGGTGTACCGCATCGAGCTGCTCGCGATAGTGCTTGCGCAAGTGCTGGATCCACCCTGCATAGAGCTCCTCGTAGGTACGCCCAGTGACACGTCGGATGTTCCGGTTCAAGCCGTAGGGGATGAGCTGAGACCCGGTGTCCGCGGCAACCGCGGGAAGCACGTCGTAACCGTAGAGGTCCGTGACCCACCCGAGAAACCGAGACCCGTACAGGTACCAGACATTGCCCTGGGGCCACCGCCGGGGCGAATGAGACATCTCGTCGAGCCCCATGATCCGATCGTCGAGCACGTCCGCACGCAGGAACATGTCGAACATGCTCGAGCGCATGCGCCCGCCGGTCGAGTGACGCGACTCGTGGATGATCGCGAAGCCCTCGAGGATCCAGCGAGGCTGGGCCTGGTTCGGGGAGAGCGTGCGCCCCAGGATCGAATTGACCACGGCAGGCGCCCCCGTGATGTTGTCCATGTGCAGGATGTGCGTGAACTCGTGGGACAGCAGCTCGAGGTACCAATCGTCGTGATCACCGAGCGGTGACATGTCGTCGGGGCCGGTAACGAAGAGCCGGACCGTGTTGTACGGAAACGCCGTGGCCGACCCGTTGGCGCTGTCGGTGCCGTCCGTGATCACGATCTCGACCACGTGCGACGGGGACCAGCGCAGATCCTCACCCATCCTGTCGTGCAGGCGCTCGTACAGGTCCGCGACGCGGTCCGCGATCGGTTCGAGCCCCTGGTGGTAGTGGATGCGCGCGTGAGGCGCGTGGATGGTCCACCACTCGAGGTAGGGGTCCCCGGCTCGTGCGGTCGGGGCAAGGAGCAGCACCCAGAGCACCGTCAAGCACGCAAGTCCCAACGCTCGCCACGGGCGGGAGCAACGCACAAGAAGATGCCGCGGGGCGTCCACGCCCCGTGAGCCCCCCTTACCCGAAGCGGTCCGGTGGGTCACTACAGGTCGTCGTGGAACAAGGGTTCGCGGTTGCGTACGTACCGGTACACGAGCTGTCGAGCCTCAGGCGCGATGTGGGTAAACTGGATGCCACACCCGGGAGGGGACACGTCGGAGGTCATCGACTCGCGAGACTCACGGGTCCAACGCACAACCCCGATCGCCTCGAACTCATAGCCTCCGGGCAATGAGACCTGCACCTTGAGGGTCTGGCCGACGTGGGGCACGTTGTACGTAGCGACGAAGAGGCCGCCGTGATCGACGACATCGCTGCCGGAGAGGCCGCGATAGAAGTTGGTGACGGAGTGGGTGCCGAGCTCGGCTTCGATGATGGGCACGTCGGCGCCGCGGTAGGCATCTGGGCTTGCGGCTACGGCAGCAGCGGCAGCAGCGGCAGCAGGAGCAGCAGCGGCAGCAGCGGGAGCGGCAAAGGGATCGGACTCGCTCCAGCCGCCGGGCGCTGGGTTGGGGGCGGCTGGCAAGGCGACGCCCGGTGGCTTGAACCCGCCTTGCGGCTGTGGCGGAGGCGCGTAAGCCGGGACGGGAGGGGGCGCGTAGGCCGGCTGCGCTTGCATCGGCTGCGCAGCGGGGGGCTGAGGCGGTGCGTAGAGTTGCTGCGGCTGGACCTGCGGCGGCGGCTGGTAGGGAGCCTGTTGCACCGGCGGCTGGTAGGCCTGCGCGGGCGGTGGTTGATAGGGGGCTTGCGGTGCAGGGGCTGGCTGATAAGGCGCTTGCTGCACCGGCGGCTGATAGGGCGCTTGCTGCACCGGCGGCTGGTAGGGCTGCTGTAGCGGCGGCTGATAAGGCGCTTGCTGCACCGGTGGCTGATAGGGCTGATGCACCGGCGGTTGATAGGGCGCTTGCACCGGCGGCTGATAGGGCTGATGCACCGGCGGCTGATAAGGCGCTTGCTGCACCGGCGGCTGGTAGGGCGCCTGCTGCACCGGCTGGGGAGCCGCAACCGACACCAACTCCGCGGACTTGGTCAACCCGAAGATCGTCCCGAGCGATGACGCGACCGCCTCCATGGTTTGCATCATGTACGGGTCGGCAGCCGCCTTGGACTGCAGGATCGACAGGGCTGCACGCACGGCGTCCAGAGCCACCGTGGCTGAGGGCTTGAGCGCGGCTGCTCCTTCCTTCTCGATCCGATGAAGAGCACCCATGGCCATGGCGATGGGCTCCGCCGCCTGCAGGTAGTCGGGCGGCGCAGTCGGGTTGGCCTGCAGGAGGTTCAACCCCCTCGCAAGGGACTCTCGGGCTGAGCGTGCGTTCGATGCGATGTCGGACATTTCCAGCTCCCGGCCCTACGTTAGCATCATTTGACCACGCTAGAAGCAATCTGATGTGCGATGTCGTCCGGTCCCCAGTCGTGGCCGTCGACTTCACCACGCAGCAGCGCCACCCCCTCGTCCGCTGCGCGAACCACGGCTATCCCATCGATCACGGCTGCCTCTCCCGGCTCCAGTACCGCGTGAACCGGCCGGACCTCGACCTCGAGCACGACGAGGGGAACATCCCCCGGAAAGGCCAGCGCGCCGGGGTTCGGTGCCAAGGCGCGAACCCGCCGCACGATGGCCTCGGCCGGCCAGGTCCAGCACAACACCCGTTGCTCCGGCGCAGGGAACGGCGCCTGCGTCGCCTTCGACTCGTCCTGCGGCGTGCCGAGGATCGGCTTGCCCGCAGCGAACGTCGCCACGGTCTCCCGCAACAGCGCGAGCGACGGCCGGTCCAGCGCCCGCGCCAGGTCCCACGCGTTCCACCGCGGATCGATCGGTAAGGATCGCTGGGCCAGAATCGCCCCGGTGTCGTAGCTCTCCTCGATGCGGTGAACCGTCACCCCCGTCACGTCGTCGCCCGCATCAAGGGCCGCGAAGAATGGGTCCGGTCCTCGATGGCGCGGCAACAACGAAGGGTGCACCCCGATGCCCCCGAGCGAGCACGCCTGTACGACCCCCATCGGAATCCGACGCGTGAAGAACCAGCTGACGAGCAACTCGGGCCGCAGGTCTCGAACCCGCCTCTGAAACGTGGCCCAATCATGGTGAGGGTCGACGACCAAACGCTCCCACCCGAGTCTCGCCCCCAACCGTCGCTGCCCCAGGGTCAACCCGTTGCGAAGGCCCGCGATCACGATGTCGTGACCGTCCGCATGCAACAGCAAGGCAGCGAGAGGAAGACCGAGGAAGGCGATGCGCATGGGCAAGGGACGGGTTCAGCCGAACCGGTAGTGCTTGCGCACGGCGCCGCGGACTTCCCAGGTGCACCGCATTCCGGCTGGGAACGTCACGAGGTCTCCTCGGCCCATGGTCACGGGCTGCCCGCCGTCGGGCGTCACCACCACGTCCCCCTCGAGGAAGTAGCACATCTCCTGCTCGTCGTAGGTCCACGGAAACGTCGACGGCTCCTTGGTCCAGACTGGCCACGACCGCACTTGCAGGGACTGAAGCCTGGAATCGACCGCGTTGCGCTCGACCATGATCTGCATGAAACCTCGCTACCCACGCCGCGGGGCAACGTCAAGCCACCGGTGAGGGGAACCCAGATTCGGAGCCATCGGAGTTGGCCGCAGATTCGGCAGAGAGGCGCAGATGGTTTCGTTGCTTGTGCGGATGTGGGTAGCTGCGTGGCGACGGGTTGTGCGCCCGAAGCGACCCATGCTGACCCGCTTCGTCGGTGGCAGGCCGCCTCGCCGTTTCGAAAAGCAAGGTCCGGAGGTTGGTCTCTCCGCCTGGCGCTTCGCTCCGGATCAGGGTGAGACCAGGGCGCCATGCCCCATCGTGACCGCACGCGGGATCTGCTTCACGTCTCCCGAACCGGAGGGCTATGATGCAGGCAGCGAATGTTCGCGAGCAACCCGACGCGATCGGACACGGTGACGATTGACCGAGGACCCAGAAAAGCAACAAGCCTCCCAGCCGGCGGAGCTGACCAGTGCGCTCGAGGATTACCTCGAGACGATCTACGTGCTGGTGCGTGACCAGAAGCTGGCGCGCGTGAAGGACATCGCCAAGGCACGAGGCGTGCGGGCGGGTTCCGTATCGCCGGCCATGCGACGCCTGGCTGCCATGGGTCTCATCGACTACGCGCACCGCGAGTACATCGACCTCACCCCCGCCGGCGAGCAGCTGGCGCGAAGCATCTACGCGCGACACGAGCTGCTCACGCAGTTCTTCGAGAAGTTCCTGCAGATGCCGGGGGAAGAGGCGAGGACCAACGCGTGTGCCATGGAGCACAGCCTCTCGCCCCGAGGCATGGAGCACCTGGCGCGCTTCTTCGAGTTCCTTCAGGTCTGCCCCGACGGCCCGGAGTTGCTCGCGAAGTTCCACGCTTGCTCCGTCGTGCACGAGGGGTCCCCCAAGTGCTCCGGGTCGTGCCGGAAAGCACATCGTCACCTGAACGTCGCGCAAGAGCGAATGCTCACGTTGTGGGACTTGCCTCCGGAGCGCAGGGCGCACGTGGCGCAAGTCGAGGCGCCCGGTGAGGTGCGACAAGCACTGCTCGATCGGGGTTTCCTTCCCGGAGCGCAGCTTTTGGTGATGCGGCATGCGGCCGATGGCAAGTCGATCTGGGTGCAGATCGGTGGGTTCGACCTGCAGGTGGAGAAGGAGCACGCCCGCTGTGTGCTGACGATCCCGGCGCCGTGACCGACCGCTATCGTTCCACAACGAGTTCGGCTAGAAACCGGGGGCATGACCAAGCAGGGGCGATACGGAAGGTTCGCGCTGGCCGACGAGACGACGGCCTACGCTCGGGTGGAAGGCGACGTCTTGGTGCTGCTGGCTGCGGCTCCATGGCATGGGGAGCAAGAGACCGGACGCAGCCTGGCGCGGGCGGAAGCGCGGCTCCTCTGCCCGGTGCAGCCGAACAAAATCCTGTGCATCGGCCGGAACTATGGCGCGCACGCCAAGGAGATGGGGGCGGAGGTGCCAAAGATCCCGCTGCTGTTCCTCAAGCCGCCGTCCTCCCTGCTCGCTCCCGGCGGAACCGTGCTGCTCCCGCCCGAAAGTGAGCGCGTCGAGCACGAGGCGGAGCTTGGCGTGGTGATCGGTCGCGGCGGAAAACGCATCCCCGTCGAACGCGCGATGGACCACGTCTTCGGCTACACCGCCGTGGGAGACGTCACCGCACGGGACCTGCAACGCGCCGACGGGCAGTGGTCCCGCGCCAAGGGCTTCGACACCTTCTGCCCCGTCGGCCCCGACGTGGTCACGGGACTCGACCCGTCAGCCCTTCGCGTCGTGGGCCGCGTCAACGGTGACGTGCGCCAGGACGGCAACACGCGCGACATGATGTTCGACGTCGCCCACCTGGTGTCGCACCTGAGCCAGGCCATGACGCTGGAGCCGGGAGACCTCATCGCGACAGGAACGCCGTCGGGGGTAGGTCCGCTGGTGGACGGTGATCGGTTCGAGGTGGAGATTGAGGGCGTCGGGGTGCTCGTCGTCACGGTCCGCAAGGAGTGACATCGGTAGGCGCCAGGCCTACGGCTTGAACCAGATGGGCGCCGAGATGACCCGCGCCCCGTCCGTCTGGATCGCCATGGCCACAAAGTGCGTCTCCCCGCTCACGTGACGATTGAACTTCGCAGTGCACGGCGTCTGGTCCTGGCACCCATGGGAAGCCAACTCCTTGCCCTGGGGACCGAGCAGCACGATCCGCTTGAACCCGTCGCCAGCCTGCTTGTCTCGTGCGACCACGGTGAGCACCGTGTCCCCAAGGCCTCGCAGCTCCGATCCCATCCAGCACACGTCGTCGGCCTTCATCTGGATCGACGCAGTGTCGTCCAGGGTTGCGAACGTCCTTCGTCCCCGCACGGCACTGCGGATCCCGAGGCGGGAAAGCTCGTGGGTGAACACGCCCGTGGCCCTGGGAGAGTCGCCCCAGTTCTGGTGGTGATTGTCCTCGTTGAACGCGGGGGAGGCCAGCCAGCCCTGGCGAAGCGCCGCGAGGTACTCCGCTTGCTTCACCTCCCACGTCCCCGCTCCGTTGAACTCGATGAGGCGCATCGCGTCCTTCGCCACCGGGAAGTACTGGTAGTCATGGAAGTTCGCTGGGTTCGGGGGGTGATTCCACTGCCCCACGCACGGGCTGCAATCCGCCACCGCCTGGTAGAGATTGGGCAAACCCTTGGGCGCCGGAATCATCTTCGACACAAACAGGAAGTTGAAGTGGCCCAGCTGGACACCCCCGTCCGTGAGGATGACGATCTCGTAGCCGCACCCCGCAACGAATTCCCCATCGACGGTGGCGGCGTCCGCCATCGTCCGGCAGTGGCCCCACTGGTCCTGCGACATCTGCCCCTTGTGATCGGTCACCCACATGAAGTCCAGCTTCGCCGCCCGCGCATGATCGAAAGCCTTCGCTGGCGTCAGCTCCCCGTCGGAGTAGCTCGTGTGCGCGTGCAAGTTGCCCCAGTACGCCTTGAAATCCCCTTGCACGCAGCCCTCGCGAACGCCGCAGCCCGCGACGCAGTCCTTCGGGCACGTAGTGCAGTCCTCGCCCTGATCCGGGTTGCACACGCCGTCCCCGCAAGGATCGCATCGCCCGCAATCCGTCTCGCACGTCGAGCACGTCTCCTCCGCTTCGCAGTCCCCGTTGCCACACGGGTCGCAAACGCCGCAGTCTTCCGAACAGGCTTCACAGGTCTCCCCCGAGCCCTCGTCGCACACCGAGTCACCACAGTCCGTGCACGCCCCACAGTCGTCGGCGCACGTCCCGCAGTCCTCGGCCTCCGCCTCGTCACACGTCCCATCACCGCACGTCCCGCACGCCCCACAATCCTGCGGACACTCCTCGCAGTACTCGATGCCCTCCTGGCACGATCCGTCGCCGCACGTCCCGCACGCGCCGCAGTCCTCGGGGCACGTCTCGCAATACTCCGCGTCATCGGCGGAACAAACGCCGTCGCCGCAGCTGTCCGGGGGAACCGGCGGATCGCCCGGGAGACTGTCCAATTCCGCACCGCCTCCACACGAAGCAGCAACGACACCGATGGCAAGCCAGGACCACGCTCTCATCCCTCACTTGTACCAGAATCGGGACGTTCGCAGACGTGCGGAACAAGACCTCGCGTGCCCAGCATGGTGCGCACGAACCGGTCGAACACCTCGTCCATCGCCCGCTCTACCTCCGGCCCTTCGAGGATGCCCATCGCGCGCGCCACGGCTTCGTACGTGCACAGCGTCCCTTCGCCGACGCCATTCCGCAGCCGGTAGCGGGAAGGGCTGCCGGCAGGCAGGGAGACCGGCTCCGCCCCCTGGACGACCGGGTCTCTTCTCACCATGCGGCGCGCCTGGGCCCAGGTGCCGTCGGGCACGATGAGGACCGTGTCCTGCGGCAAGGCATCGGACGGTTCGAGCTCGCGCGCCCCCTCTTCGGGGAAGAGCAGGAGCTTGCGGTTCGCCGTGACGGGTTCGGAGGGGTGACCCCGCTCTCCGCGTACGCGCAACTCGGAGCGGGGCAACACCCTGCGCACGAGCTTGCCCGTGTTGGAGGTTCGGCGCAGCTCGATGCAGTGGGACACGATCACCACGCGCACGCGCGTCTCGATCCGAACCGTAGCGGCGCCCGGGCAGGCTGCCACGGCCAGACCGCAGCACGGACACGTGAGGAGGTTTCGTGCGCGCATGCGCGACCCTCCCTACGGCGGGAGCCGGTCCTTGCGCTCGAGCAGCACGAAGGGACCGCGGCCGTCGATGCGCACGTACTTCCCTTCCTTGATCTGCTTGTTGCCGTGGTCCGACCCGAACTTGCCGGTACCCGTCCGGAACAGGATGTAGTCCGGCTTGTCGTAGGAATATCGCAGCGTCTGCACCGTGACCCGGTTGGACAGGTGCGGCAGCTCGGTCTCCGACGCCCCCACGGACGCATCGTGAGGGATCAATGCGATGAGCTCCCGCAGCTGGCCCAGCTTCTCCCTGTCCTTGTCCGTCAGCGGGCTGAGGTCCACGCGCCCCCACCCAGCAACCATGTGATTTCTCTGCAACATCGCGCCCCAGTTGTAGGTCGTCGCGAGCGTGGCGACCACCAGGACGATCCCCGCCGACACCTGACGCACCTTGCCTTCGTCCTTGCGAATCGCAGCGAGAGCAAGCCCCGTCGCCACGAACAAGTACGGGATCCAGTGACCGACGTACTGGAAGGTCGGCGACACGGTGGGCTTGTACCCCGTGGTGAGGATGGTGAAGAACGCCCCGGGAATGAGCAGCCACCAGAGGTAGGTGCGCCGGATGGGGAGGAAGAAGACGGGCGTCAGGATGCGCAGGGTGTGGATGAGCTTCTCTTCGGTGAGGAGGGTGCCCAGCACGTACACGGGGTTGGTGAGCAGGGTCTTCGCGACGCCGAAGTACGTTTGCTGTCCCGGCGGGAAGAGGTCCTTGTAGATGTTCTCGAACCACCATTCCCCGACGAGGGGCATGATGTAGAACTTCATGGTGAAGAAGTAGGCGGAGGAGACGAGAGCGACGATGACGCCTGCGACGGGGCGATAGCCGGTGAAGACGAGGAAGAAGGCGCCGATCGTGAGACCGATGCTGATGTCCTCGCGACAGCCCAAGGCGACGGGGAGGGCGATGGCGAGCCAGAGGTAGCGTCGTGAGTCGACAAAGTAGATGACCCAGAGGACGAAGAAGATCGCCACGGGCTGCATGTGGAAGTCGAAGAGGTTGGCCCCGTGCAGCGAGGGGAAGAGCAGGTAACAGAGGGCGACGACGGCAGCGAGGATGCGCGGGGTGTGGCGTGCGACCGTGAGGTACAGGGGGATGGCGGCGAGGCCGATGAGGGTGGACTGCAGGACGAGGAGCGTCTCGGCGCGGGGGTAGAGAGCATAGATGGGAAGCAGGACGTAGATGGACAGCTCCGCGTGGCCCTTGAGGGAGGACCAGTCGCCGGTGGGCATGACGTTGGCGGGGCAGCGGAAGGGGTGTCCTGACAAGGCGTTGAAGAAGAGGTTGTCGTAACCTCCGAGGTCGAAGGCGCGGGTCTCGAGGCGCCAGTGGAGCCGCAGCGCCATGTAGCTCATGAACAAGGCGTAGAAGAGCGCGCCAGCGAGCACGAGGGCGAAGGGTGCGTAGCGCAGCAGGCGAGGGACGCGGGCGCGGACCCGGTCGATCTGCGCGCGAAGCTTGTCCCAGATGCGTTCGGGCACGGCCTCGAGGGAGATTCGCAGGGTCCTTTCGAGCACGAAGCAGAACACCAGGATGGTGATGGCCAGGCCGATGGGCTCCTTAATCCAGGGCTTCCAGCGGAAGATTCCGGGCGCCGCGCCGACCACCACGAGCGGGGACAGGACCCGGGCGAGCACGTTGAGCCGGGTGAGGGCCGCCTCCGTCCGCTTCCAGAGCAGGAACGCTGCGGGCACCACGAACCCGAGGGCGGCCCCCAGCACGAGCGTCAGCAACAGCAGGTTGCGAGCCCCGATGTCGAGCTCGTTGCTCTCGATGAACTTGTCGACCCACCTGCCTCGAAGCTGCTGCACGTACAGCACGAGGGAGAACCCCATCAGGCCGAACACGGTCAGGGTGCGAAGGATCTTGCCTGCCACGGCGTCGCGGCCGGTCGGTTCACTCGGCGGCTCCTCGCGCCGAGCGCGCTTGCTCGCGGGCGCCGGAACCTCCTTCGGAAGAGCCTCTTCCGCAGGCGGGGTTTCCGGCGGGCGGGGCGCTGAAGAATCCGTGGGGCCCGGGTCACCGGTCCCGGAGGGCGGGGAGCTGGAGTCGATCGTCATGCGCGAAAAAAGGGATGGGACGCGCCCACCCAAGCAGGTTGGTCGACGGCAGCCTACCAGGTCCCGCAGGCTTGGCCCAAGACGCAAGATCCGCACGGGTCGTCACCGGGGCTCACGACGCCCGGGCAGGCAACGTGGCTTGCGAGTCGGTTGGGGTCGATGCCAGACTGCGCGCCATGTTGTCGCTATGGCCGCGTGCGCTCGTCCGCCAAGGGTGGGCGAGGCTCGTGCTTCTCGCTTCTCTCGCGTTGGTGGTCCTGCCTTCCTGTGCGTCCGACCCGGGTACGGGCGGCACCGCGACCGGCAACCTCCTGTCCGCCCGCTCTGTCATGGAGAGTTCAGGCGTCTCCAGCGCCGGCCGCATGAACGACGGGCGCGCCCCGGTCGAAGGCGACGACTGGCGCACCAACCTCACGTCCGTGATGCGAAGCCGTGATGCGTACGTGGTCTACGACCTCGGAGAGTCGACCCCGATCCGAGCCGTGTCCGTGCAAGGCGACGCGAACGACTCCTACGCGATCCACGTCTCCGACGACGGGGAGACCTACCAGCATCTGTGGACGGCTCGGCCCGTGCGCGCCTCGGGGATGCAGACGCGCAAGGCCACGGACCTCGACGGACACGGGCGCTACCTCAAGCTGACGGCCTCCGGGGGTGATGGCAGGTTCAGCGTCGGCGAGGTCACGGTGTGGTCGCAGACGCCGGACCCGTTCCCTCCCGCGATGAAGACGAGCAAGGGCAAGCCTTCCCACGAGGATGCGCAGCGACGCATGCAGCTGTTCGGGTTCGTGGCTGCGGTGTTTCTTCTCCTCAATCGTCGCGGGGCGCCGTGGTGGACGAAGGCGCTGGTGGCCTTGCCGATCGGGTTCGGGTTGTATCTCGGGGTCAAGCTGTTCGAGCTGTGGCCGCTCGACCAGCCCGAGCTCACGATGTTGCGCGCGGTCATCGCCGCGGTCGCCATGGTGGCGGTGTTCCGGCACTACTTCCCGGGAAAGTCTTCGCCGCAGGACCCGCGGTGGACGACCGCGACCCTGGCGCTGCTCGCGGTGCTCGCGGTGGGCTGTTACTACAACTTCGGCATGCCCCAGTTCCGCGACGAGGCGAAGGGTCGCCAAACCCTCGTGCACCCGTGGGACATGCGCGTGTACTTCCCGCTCGTGAAGTACTTTCACGAGCTGCGGTTCGACGGTCTGTACCTTGCGAGCCTGGCGGCGTACCTGGACAACAACCCGAACGTGAGCGAGGCGAGCATCGCGCACGTGCGTCTGCGAGACCTGAACAACAACGAGATGAAGGTCGCGGGCGACGTGATGCCGGACATTCACGCGGTGCGGGATCGGTTCACGCCCCAGCGGTGGGAGCTGTTCCGCCAGGACATGAAGTACTTCCAGGACGTGATGGGGGCGGGAGGCTACCTGGGGAGCCTGCGCGACCACGGGGGCAACGCGACCCCGGTGTGGATTCTCGGGGCGTACCCGCTCTGGGCCTTTTCGCCGGCGAGCGAGCTGACTTTGTCGCTCACTGCGCTGCTCGACCCTCTGTTTTTGATAGCGATGCTGATCGTGGTGGGGAGAACCTTCGGGTGGCGGGTGGCGCTCATCGCGGCGATCGTGTTCGGCACCACGGACCTCTCGCGGTTCGGCACCAACCTGATGGGCTCCACCTTGCGACTCGATTGGATGGTCGCCGTGGGGTTCGGCGCGTGTGCGCTGTACAAGAAACGCTGGATGGCAGGCGGCGCGCTGCTCGCCTACGCCGGCTTGATCCGCGGCTTCCCTGCCCTGGCGACGATCTTCCTCGTGGCCCCGGTCGCCATGTGGCTCATCGACTGGGCGCGGTCCAAGGATCGCCCGCCGCTGTGGCCCACGTTCCGCAAGGAGATGGACCCCTTCCTGCGCGCCGCCGCCGGCGCCACCGCCTGCGTCGCGATCCTCATCGCCCTGTCCTCCGCGGTCTTCGGCTACCAGGCATCCTGGGGCAACTGGTTCTACAAGATCTCGATCCACCAGGACAAACCCAACGTCAACCACGTCGGCCTGCGCAATGTCTTGTCCTACGAGTCCCACCGCACAGGGGCGCAGGTCATCCGCCCCGAGATGTTCGAGCCCTGGACCGACTGGCAGAAGTACCAACTCGCCGCCTTCGAGCGCCGCAAGCCCCTGTACTACGGCGGCATCCTGCTGTTCACGGGGCTCGTGTTCGCCGCAAGCCGTCGACGTCACTACCACCAGGCAGCGGTGATGGGGTTGATGATGATCCCCATCTACTTCTATCCGGCGAACTACTACTGCCACTACGTGTTCCTGCTCCCCCTGCTGGCCGTGGACCGAAAGGACACGGACGCGCGCCTGTTCGGGTGGGTGGCCTTGGTGCTGCTCGCGATGTCCGTGGCGCTGTACCCCACGCTGTCGGAGCGGCAGGTGGACGTGCTCTACACGCTGCAGAGCAACGTGATCCTGGCGGGCTTCTTCCTCGTGCTGGCGCCGATGGCGTACTTCGCGTGGAGGCAGTGGCCCGCAGCGACGCCGGCGATCGCGGGTGGGCCTGCCCAGATCGTGACGCTCCCGAACGCGGAAGAGCAAACCGTGGAGGATCAGCCGAAGAAGAAGCGTCGCAAAAAGTCGAAGCGAGACGAAGCCGAGACGGACGATGCTGGGAAGGAACCAACCCGAACGCACGACGCAAAGACAGACGAAGCCGTGGGCGCGCGGGCTTCGGAGACCAGTACGGACGAGGCCAAGGAGGAGCCGGGAGAACAACGGCCTTCGCACGATGCCGTCGCAAAGCCGGAGGACGAAAGCGGCCGCGCGTGACGGCAGGCTTGGTTGTTCGTCGCACCGTTTGGCCCTAGGCTGCGACCGAGGGTCACCCACACCGGGCTCGGTCCCGAGCCACGCAAGGAGCGCGTCGTGCGCCGAATCCCCATTTTTCCCCTGGTCGTCGCCGTCGTGCTGGTCGGGTGCGAGGACAAGCCCAAGCCTAGCCCGGAGCGTTCCGGTCAAGTGCCGGCACCTAGCGCTGCGTCCGTGACTCCCGCAGCCACAGGCGCGGACCCGGGCGACACGACGGTCACGCTGCACGCGGTGGCGCGGGCCGATGGCCCCATGGAGATGATCGGTCGCGACGAGGCGTTGGTGCTGTCGGGACGCTTGCTGTACCGGACGGAGAAGGGCCGGCTGCTGCAAGACTGGGCCATCATGGAGGGGCTGTATCGGCGGGGGGTTTCGGACCTTCATCTGACGGGCGTGTGGCCCTACGCGGCGGTGGCGTATCTGCCCGGTCTTGGCGGAACGCTCGACGAGATGGCGGCGTGCTGGGAGAGGACCCGCTGGTCGTGGGACGGATCCTCGATGTACAGCGAGTCGACGAACTACCAGGTGCCGGGAGGTGGACGCTGGGGGGATCTATGCGTGTTGGCCTTGTGGGGAGGGTCGAAGGGCGACTGGTCGTTCAAGCGTACGGGTACGAATCCAGGTGGGCCTCCCACCCCTGGAGGGGCGCCGAAGGGAGACGACGGGGTCTTGTTGGATCGGAACTGCATGACGCGCATCGTTCCGCGCGCGATGACGAGCTCGCCCGACGGGCACCTGTTTGCGGTCGGGCGGTATTGCCCGTCCAAGGACAAGGTCCTCGTGCAGCACTGGTTTCCGAGAGCCACGAAGGAGGTTCCCTATGCGCGGCAGGCGAAGTTCGACGAGCTGCCGTCGCCGCCGCCCGGCGGCAACGACTTCGTGATTGAGGCCCTTTCAGGCACCAACGCCTACGTTGGGATGAGGGAGCCCGCGTATCTTGCGCACTTGGAGGGTACGTCGTGGACCAAGGACGAGGCGCCTGGGTCGGGTCCGCTCACGGGACTGTCGGTATCCTCGAGCGGCAAGCTATGGGCGATCGCGGGCGGGCAGCTGTTCGTGCGTCCGAAGGCCGGACGATGGGAATCCGTTTCTCTTCCGGATGCGCCTCCGGGTGGTGCACCGTGGGACCCGGTGAGGGTGGTGGCGCGCGCGGACGGGGCCCCTTGGGTGATCGCGAAGTCCGGGAAAGTCCACTGGCTGCTTGGGCCGAAGCCCGCAGGTCCGGTCGCGGAAATGCCGCAGGTCTCGCCCCCGGACCACGGAGGGCTCAAGCTCGTCGAAGCCTCGTCGCTGTGTCCTACTCCGGTCGTCCTGCTGGCCGTGGGGGAGCAAGACGCCAAGAACCCTGCGCTAGCGACGGCGCTCGCGTCCGTCGAGGGGCTCGAAGGGGTGAAGTACATCACCTTTTCTCGCGCCGGGACGAAGCTCCTGGGCGCCAAGGTCCCCAGCTACGAGGTGGGCCGTCGCATGGTGGACGCGCTCGAGCGCAAGGGGACTCGGCTGATCTGCCATGCGACGGCGGACGAGAAGCCTGCCTCGCTCGACTAGCCCCGAATCAAGCGTTGTTCGATAACAGTGCTTGATTTGGGGCCATCCGAGCCCCTTGGAAAGACCCGCGGAGCGCTTGATTTGGGACTGGCCTGACGGCCTCAGGGCCTCATCAACTTGAGCACGCGCAAGAAGTTGGTGCCGAGCACCTTGCGAATGCGCTCGGGCGACCACCCGCGGTCCAGCATGTACTGGACGAGGCGCGGGTACGCGGTGGCGCTCGGCAGGTCGCGCGGAGGTGAGATGGCTCCGTCGAAGTCGCTGCCGATCGAGACGTAGTCTTCCCCGACCGTGTCGATGACGTGCTGCATGTGGTCGACGATCACGGTGGCGTCGCGAGGTCCTCCGCGGGGACGGAGGTATCCTGGGTAGAAGATGATCCCGATGGTGCCTCCGCTGTCGGCGATGGCGCTCACCTGGGCGTCGTCGAGGTTGCGCCAATGGGGCAGCACGCCGTGAACGCCGGTGTGGGTGACGATCAGCGGCAGGCTCCGGTCGTGCTCTTCCACCGCGTCCCAGAAGCCCTTCGGGTGGATGTGGGCGAGGTCCACGAAGCAGTGGGCGGCGTCGAGCTGGCGGACGAGCTCACGCCCGCGGTCGGTCAGCCCTTTCTGGGAGCGGAAGAGCGAGGTCGGTACGGAGGTGGCGCCGTACACGGAGCTGTTGAGATGCACGAGGGTGACGCGCAGGACGGCCTGGTCGGGGATGGACGCCACGCCTTCGGGGGCGGCCTCGAGGGCATTGGCGCCCTGAATGGCGATCATCGACGCGATCGCGCCCTTCTCGCGCGCGGCGAGGTACTCCGCGTGCGACCGCACGAGCGCGAGCTTGCCGTCGGAGCGCTCGAAGATCGATCGCATGCGCTGAAGGTTGCGCAAAAACGTCTCCCACCGTCCATGCGGCGTGCGCAGGGTGTTGGTGGTGATCGACCACATCGCCCCTGAGAGCCCGCCATCGATAGCGCGGGGAACGTCGACGTGGCCCACGAAGTGCCTCCCGAGGGGACCGCCCCTGTGGCGCTCCAGCAGGTCGTAGCCGTAGAGGCGATGGGGGATGAGGGAGTCGACGTGTAGGTCGATGAGCTCGCATCGGTGGGCGAGCTGCATGGCCTCGAGGGAAACGCCTAGCTGTCCTGCGAGGGTTCGCTCGTCGGGCTCGTATCGTTCGCTGGATTCCAGCTGGGTCACTGTGCACCTTGGGGGGTCGGGTTCCTGAGGGCGGGCATCCTACCCGAAGTTGCCCCGCGAGGGTGCCGCACCCAGAAATCACTGCTGGCCTGCCGGTCGCGCACGTGCGCGTGGTTCTTCCCTCACCCGTTCTCTCCAACCCAACCTTCCTCTTCAATTCCACCTTCCCGGCTCACACGTTCTCTCCAACCCAACCTTCCTCTTTCAATTCCACCTTCCCGGCTCACCCGTTCTCCCGAACCCACCGTCCCGACTCACCATCCCAGATTGGATGAGGTGGCCGACGGACCGGCAAGGTCTCGGCGCACAGGAGGCAA
>CAZAWR010000017.1:55408-133249 GCA_964488865.1 uncultured Polyangiaceae bacterium | reverse complement strand
GGGATCGACGCCACGTTCGCGATCGCCCAATCGAAGGTGAGGCCGTTGCTGGACGGGGTTGGGTCGCCCTGAGTCAGTACCACCTGCGCCCGAGCACCAGCGGAACGTACAGCGTCGACTGCCCTTGCCCCGTCCCCAGCAGCAAGCTCGGGTGGATGCCGAGCGCCCACTCGCCGTCGTCGTCCCGATTGAGCACCAAGGTCGCACCCACGACCGGACCGACCGCGAGGTTGCCCCCGAGCACGATCGACTCGTCTTCGCGCGGACCGAACAGCGGCGTGTACGTCGCACCAAGCGCCTCGTCGCTCGAGCCCATGATGCCGCCCGCCGACACCCACCATGCCGGGGTCGCACGCCACGCGTAGGTCAAGCTCCCCATGCCGAGCGAGAACAAGGCCTTCTCCGTGGATCCCAGACCGCAGTCCCCCTTGAGGCTCAGAACCGATCGCGGGGAGAGCGCGTACCCCACTTCGAGGACGACCCCGAAGCGTAGAGAAGTGTTGCGATAGGTGGCGTCCGAGTCGTCGTGGGTGGACGGACGGTCGGCCTTCACCACGAGGGCGGCGTAGTTGAGGGAAAGGCCCAGACCAGCAGTCAGCCCTTCGTAGCCTCGTTCCGGCCGAGCCACGACCGCAGCGTGCACCAACTCGTGCACTGACCAGAGCTGTGTGGATGCGTGCGCGGCTGCGAGTCCGATCGCGTCTGCGGCGCGGGATGCAGTGGGTCGGTGCATGCAGGCGAGCTGTACGACGCCCTGCACGAACTGAGCAACCCCGCAGGAGCTTCGTGCTCGATCCAGACTCGTGCAAGCCTCGCTTCCACTTCCTGCCGCCACCGATGCCGGACGACATCCAGCACGTTGCATCTCTGGTCGGCCCTCACATCAACGCAATGCAGGCGCGCCGATACCAACGCTCGAGTGTGTCGGCGTCGGGAAGCTTCGAGAGTCTGACAACAACGATGGGTGCCTGGCCGCTTCGGTTGATGTGCGACCCAAGAACGACGGGCTCGGTGAAGACCTGGGCAAGCCAAGGTGGCGCTTCGAGGGGTGCTTGCTGCCAGCCGCGACCTGGACGACTGGGGATGAAGCCCAGGACCTTGCGCAAGAGACTCTTCGGAGGCCCCGGAGAATCGCTTGGGTTGGCGTTCACGTTGGACGTCGTAGACGTAGGTCCAAGCGTGACGAACCTGAGCTCGATTCCCTTGCCATCCACCGCAAATCGAAGTGCGCCGATGGGTCCCTCTTCGCCCTCGAAATGGATTCCGAGACCGTCCCGGTCGAGGTCGCGTCCCGTCCCAACGTCGCGGTACCCCTGAGGGGCCAGCCTCCTGGCTAGCACCCTGAGGAGCTCTTGAACGCTGGCCCTCACCTCCGACAATCGTCTCTGTTCGATGGCCTCCTTCAAGCGCCGTGGCGGCGGAACGTACAGGGTCTCGGCTACGCCGTTGGCGAGCCCTACGACAAGCGTCTGGCCGTCAGCAAAGGTCAGGGCAGTGGTCCGGTTTTGCTGATACTGGCCCGCGGTCTCATGCGTCTCCACATCCCAAACGGTCAGTGAGCCATCCGCGTTAGCGCCAGCCAGTAGCCCGTCCGTGGACAGAGCGATGGCCAAGACGATCGACCCGGTGAACCTGGCCTCTTCAAGAAGCTCGGGAGTGCGAAACACCACGATCGTCGAGGCGCCGTCTACGACGGCGACACGCTGACCAAGGGATGACGCTGCGAAGACCGACCAATACCGTTTCTCGATTGGGCGTTCCGCAACGACCCTGTCCCCGGTCTGGATATCGACGACGCACAGGGAGTGCTCACGCAGCACTGCGAGATGCTGTGCGGTGAGAAAGGCGACCGCCCGTAGCGCCCCGGCCAGCTTGAGGGGCCGTTTTCGTGGTGGGTGCTCACGAAGATCCACGAGATGAACGGAGCTGGAAGCGTCACAGGCGAGGAATCTCCCGTCGGGCGAAAAGGCGACACAACATGAATCGAGAACGGAACCCTTGCTT
This sequence comes from uncultured Polyangiaceae bacterium, assembly GCA_964488865.1. Lineage (GTDB taxonomy): Bacteria > Myxococcota_A > Polyangia > Polyangiales > Polyangiaceae > MWCO01. The sequence goes on along the minus strand of CAZAWR010000017.1, from coordinate 131,245 downwards.
CGGAATCGTGCCACTTCTTCGGCATCGGAGGTGCGCCAGAGTTTCACCACATCGTCGGCACCGCTTGTCGCGGCGAGCTTCCCGTCAGGGGACAGCGCAATCGCCCCAACGGCGTTTTCGTGGAAGAGCGCCGTCAGCTGGGCTCCGTCGGAAAGCCGCCAGAGCGCGGCTGAGTGGTCGACGGAGGCCGTGGCGAGAACCCCCGTTTCCGGAACGACCGCCAACGCCTTCAGCTCGCCCAGGTGGTGGGTGGTGGGGTTGATGGGTCGGGCGGTGGCTGCATCGTAGAACACCAACGAATTGACTTCAGCGACAACGAAGGTCTTGTCGTCGACAAAGGCGGTCGCTACATCATGAGAACGTCGGAGCCTTGCGTCCACAAGGGGTGTCCCATCAGCCGCACGTAGGATGTGAAACTTGCCCCAACGTTCGCCGACAATCAGTCGGTCTGCGGAGGGTGAGAGAGATAAGGACGTTGCTCGCTCACCTACGCATCGGGACCACCTCAATGCGCCGTCGGGTAGACTCCACAGGCGAATCGAATCACCTACAGCCGCGACGATGACGTGACTGTCGGGGAAAAAGAGAGCACAACACGTCTCTTTCGAGCCGCCTCGAAGCGTCGTCACACGTTTGAAGCCGGGCAGGGACATCACCTCGAGCGAGTCTTGCTCTGTCCACATGGCGATCAGGGCGCCATCGCGTGACAGCGTCAGCCCCACGGGTTTGGCGCAGTTCACACTGGCCAACACGCGGCCGTCGTCCTGAGTCATTGCCCGAACACAACCGTCCTCCGCTGACCAGCCAACCAGGAGCCCATGGGCACCGAGCATCGCGGGATGCTGGAGGTCGACTTGAGCGAGGGGGGCGCCAGACGGAACGCTCCACACAGTCGTGTAAGAATACGCGACGCACAGAGCACGACCCTCTGGGGAGAAGCTCAGGTTCCCCGAGGGTTGGGGCACGACAAAGACACGTTCACCCGATGCCACGTCCCACACAACGGTTTCACTCTGACCGAAGATGCTGGAACTCGCGAGCAGCCGGCCATCGGGCGAGCAGATGACCGTTTCAACTGGACCGAAGTGACGAAACGGGTGTGAGCCGAAACGGATCATCGGCTCGGAGCATACCACCCCGTGCCCGCGCCGACGCCAATGCAAATGACCCCGCTCTCACCCAAAAACAATCTGACTCGCCACCGCGGCATGGCTGCCACCGGTTCCGACTGGGCTCCTCCGACGCGATCTCCCCATGCAGCACCGGGCTCGCGTTGTCGCGAGACCCAGCAGCGTCTGGCCCTACTGCTTGAGGCAGGTGCGGGAGTCGCCGTTGTTGGTGCGAAACAGCGAGTAATCGCTCTTGCCGTCGCCGTTGAAGTCACCGACGATGATCACGTGGTTGGTGGTGTAGTCGTAGGGGCCGTGATGTGTTCGTCACCGTCCCAACTGCGATCGGAAAGGTCTGTTGATGCAGGTGATGCGATTGGAGTGCCTATCCGCTATCCGCCAAAAGCTCGTGCGAGCGCACGCTTTGCTCTTGTTCTTCGGCGTCCTTGGGAATTGCAGAATCTGTGTGCAAGGCTGGGGTGCTTGTGACAGCATGTGGGTCCGGCAGTTTCGAGGATGACGACCATGGTTTACAATCCCTTTCCCATTTCGTGGCGTGCCACCGCGATGGTCCCCGCCACGCTGCTCTTGCTGGCGGCGGCACGACCCGTGGCCGCGCACGACAACAACTATCCCTTTGACTACGATCCAGCGCTGTCCGAAGACCCGACGGGCATTGCGAACGACCTCCAGACCCTGCACAACAAATTGCCGGGTTTGCCGGCGGGGTTGGTTGAGGTCGAGATGGATGGCATCGCCTTCGACTACTTCCCCGAGACCCTGGACATGATCCAACGCGCGCGAGACAGCGGTCCCGATATCGCACCACCGATCCAACGTCCAGCTGTGCGCTGCGCCAAACACGCGACCTTCAGCGTGCCCGACTTCGTCCTGCAGCCAGCCTCATCCGCCTGCCAGAGCGCGGGGCAAGAGGTGACGGCGGCCTTGGACGGCGCCTTCAAGACCTGCCAGCTGGTCGAGTACCCTGAGGTATACGTGTACGACCAGCCTCCTGCCGTCGTCGACGCGAACTTCCTCGGCCAGAGTCAGCTACTGTCCACCGTCGAGGGGCAGATCGGGCTGATCGGTGAGGCGCTGTCGCACCTTGACTATCCTGTTGGCCTCATCCCGGACAGCTTTTGGCCGCTGGCCCGCAGTGTCATTGCCAAGGTCCGTTATCAAAGGCTCAGCGATAACATCCACGCCAGGCTGGCCAAGTACGAGCAGGCCAAGCAGCGCCTGCAGAGCTCGGCGTCGTGTTTTGACGCCACTGCGTCCGCCGCCCTGCAAACGTCCATCGACGGTCTCCGCGACGAGCTCAGCGTCGTGGAACAGGATTTGGACCAACTCTACACCGGCGGTCTGGCTCAAGCCGAGCAAGACCGGCTTGCCGTCGAGAACGAGGGACGGCTGCGCCACGATCTCATGCTGCCCGCTCTGACCGACCACGAGCGCGAGATGCTGGCGTTCTATCTGGGCGCGGTCTACTGGCGCATGCGCGGTGGTGGTCTTATCCGCAACCCTGCTAATGGAAATGTGCCGGACATCACCTACGTGACCAACATCTTCACCGCAATCGCTGCGTTTGCCGGGGGCATTGGTGACCCCCAGAGTGTGGGGAACGCCTACGCGATAGACGAGAGTTATGGGTACGCCGAGTGGTGGGATATGGGCAACGAGCCCGGCCACGACCAGTACTACGACTTGTTGTGGATGACCGATCGCGGCCGTCGCGGCGTCAATCTGGTCAGCAACAACCTCAGCAATCTCGGCTTCGACGTCAAGAACCTCGTGGCTGGCGGCGTGATCATGGGCCCCTGTTACTACTATATGTGGTACGAGCTGTGGGCGCGCAATGGCAGGTATTTTAAGCTCGGTGAGAACCTTTCCGAGCCATACTACACCTTTTTGGAGATGCCAGTCTCGAGCGGCGAGGTCTGTTATGGTGGCGCCATGGGTCTGGGCCTCGCGCGCACCCTCCTTTGGGGACGACCCAACCCCAATTGTCAGCCTGACTGCAGCAATCGTGTGTGTGGCACCAACGGCTGCGGTGGCAGCTGTGGGACCTGCAACGCGCCAGAAACCTGCTCGACAACGGGGCAATGCGTCGTGCCCGAGGACGACGCCGGGACTGTCAGTAGCGACGGGTCCACGCCACAGGACGACGCCGGGACTGTCCTCGGCGACGGGTCCGCGCCCGTGGATAGCCAAGCAGACGCGACCGGTGGGAGCGATAGCGGCGAAGCTAGCTACGACGCTGGCAACGCGGATCAGGGCGGCTGCGGTGGATGTACCCTGTATGCTGCGCGCAGTTCCAAGGCCTCGCTGTGGCTGTCCGTGCTCATCGGACTGGTAACGTTGCGCCGACGTCCTATGCGGGGAACCAGGTGTTGGCGGGCAATCTGTACCTGCCCAACGGGTCCCTGTCCGCAACGGGGCAGACCGAAGTGTGGGGTTCGCTCTTCGTGGGCGCCATCTCGATTCCTGGTGAGCTTACGGTTCACTACGATGAAGCGATTCTGACGCTGCCGAGCTGCGACCAACCGCCGGCCAACCCGGGTTGCAACGACTGCCATGGGTGCGCCAACCCCGCCCCCGCGTGCGTCGATGGCGCCTGCGTTCCCTGCACCCAGGACTCCGATTGTTGCGCGCCGCTCAAGTGCGCCACGGCATCGGGATACTGCGTCGCCAGCGTCAAGTGAACCTCGATGATGGGACGACAGGGTAGCAGTAGATCCACTTCCCGGGATACGGCAACGGCCAACGGTTGGACCCGGTCCAGGCATTCGGTGCATGCGCTGCTCGAGCGCATCCATCGCCCTGGCGGCGCACGACGACATCCCGTGATCATCGTCATGGATCGCAACGCTGCGGAGAGGTGGAGCTATTCCCACTCATCATGGACATGGCTTCTTCGAAGTGCAGTTCGTGCAGTCCGCGCACTTCAAGACGTCGAGCTCTGGCGAGAGGCGATAACGTGAGTCGAATGGATAGTCCGTGCAGTCCATCGCCACCCAGCCGTCGTCGAGCGGCTTGTGGGCACTCGCACCAAGAAACTCGACGTTGCCATCCGCCAGCACGGTGACAGCACCGCGCGGGCCGTGGGAGTTGACCTTGTTGTCGCTCTTGACCGCGATGATGAACGTGCCGGCAGTCAGGGTCCCGGAGGTCGTCTCTACGTTTCCCACGTAGGATACTTTCGAGCCACCGCCGCTGATGGCCCCAGGAGCGTAGGACGGCACCCATCCGCCTTTGCCTTCCAACGAAGTGCCGCCGCCAACGATCGTGTACACGACGTAGGCGAAGTCGCCGCCGTCCCAGGTAAGCCCAAGTGCACGTCCGTCAGGTCCCTCGGTCTCATGATGTTCGCAGTACACCTTGGCTCCGCCATCGAACCGAGCGAACACCGGGTTCTGGTTCTGACCATCCTGCTCGAACCCAACGTAGATGGTTGTGTCGCCGAACGTCAGGCGCGGCGCCCCCGCGCTCTCCATCTCCGCAGCCGTGCTTGCGCAACTGATCCCGACACCGCCATCGACGTAGGCCGATTTCCATCCCTCGGCGGACTCGCCTGGAGGTGGGGCACCGGACCCGCCCTGTCCCGCGGTGCCAGCCGTTCCACCGGAGCCCGCGTCGCCTCCGCTTCCCGCCGCGCTGCCTGCGGATCCGGCCGCACCACCGATTCCGTTGGGTGTTCGTCCTCCAACTTCTTCACCGCCCCCGCAGCTCAGACAGACGAGGGCGACTCCGGCCAAGAGCAATCCGAGCAGTTCTTTCACAGGGTGATTCTAGACCTACTGGGGCGTCCTCGTCGATTGGCACTTCCATGATCATTTCTCGGTAGCGCGTTTTCGGGGTTGTCTCCCAAGATGACTTCATGAGCAACGCGTCCACAGCGCTCCGGGTCGAAGTGGAGTCCTCCCTACGCAAGGGCAAGTCGGTCTTCGTCATCGGGCACGGCGACGTGTGGCGCACGACGAGCGTGTACTACGCCAGGCGGGAAGGGATCGATGCCACCTTCGCGATCGCGCAATCGAAGGTGAGGCCATTGCTGGACGTGGTGGGTACGCCCTGAATCAATACCACCTGCGCCCAAGCACCAGCGGAACGTACAGCGTCGACTGCCCTTGCCCCGTCCCCAGCAGCAAGCTCGGGTGGATGCCGAGCGCCCACTCGCCGTCGTCGTCCCGATTGAGCACCAAGGTCGCACCCACGACCGGACCGACCGCGAGGTTGCCCCCGAGCACGATCGACTCGTCTTCGCGCGGACCGAACAGCGGCGTGTACGTCGCACCAAGCGCCTCGTCGCTCGAGCCCATGATGCCGCCCGCCGACACCCACCATGCCGGGGTCGCACGCCACGCGTAGGTCAAGCTCCCCATGCCGAGCGAGAACAAGGCCTTCTCCGTGGATCCCAGACCGCAGTCCCCCTTGAGGCTCAGAACCGATCGCGGGGAGAGCGCGTACCCCACTTCGAGGACGACCCCGAAGCGTAGAGAAGTGTTGCGATAGGTGGCGTCCGAGTCGTCGTGGGTGGACGGACGGTCGGCCTTCACCACGAGGGCGGCGTAGTTGAGGGAAAGGCCCAGAGCAGCTGTCAGCCCATCGTGGCCTCGTTCCGGCCGCACCACCGCTGCCTTCGGGGCGGACACGGGAGCCTCGGGCCGCTCCAAGCGCACGGACTCGTCGGTGCCGTGGCCTTTGGCCACCATGTCGGTGCCGGCGAACCACCCTTCGAGCTCCACGTCGACCCGGTGGGGCCCACGAGAGACCCATACCGTGGCGGGGGACCTCTCGCGCAAGACGACCCCGTCGACGCGCACGGTTGCGCCCGGCGGTTCGGTCTCGACACGGAGCTTCGTGGCGCGGGCCTTGAGGCTCGTGAGGGCCACGGTCGCGGCGGCGAGGTAGTCGCCTTGCGCGCCGGCTTCCGCGAGATAGGCCTCGTACGCTTCGAGAGCAGCCTGCGCTTGGCCCAGGCTCTCTCTCGCTCGCGCGATGTTGTAGGTGATGGCAGGCACGTGGCTCGCCCGGTCCGCCTGCTCGAACGCCTCGAGGGCGCCCACGAAGTCGTCCTTCTCGAAGAGCTCGACGCCCCTTTCGAAGTGCGCGCGAGCCTCGTCCAGCCCTCCCTCTTGCGCGTCCGCACCCGCAGCGAGCAGCGCAAAGACAGCGAAAGCGAGTGACCCGCATACCCGCGACCAGCATGGCCCGTGAAGCATCGTCATAGTCCCTTGGCGACCCCTGGCACGCACCCCCCACCCTTCCACTCGAAACCGCTCGCGCAGCAATGACCGTTCGACAGGACCTCGCCCGGGCCGCACGTCGGTTGCGCGGGAGCAGACGACGCCGGGGACTCCCATGCCGCCGGCGTCTTTTCTCCGGGTCGCTTGCCTGCCACGGCTGACTTCGCCTCCGCGGTCGAAGCAATTGCCTCGGCACTCGCCGACGTGACAGGGACGAGCGGGACGAGCGCCGAAACCGTAGGGATCGCGGACGCAAGTGGGGTCACGACGTCGGGCGCTTCGGAAAAAGCCGATCCATCCTGCTCCACCACGACGCCCACGCTCGGCACCAGGGACCGCTGGTTGCCCGTCCACCATATCCATCCCACGGCAGCACCGACGAGCAAGGCGGCCGACGCGGCAACGCCAACGACGACCTCCTTCTTGCCCGACACGAGCGCCCCGGTCCGTCCCCAAGCGCTCGAGCGAGACCGTCCCGACAGCTGGGGCGACGAGTCGCTCATCAATGTCTGCTCGAACGGCAGGCTGTTCGTGGACATGCGCGCGATGCGCGACACGACCTCCGCGCTCTCCGGGGAAGAGAAGGGCGCCAGCGCCTCAGCCAGTTCCGCGATCGACCCCGGCCTGTCCGACGGGCTCTTGGCCATGCATCGACGCAGCACCGACTCCAAGCCCGGGGGGACGTCGGCACGCAAGTCACGCAGGGGGGGGGGCGGGTCCTCGAGGATATGCGCGCACATCGACGCGATCCCGTCGTTCTCGCTCCCGAAGGGCAGCTTGCCGGTGAGCAGCTCGTACAGGGTCACGCCCAGGGACCAGACGTCGGCCCTGTGATCCACGAGTTTGGAGCTGCGCAGCTGCTCGGGGGACATGTACGCAGGCGTGCCGAACACCGCATCGGTCTTGGTGATGCCGGGGCCGGAGCCGGTGGACGCGGCCGCGGTGGCGACCGTCTTGGAGATGCCGAAGTCCAGGACCTTCACCAGCGGGGCGCCATCGACCCGTTTGGAGAGGAACAGGTTCGCGGGCTTGAGGTCACGATGAACGATGCCTTGCTGGTGCGCCTCGCACAGCGCCTCGCAGGCCTGAATGACGAGATCGACAGCAGGCGCCACGGGCAGAGGTCCCTCACGAGCGACAAGGGCCTTGAGATCGCGGCCCTCGAGGTACTCCATCACGAGGTAGGGAGAGCCCGAGTCGAGGGTGCCGAAGTCGACGACGCGTGCGACGTGCTCGCTGCGGAGCGTGATGACGGAGCGAGCCTCGCGAAGGAAACGTTCGTTGGCGAGGGGGTTCTTGAGGGCTGCAGGCAGCAGGACCTTGATGGCAACCTTCTGGCCGAGCTGCGTGTGGCGCGCCGAGAAGACGGCCCCCATGCCCCCGGCACCGAGCAGGTCCTCGCACACGTACTTGCCGCCCACGACGTCACCGCGCTGCGGCACGCCTTCAGGCCACGGCACGGTGGGCTCCCGACCCGTTGGTTCGGAATTCGGCATGGGCGACTCCAGCCCGGTAGGGCAAAGAGGAGCTGAGCCTATCCGCGCGCCCCCGCAATCGCAACGGGTTCCCGCTGCCCCGGCGAGGGGCTCCCTCCCTCAGGACTCCGGTGGAATCCCCAGGGCCTCCGCGAGATCATCGTCCACCGCGTCGAACCGCGCGAAGCTCTCGAGTCGCGCATCGAACCGCGCGCAGAACAACTCCGCCGCGCGCCGCGCGAGCGCCTCGGGCTGCGGCCTGCCTCCCACGAGCTCGTCCAACGTGGTCACGTCGTACTGGCGAATCCCGCACGGCACGATGGCCCCAAACCCCTGAAGGTCCGTGCTCGCGTTGAGCGCGAACCCATGCATGGTCACCCAGCGAGAGATCCGAACCCCCACCGCACCCAGCTTCGCAGGCCGCGCCGCAGCCTCCTGCCCGGGCCACCGACCCGGCGACACCTTGTCCACCCATATCCCCGGGTACTGGTCGATCACCCCCGCCGACACCCCATGGTCCCACGCCACCCCCATCATCGTCTCGAGCAGGTCCCGCACGTAGCGTCGTACGTCGCAGCGGTCCGGCTCCAGCCCCACGATCGGGTAGCCCACCAGCTGGCCCGGACCGTGGTAGGTCACGTCGCCACCCCGCGCAGTGGCCACAAGGTCGATGCCACGAGCCTCGAGCGCCTCCCGGGAGAGCAACACATGCTCACCTCGCGCCCCTCGCCCCAGCGTGACCACGGGTCGATGCTCGAGCAGCAGCATGACGTCGCCGATGTGTCCTTGCTGCCGCGCCAGCACCGCACGCTCCTGCAACGCATGGACACACGCGTAGGCCCTTAGGCCGAGCCAGAATCCTCGTACGGTTCGCGTACTCACGGTTGCCTGATCGATGCGCGCAGGAAGAAGAACGAGAGAACTATCCCTTTACGGACAGGAAACGGTGTCCTGGGGCGGTACCCCTTGGAAGGGCACGGTGCCTGTGAGCTCCAGCTTCGCCTCCACACGATAGGCCCCCGGCGGCACCGCGATGCGCGCCGCGTCCGGGAGCGCTGGCTGACCCCCCACGAGCGTGAGGTTCACCATCGTCCCCGCCGTGATGCCAGTCTCCATCCCGGTGCCGTAGTCGTCGAGGTACCCGAGACCGTAAAAGTCCCCATCCCCAACGAACACGCCCTCGAGGGCAATGCCCGACGCCGAATGAATCGTAGCGCAGGGCGTCTGGCCGATGCCCCACACGGCCGAGTTGACCGCCACCTGGGGGGTGTCGACCAGAAGGAAACCCGCAGGCCCCTCCCCGTTGCCCTTCGGCTGGACGAACATCGACTTGGTGAGGGTCACGCGCATCGAACGCAGCGCGGTCATCGGCACGACAACCTCCGTCCCCTCCCCCACCGTCAGCGCAACCGCTTGCAGACCCCCCGTGAGCAGCCCCTTCGGGAACGCGTAACCGCCCAGCCACACCCCGGCAGTAAGGTCTTTGCCGGAAAACGCCGCGAAGTTGTCGACGAACAGCGCGCGCACATACACCGTGGCAGGCAAGGCGTCGAACCGCACGGGCTCCCAGGGGTCGTATACGCCCATGGTCGCCTCCCCTCCCGTCTGATCCGGCACGACGACCTCGGCCAGCGGGGGCACCTCGGGTCCACCCTCGGGCTCCGGCACCGGCGTGTCGTACACCTGCACGACCAAGACCCCTTTGCCGTCGTACGCCTCATCGCCCGAGATCAAGTCCAGCTGCTCGGGGTCGAACCGCAAGCACACCGCAGCGGTCGCAGCCTCCACGGGCGGCGCACAGGCCGGAACCACCACGTCCGGCGCGTCCGTGCCCGGGTCGGCATCGAGCCCCCCGTCCACCTCTGCATCCCCCACCACGTCAGCGGAAGGGCTGTCCGTCGCAGCATCCACGGGCGTCGACGGACCCGTGAGGTCCTCGGGCTCGCCACAGCCAGTGACCCAGGGAAGCAGCGAGACGAGCACGGCAAAGCAGGCTAGTCGCATGGCAACCTCGTTCCTTCCCCGAAGCATAGCCCAACCACCGCGGGCACGCTCAGCACCCCCAGTCATCCTTCCGAACGCTTGCGCTCGGCGAAGAACTCTTCGATCCCCTCGGTGAACGCGAGCGCCACCTCCGGGTCGAACTGCGTCCCCGCACAGCGCTCGATCTCACCCACGGCCACGTCTTGCGGAAGCGCCCGCCGGTAGGCTCGGTTGCTGGTCATGGCGTCGTACGCGTCCGCCACGGCGATGATGCGCGCGATGAGCGGGATCTCGGTGCCGCGCAGGCCGAGGGGGTAGCCCTTGCCATCCCACCGCTCGTGATGGAGCTGCACCCCCGGGATGAGCGGGTGGAGAAACTTGATGGGCTCGAGGATGTCACGCCCAAACTGCGGGTGCTTCTTGAACACCTCGTACTCTTCTTGCGTGAGCTTGCCGGGCTTGTTGAGGTTGAGCACACACCCGATCTTCCCGATGTCGTGCATCAGCGCGGACTGGTCCACCACGGCCACCACGTCTTCGGACAACCCCAGCTTCTTGGCCAGAAACGTGGCGTACACCGCCACCCGGTCCGAGTGCCCCGACGTGTACCTGTCCATCTTGTCGATGGCCTTCGCCAAACCATGGATCGTCTGCTGAAAGGTCCCCTGCAAGTCCTCGTAGAGCCGCGCGTTCTCGATCGACGCGGCAGCGCGCGCGCCGATGATCGAAAATAGCTTCCGATGGCCTTCGTCGAACCGAAGCGCGTTGGTGAAGGAGCCCAGCGCGACCCACCCCAGAAGCCGCCGCGTGACCTTCAACGGCACCACGAGCAAGCTCACGATGGGAACCTCAGGCAGCAACGAAAAGAACCGATGCGCGTTGGCGCCGTGTTCCACAAGGTTCTGGCTCCGCATCATATGCTGGACGATCACGTCCGCATCCATCACCCCCAGGCTCGCACTCGACTCCAGCCGCCCCCCAAGGAGCGAATGCCGCTCCGTGAACCCACCCTTGCCGTCCTCCAGCCAGGTGGTCACCACGTCGGCCCTCATCTCGTGGATCGCCGAATGCCCGATCGTCTCCAGCACCTCTTCCAGCGAAAGGCTCGCCGCGATCGCCTCGCTCACCGAGTACAGCGACACAGCCTCCTTGAGCCGCATGTTCTCCGCCGTCAGCCGCTGCTTGTCGATCCCACGCTGAACGATGTGGATGACCTCCTCCATCTTGAACGGCTTCAACACGTAGTCGTAAGCGCCGCGCTTCATGGCGTCGATCGCCGTCTCCACCGTGCCGAACCCCGTCATGATGACCGTCAGCGTGCTCGGGCTCACCCGCGGGATCGCTTCCAGCAACTCGATGCCACCCATCCGCGGCATCTTCAGGTCGCTGATGACCAGGTCGAACCGCGAGGTCGTCAACGCCTCCAGCGCCGACACCCCATCCGACGCCGTACGAACGAAGTAGCCCTCGAGCCCCAGGAAGTCCGCAAGGATGTCACGGATGAACTTCTCGTCATCAACGACGAGGATGCGTGGGCGGTCTTCCAACTCGGGCGGATGCAACATGGGCCAGGTCCAGGGCGACCACTAGCCTAGCGATAATCGCGGTTCCGGTCGACCGTTTCGACGGGCTCGAGGGGAGTCACCCCAGGGTGGCGTCGCGGTCTCGCAGGAAGCGAAGGTTGACGGCGTTGATGAAGGCATGAGCGATCAGAGGGCCCGTCAGCGTCCCAAACACCTCGTACATCAGGCCAAACGCAAGGCCCGCGGCCATCGCCCAGGCGACCCACACCCACCGGCTCGGACCCGGTACCTGGTGAAGCAACCCGAACACGATGGCTTGCGGTACGACCCCCACCCAGGGGGTCAAGAAGGAGCGAAACAACAGCTCCTCTCCCCCGCTCGAAACCACCGCCAACGCCACGATCATGGATGGCGAGAGCTGTTGCGCGATCGGACGAAGGTCCTGATGGAGCCGCTGCGCCCACCTCGCGTGCCGAACCGCCACCCGCGTGAGCCACACCGTCAAAACCCCGAACCCAAGGCCCACCCCCGCGGACCAACCCTCCCGCCCCCAAGGCGAAAGCTCCAGAAGCGGCGCCGGGTGCAGCAGCGGGTTCGGACCATGCATCAGCACCGAAGCCGTCGCCCCCACCACGACCAGCCCTCCGGACATCCCTACCAGAAGCCACTTCCAGCCCAAGGTTCCTCGATTCCGGTCCGACCCGGCTACGGCATCTCCCGCAAACGACGCCACACCTGCTCGGCCGCCGCCAGCACGCGCTTCTGCACCCGCGCGGTGTCGAGCGTCAGCATCTCCCCGCGCAGCGCACGCACACGGCCCGCACTCACCGTCGCCAAAACCGGCGCCTCGGTGATGCCGAACACCAGATGCCCATCGAACGTACTGGCGTCGAGCGGCGTCGGTGGGTCGTAGTCCAGCACGCAAAGATCAGCCGGCGCGCCAGGCTCGATCGCCCCCAGCTTCGGCTCCCCGAACAGCTCCCGGGCCAGCGCCACGTTGTTCTCGAACAGCAGCTTGCGAGGCAACCCAAATCCCACCGTCGGGTCCCGACGCGCGTGCCGGATCATCAGATAGGCCGACTTCGCCGCACGCAGCATGTTCGACGCCATCCCGTCCGTGCCCAGGGCCACACGCACACCGCGCGCGAGCGCGCGCTCCACATCCAGATGACCCACCGCGTTGTTCGCGTTCGATTCGGGGTTGTGTACCAGCCACGCCCCTGCCGCCGCGATCCGATCCAGCTCGTCGTCCGTCAGGTGGATCCCATGCACCAACACACTGTTCTCGCGCAGCAGACCGTGCGCCTCCAGCCTCTCGATGATCCCCCGCCCGAATCGCGCACGCGTGCGCGTCACGTCGGACACATCCTCCGCCACGTGCACGTGGATCGGTGTGCTCGGGTCGACCCGCGCCGCCGCGCGGGCGAGCGTCTCGTCCGACACCGTGAACGAAGCATGAAAACCCAGCAGCGCCGAACGCCCGACCTGCCCCCGACACGCCTGCACGAACGCCGCATTCTCCTCGATGCCTTCGTTCGCCCCCTCCGGCCCGTTGCGATCGGTCACCTCGTAGCAAAGGCTCGCCCGCACCCCAGCCTCGTCACACACCCGCGCCAACGCCTCGAGCGAGCCGCGGATCGCGCTGGGCGACGCGTGGTGGTCCACGATCGTGGTGGTCCCCCAGCGAAGACCGTCCATCACGGGCGGGTAGGCGCCCGCCTCCACCGCTTCGAGGTCGATGGCGCGGTCGAGACGCCACCAAATCCCTTCGAGGATCTCGGGAAAATTGCCGAGCCGGGCCCCCGCCGGAAGGGGCATGCCCCGCGCAAACGTCGAGTACAAGTGGTGGTGCGCGTTGATGAGCCCGGGCAGCACCAGCTTGCCGCTCGCCGGCAAGCGCGCGGCGTCACCGCACGACGATTCCAGGTCGGACCACGGTCCCACCCGCTCGATCCGGTCGCCCGCGCAAAGAACTCCCGCGTCCGCGAGGACGGGCTCGCCCGTCGTGTTCGTGAATACGGTCGCCGGGCCCACAAGCAGCTTCTGTGACATCCCACACTCCACGAGTTCAACGCTTCTTTCAGCAAGGCGCGACGAGCTGGCCTCGCGGCACACCCACGACGCCTCGCTCGGCATCGTATACCTGCATGCCGCGCACGTAGGTCGCGCGGACACGCCCCGTGAGTCGTACGCCTTCCCAAGGCGTGTACTTCTGCCGCGTGAAGAGCTCCGCCGCGCGAACAATCCACGTCTGGCTCGGGTCGAACACCACGACATCCGCATCCGCTCCCGGCTCGAGAAGCCCCTTGCCCGAGAGTGCGTGCACGCGGGCCGGCCCGGAGCACAGCAACTCCACGGCGCGACCGAGCGAGATTCGGCCCTTACCCACCCCCTCGCTCAAGACGTACGAGAGCATCAGCTCCACGCCCGGAACCCCACCGTAATCCGTCCAGATCGACCCGGTCGACTTCTCTTCCGGATACACCCCAGGGGCGTGATCCGTCGCGATCATGTCGAGGGTCCCGTCCGCGAGCCCTTCCCACAGCGCCTCTCGGTCCACCGCGCCCTTCACCACAGGCGCCGTCTTGAGCAACCCGCCGAGTCGGTCGAGGTCATCCTGCGTGAACGCGAGGTAGTGCGGACAGGTCTCGGCCGTGATCGGCACCCCTCGCCCCTTGGCCTCCCGGATCAAGCGCACACCCTCTCCACACGCGAGATGCACCACGTGCAAGGGCGCCCCGGTCCGCTCCGCAAGTGCCACGCACGTGGCTACCCCCTTGACCTCCGCCTCCGCACTGCGCGCCCTCGCATAGGCCGCAGGCTCCTCCGCGCGATCGCCCGCCCGCTCCCGCTTCGTTCCGTCCAACACTCCCTGCCTGTCTTCCGCGTGCACACCCACCCGCATCCCGCGACGCCGCGCCTCCTCCAGCACCACCCCGAGCTGTTCGGGCGTCACGTCCGTGAACGTATCCATCCCGGAGATGAGGTACGCCTTGATCGATCGAACCCCTCGAGCCCAAAGCTCATCGAGCCCCCGTCCCAGCTCTCCCCTCTCGAAACCGTTGCCTCTTGCCCCCCCCCAGAACTTGAAATCCACGTGCGCCTTGGGCCCAACCACCGCAAGCTTCCCGTCGAACGAAGCCCCGTCCGTCACCGGCGGCAGCGACGTACACGGCATGTCCACGACCGTGGTGACGCCCCCCGCAGCCGCCGCACGGGAACCCGACGCAAAGTCCTCCCGATGGGTGAACCCCGGGTCGTCGAAGTGCACGTGCCCGTCGATCGCGCCCGGTAGCAACCAGGCGCCCGCCAGGTCCACGTCGCGGCATCCCTCCTCAGCAGGACCGTCCAGACACGCGATCCGCCCGTCGCGAACCGTCACGGACGCCTCCCTGGGCCCTTGTTGCGTTGCAACACGCGCGCGTACGAACCGAAAGGCACGTTCCTGGGTCATGACACCTCGTTTCCTGTTCGTGGTCTTGCCACTACCAGAAGTCCAGCCTCGAAGGCGAGGCCGTTCGCTCCGTGTCCTGGTGCCCTTCGCCGCTTACCCCTGATCCGGAGTGAAGCGGCGGGCTGACAGAGCAACCTCTGGGTCTTGCTCTGCGAATGGCAATGCCCTTTGCCCTTTGCGGTTCGCGCACCCATGGTAAGGATACTCGCCCTCGCCATGACCTCCAGCCCCTCTCCCGCCAGCCCAACGCCCGCCAGCTCCGAGCCGTGGACTGTCCGCCGGGTGCTCACCTGGGTCACCGAGGATTTCGCCACCCGTGGGCTGGAAACGCCCCGCCTCGAGGCAGAGTTGCTGCTGTCCCATGTGCTCGGATGCAATCGTATCCAGCTCATCATCGATCGAGACCGGCCGCTCGAGAACCAAGAGCTCTCCGCCTACCGCGCCCTCGTGGCTCGGCGCAGGAACCACGAGCCCATCGCATACCTTCGCGGCGAACGGGAGTTCTACGGGCACGTGTTCGAGGTGGACGCGCGCGTGCTCATCCCTCGGCCCGACACCGAGACGCTGGTGGAAGTGGCCCTCGATCGCACGCGGGACCGTCACATGTTCGGCCGCATGGTGGACGTGTGCACGGGCTCGGGCAACGTCGCCATCTCCTTCGCCAAGGAGCGGTCGACGTGGCACGTGCTGGGTACCGACGTGTCCCCGGAGGCGATCAGGGTGGCCTCGCGCAACGCCGTGCGGCTCGGGGTGGCCTGGAACACGGCTTTCTCCACGGGAAACTTGCTCGCACCCGTGCGCCAGATGGGCCCGCTCGACCTCGTCGCCGCCAACCCTCCCTACATCCCCAGCGCCGAGGTAGACCAGCTACCCGCTGACATCCGCAACCACGAGCCGCGCCTCGCGCTCGACGGCGGCGCTGATGGGCTCGACCTGGTTCGACGGTTGATCGCGGAGGCAGCCGCGTGCCTCGGTGCCGATGGCGTGCTGGCGATGGAGATCGCGTGCGATCAAGGGCCGCGGGTGGTGGAGCAGATGCAGCACGCTGGGTGGACGGACGTGCGGGTGGCGCAGGATCTCGGCAAGCGCGACCGCGTCGTCAGCGGCATCCGACCTTGACGGAGAAAGAACACCCCCCGAATTCGGGTCGGGCTCGTCCCGGAGCGTCATCGCGAGGGAACGGACGAAAGCCCCCGAGCAACCGACCCGAATTCGAGGATAGTTCGCCCGCGACCGAGAGGTGCGGGCCCGTCGGGTGGACGACGGCAAGCGATGAGAGTCCAAGGAAGGTTGGTAAGCGCGTAAGCAAGCAAGCGGCACGACGCCTTGGGGGTCCGGCGTTCGTGCTGGGTCGAGGAAAAGCAAGGCGGGTGCCAGCGATCGATTCCTTGGGAATCCGCGCACCTTCGCGGGCATCGAGGGGACGGTACGGGCCGGACCCCTGACACCGCTGTCGCGACCGGGGTCCCGCGACGACAGCCAGGCTACTTTTTCTTGAAGAGCTTTCCGAAGATGTCGCCCACGCTGTCCTTGGTCCAGTTGATGTCCTGGGATGCGCCAGACTTGGCTCCAGACTTGGCTCCAGACTTGGCTCCAGACTTGGCCCCTGGACGAGCGGGCGCAGCGGGCTTCTCCTCGACGACGTCCTTGACGCCCCCACGCATCGTGGCCAGCCGGACCTCGCGGCTCGCCTCGATGTTGCGCGGGTTGAGCTCCACCACGGTCTTGAAGTCGCGCAGGGCCGCGCTCGCCTTGCCCATCTGCTTGCACAGCATGGCCCGGTACAAGAACGCCTGCTCGCAACGCGGGTTGAGCTTGATGGCCTGGTCGAGCAGCGTAATGGTCGACTCGAAGTTCTTCGCTTCTTGCGCCTCCGGCTGCTGGGCAAGAATCCATGCGTACAGCGCCACGTGGTGCGCTTGCTCCGGGTCCCCTTCGTACGCCTTCTGCGCCGACTTGAAGGCCTTCCCAAGATCATGCTTGCGCAGGTACACCTCGGCCTTCTGATACTCGATCGTCGCCTCGATGACCTGCTGGACCTTGGCCTGCTCATCCGAATCCGTCGTGCCCTTCGCCAACGCCTCCAAGTACTGCGCTCGCTTGTCCGGGTCGCTCAGCGTCTGAAACGCGTCCGACATGCGCGCAAACACCTTGGCCGCTGCATCCCGCACGTCCGCAAGCGGCTCCGTAAGCCGGTCGGGATGCCACTGCTTCGCCAGCGCGAAGTACGCGGACCGCACTACGTCCGCCGTCGCATCCTTCTCCACGCCCAGCGCCTGAAACAGATTCTCCCCCTCAATCTGCTTCGCTCGCTCGATGATCTCTTCGCGCGTCGGCCCGGAAGGCTGCGTCGCCTGCGTGGTCGACGCAACCGCGGCCTTCTTCAGCTTCACCCGCGCCATCGGCACCCCCTGCCGCGTGGAAACCGGCCCCAGGTCCGACCCGCTCCGGTTGGAGTCGGGCGTCTGCGCAGAAATCGACGGGTCCGAAGCCTGGGGCTTGCGCGCCGGAGCGCTCGTCTGCACGGGCATCACGACGATGCCCTTCGTGATCAGCAGCACGTAAACGAGAAGCTTGATCTGGCGGACCGGCATGACGCTCAGGTCGAGCACCTGCGCCACGGACATGGGCCTCACGGCCAGCAACTCGATGACCTTGCCCTCGGGCGGCCCAAAGCCGAAGCGACGGAAGTCCGCCTGGTTGTTGATGCCGATGGGCGCCGCCCCCAAGCGGGCCAGCGTCGGGTCGATGCTCGAATCGTTCGGACGCAAGTGCATGCCCTCCCAGACGACCCGGTACGGGTCGATGGGGGTCACTTCCGGACCGCCGTAGTCGTCGAGCAGGTTCACGTCCCCGTAGAACGCATAGGTCGTGACGTCCCCGACCTTCTCGAAGATCTTGAGAATGCGTCGCATCATCTGCTCGCGCAGCCCCGCCACCAGCTGCGCCTCGTCGATCGCTCCCATCGACCGAAGCAGCTGCCCGTGCAACGTGCCCGTCTGCTGCATCTCGACAATCGTCGCATCCAGCAGGTCATCGTCGATGTAGCCAAGCTGAAGAAGCACGCGCCCCAGGTGCGTCCCGGGGTAACTCGTCCGCACCTTCGCAGGCGCGCCCGACGCGAAGTACACCGTGCTGGTGCTCCCATCGTCGCCGTGAAGCACGAGGGAACCCTGCAGCTTCTTGTCCGCGATGAACACGATCAGGTGAGCCAGCGGCGTCTTGACGAGGTCGCCCTTCGCGGTCGGGATCATGTCGGGCGTGGGGTCCATCGGATTCGCCATCATACCAGCGCGGCGCTGTTCGGACAGTCCCTCCGCGTACGGACAGCCAAAAATCCCTTGTTCCCCCCGCGCGTCCCACCGTAGCTTTTCCCCATGCCCAACGCCCACGTGCTCGTGCTCGACGACGAGGTCCACATCCTGACCGCGCTGCAGAAGACGCTATCCCTAGAGGGCTACGAGGTCGACGTGGCGGGGGGAGTCAACGTCGCAGAGGAGCGTCTCGCGAAGAGAAGCTACGACATCGCCTTGTTCGACGTGGCGCTTCCCGATGGCGACGGGGTCAGCCTGTTGGAGCGGCTGCGCAAGGCGAACAACGAGACGCCGGTGATCATGATGAGCGGTCACGCAACGATCGACGCGGCGGTTCGTGCGACGCGATTGGGGGCCATCGACTTTCTGGAGAAGCCGCTGTCGACGGATCGGCTGCTGCTGGTCATCCAGAACACGCTGCGCCTGGTCAAGGCAGAAGCGGAAACGCAGGAGCTGCGCCGTGCCACCGGGTGGGGCGGGGACATGGTGGGAAGCTCGCGCGCGATGCAGGTGCTGCGCGACCAGATCGCTCGCGCCGCAAGGGCCCAAGCCAGCGTGCTCGTGCTCGGAGAACGAGGCACGGGCAAAGAGCTCGTGGCGCGCGCCATCCATCAAGCCTCCCCTCGCGCTCGCCACGCCCTCGAAAAGCTCAACTGCGCGGCCGTCCCCAAGGAGCTCATCGAGAGCGAGCTGTTCGGCCACGAAGCCGGCGCCTTCACCGGCGCCACCCGGCAACGCAGAGGCAAGTTCGAACGCGCTTCGGGGGGAACCCTCTTCCTCGACGAGGTCGGGGACATGCCCCTCGACATGCAAGCCAAGCTGCTGCGCGTCCTCCAGGAACAAGAAATCGAGCGCGTCGGCGGCAACGAAACCTTGCGCGTCGACGTGCGCGTGGTCGCCGCCACCAATCGCGACCTCGTCGAAGCCTCCAGCCACGGCACCTTCCGCCCCGACCTGTACGACCGGCTCAACGTCGTGCCCCTGGTGATCCCCGCCCTGCGCGCGCGACGAGAGGACATCCCCGAACTGGCGCGCCACTTCCTCGCCCTGGCCGCCCGCAACAACGACCGCCCGGGTGCCCAATTCGACGAGGGCGCGATCGAGGCGCTGCAGCAGCACAGCTGGCCAGGCAACGTGCGCGAGCTGCGCAACATCATCGAGCGGCTCGTCATCCTCTCACCGGACGATCGTATCGGGGGCGACGACGTGCGTACGTGCCTCGGTGCCGGCTCGGGCGCATCAGCGGCAGGGTTGTTCCGACCCGGTGTGCCGTTCCGGGTGCTGAGCGAAGAGGCGGAGCGATTGATCGTGCAGGAGGCACTCACACACTTCGGAGGGCAAATGGCGGCGACGGCACGGGGACTGGAGCTGGAGCGGAGCCACTTCTACAAGAAGTGCAAGGCGCTGGGGCTTCGGGGCGACGAGTAGGACCCGCCGCCAAGATCGGGCAGATCTCGCGCGAGCTCGCATGGTTCTGTTCACGCCCGGTCGGCTGATCGCGAGATGACAGCTCTACAACTTCGCCACCGGAGCGACTCGACATCGTCGAGTCGAGCGTTGGGGTCGGCACGGCCGCGCCGGAGCCCGGATTGGTTATCAGACCTGCAACCGCCAAGATCGGCTATCCTGGGTCGCTTCTGTCCCGAGCCCCCATGCCGCACCGCGAACCATCCAACCCCGATCTGCTCCGCTGGGAGGAAGGGTCCGTCGACCCCGACCAGGAGCACTTCCGCCTCTTCCACAAGGAAATCCCAGACCACCCCGCCGCCCTCGTCGGCCCCAGAGACCCTAGCGGCCTGCTCGTTTATCTCCCCGACAACCTGCCGGCCAACGTCCGCGACGACCTCCGCGAGGAGCTGTGGTCGTGGTGCACGCCCCCTCCCGACGACGCCTGGTTCGACGCAGACCTCTGGCACAACCTCGTCGAGTTCTCCCTCGACACCCAGGCCAATACGGGCACCGTCCACTGGGAGCTCGTAACCCTTCCGTCCCTGGTCCAGCAGGAGACCTCCTTCGTCGAAAGCATGACCGCCCTGTACCGAACCTGGCTCCAGCAGCTTGCCCAGGGCGAACCCGACCAACAACGCAACCGCGCCGCTTTCCTCCGCGACTACGTCTCCCTGTCCGCCTTCCTCGACTCCGACCCCCAACGAACCATCAGCCGCCTCGCTCGGCTCGTTCGACTCCAGACCGGTCAAGACCCCACCGCCCGGTACAGCATTCGCCTGATCGGCGTCCCCGGAATCGACATCCCCATTCGTCTGGGACACATCGAAGACTTCGACTTCGCTCGAGCCTGGGCCTGCTCCCCGTTCCACGCCTTCGTCCTCACCAAGCTTCAGCGCCCCAAAAGCCACAAGCCTCCCCCGTCCTGGCGCCGCAACGAGGTGCGATCCCTGCTGCACGTCATCGACAACAGCCTGGCGTCCGAGGTGCCCTGCTCGCAGATGTCCGCCGAGATCGAGGGCCCTCACCTGCACGTGCACATGCGCGTCGTGACCGGAGCGATCACGGCTTCTTCTGCTGATTGATCTTCGCGAGCAGCATCTCCCCAAGGCTCGCCAGCTTGTCGTCGTCCCGGGACTTCGGGCCCCGAGGCCGGTTTCCGCGATCCTCCTGACCGCCTCGACGCGGGCCACCCTGGCGATCACGCGGGTCTTCCCTGCGACGTCCCTGGTCCTGACCCGCAGGCTTGCCTTCCTGCCGAGGACGCTGGGGGGCAGGGCTCGCCATGCCTTCGGGCTTGGGCAGCAACGCCTTGCGCGAGAGACCGATCCGAAGCTTGCCGTCCCGACGCCCGACGTCGAGCACCTTGACCTCGATTTCCTGCCCGACCTGCAAGAGCTGACCCGGGTCGTCCACAGCCTCGTGGGCAATCTCCGACTTGTGCAGCAGACCGGTCCCACACCCGGGCAGGGCGACGAAGGCGCCGAACGCGGCGATCGAGCGCACCCGTCCCTGCAGCACTTCACCGACGGCAGGCTCTCGCTCCGGCTCCACCGGCGCTTCTTCTCGCCTCCCACCACGGGGCGGCAACGACGATCGCAACGCCATGAGGCGATCCCGGGTGGAGTGCACGTGCCGTCGAAGCCCCTTGGGCGACTCCTCACGCAACGCCGCGCGCAAGCATTGCTCCGCGTCGTTGAGCAGGCGGCGGGCCTTGTCCACGTCCACGTCCGGTCGCTCGGCCTTGTCCACCAGCAGCTGCCCCAGGTTGTGCAGCAACAGAGGACTCGACGACACGGTCTGCAGGCCCTTGCGGTACGCCTGCTCCGCCTTGTCCAGGTCCCTGTCCGCATCTTTGTACCAAGTCCCGCGCGCGTTCCACGTCGACTCGGAGGTGTCGAGCTCCGCGGCCCGATCCCAGGAACGCTCGCTCGCTTCCGCATCCTCGTACCAGCGCGTCTGCGCCAACAGCGCGTGGTAGAAAGCCTCGGACGCGAGCCGGGGCTCGAGGGCGGGAAGCGCATCCTTGAGCCGGTCCACGAACGTGGGATCCCCCTTGGGGTCCTTTTCGTCGAAAAGCAGCGTCGAGTACCCGAGCCGCACCAGGTGCAGCAGCCGCTCCCCATCGTCCGGGGCCAGCTCCTCGTCCGGCGTGCGAACGAACGCATGGATCGCGTCGACGGACAGCTGCCGAGCCTCCGCGTAGCGTCGTTCGCGCCGCGCGGAATGCGCCACGACGAAGTAGTACTCGAGGCCGGGACCTTCCTTGTCGAGCCCCATGCGAACGATCTGGTTGCCGAAGTCCGGCTGACCGATCTTGAAGGCGAGTTGCGCGAGCGGAGGACCGATTTCTGGGTACTTGGCGGCCAGGTCGACGAGCCGGAGCAACTCCGGCCGAGGGCTGGTCTCCTGACCCCCCGGCTGCGCAGGAGCTTGCTCTTCGGCATCCGGAGACGCTTCGGCCCGCGGTTCCTCCTCCACGGGCCCGTCGGCCTCCTCCACGGGTACGTCCATTGCCTCACCGTCGGCGGAGCAATCCTCCGGCCCTTCGGCGTCGAGCAGTGGGTCGGGTTCGGCAGATGGCCCTGCAGGGTTCTGGGTGTCGTCGGTCACGTCGGTCACGTCGGTCACGGTCTTTCCCTCGCGAGTGAGGCCGAGGTCCTAGCGCAAGCGCACGGCTGCGGCCATGGAGAACGGCGGTTGGGTTGCGTGGGTTGCTGCGTGGGGTGGAGCGAAAGGTCGGGTACCTACTTGATGCACGCCCCGTCTTCCGCACGGCAGCGCTTGGCCTTCTTGCAAACGCCCGCCCGGGCGCAATCCGCGCTCGTGGCCGCGATGCACTTGCCGTCCTTCAGCGTGCACAACCCCTCGAGGTCACAGCGAGCGGACTTCTTGCAATCCGCGTTCGACGCCACCACACATGCCCCATCCTTCAGGGAGCACTGCCCCGCACGCAGACAGAGGGTAGACTTGGCGCACCCGTCCTCCGTGCCCACGCACTTGCCGTCCTTTGCCGTGCACTGCGCTTCCTTCGTGCAGGCGTCGGCCCCCTCGCATTCCTTGTCGCTCAGCGCCTTGCAGGACCCGTCGCGCACGGTGCATCGCCCTTCCCGACGGCACACGCTGTCCGGCTCGGCCTTGTCATCCACCGTGCCGAAGCAGTGCTGGTTGGACAGCGCCACGCACCTCCCATCGCGCTTCACGCAATGCCCGTCGGCCTTGCACTCCGCACTGCATTCCGGAAGGAAGAGCTTGCCCAGGTCGACGCATCCGTCCTCGTGCAGGTCGCACAGCCCTTCGGTCTTGCACCGCTCGGAGCCCTTGCACTCGGCGTCGCTCGCAGCGACACACGCGCCCTCCTTCAAGGAACACTTGCCGAGCGTCTTGCACTCGTCCGACACCTTACAATCCTCGGCGGTCCCGGCGATGCACCCCTCCTTCACGTCCACCTTGCACTTGCCTTGCTTCTTGCAAGCCCCCGCTTCCTTGCACTTGGCGTCCTCGTCGCACGCCGTGCCGAAACACACGATCCCAAAAAGGAGTCCGAGCCCGAAGAATCGTCGCACAGTCCGCATCACCATTTGCGCCTCCCAGGACGGCTCCATCGCCGTGGTGCGGGCGCCATACCATCGGGCACCAAGCGCTGCAATCAGAGGGGCAAGGCCCGGATCCGGAGGCACGGCGCGTGCTCCCCGAGCCACAATCTCCTTGCTGTCTCGGCTAACGCCCCCATCCCAGCCTTCCCCCGCCGTCGGCGCCGTCGGGGGAAGAAGCCCTCGCACGCGCCGCCCACCTCATGGGTGGCAGGTCGCCTTGCCATTCGTGGAGCAAGATCCAGAGCTTGCTCTCTCAGCCCGTCGCTTCGCGCCGGATCAGGGCAAGACCCAGATCCGGAGCGAATAGCCTGGCGGAGAGAGTTGGGTGGTGCTCCTTTCCACGAGGCGGGTCGGCATGCGTCCCTTCCGACACACAACCCGCCACTACGCAGCTACCCGCATCCGCCCAAGCCACGAAACCATCTGGGGTTCTCTCCGGAATCTGCGGCCACCTCCGAGGGCTCCGGATCAGGGCCAGAGCGCAGAAGCCCCGGCTCTTGGAGCAACATGCGGCGTGTTGCCATGCACCCGCCCGCGGAGCCGCAGTCCGTGCTAGCACAGGCGCACCGACGCCGACGAAAGGGTTCCCGTGTCGAAGCCGCTCATTCCCGCCATTCACGTCCCAGAAATCACGATCCTGCCGGACGAGCACACCTTCGAGATCCTGGGCCAGGTGCTGGAAGTGGGGCCGTGGACGATCAAGCCCTTCGGACTGCTGGTGGCAATCGGCGTGTACGCGGGGGTGATCGTCGCGGGGCGGGTGGCCAAGGCTCGCGGAATCCCCTCCGAGGCCATGGCGCGGTTCATGTACTGGGTCCTGGTGTCCGCCTTCGTCTTCGGCCACGTGCTCGACGCCGTCTTCTATCATCCCCAGCGCGTCCTGTCGGACCCGCTCATGCTCCTGAGGCTCTGGGACGGCCTGTCCAGCTTCGGGGGGTTCGTCGGCGCGGCGATCGGCGCGTTCGCTTTCAAGTGGCGGTTCAAGGTCAAGCGGATGCTGCCCTTCGCCGACACGATGGCCGCCGCTTTTCCGGTCGGATGGACCTTCGGGCGCATGGGCTGCGCCGTCGTGCACGATCACCCCGGCATGCGGTCGGACCTGTGGTTCGCCGTGGCCTTTCCGAATGGGGCGAGGTTCGACCTGGGGTTGTACGAGATGGTGTTCGCCGTGATCTTGGCGGTCGTGTGCTTGATCCTCGCGCGGCGCCCGCGCCCGCCGGGGTTCTTCCTCGGCTTCATGATGCTGGTGTACGCGCCAGTCCGCTTCTCTCTCGACTTCCTGCGCGCTGAGCCTGGCCAAATCGCGGGGGCAGACCCTCGCTACCTGTCGCTGACACCTGCACAGTGGGCATCGCTCGTGATGGTGAGCGCGGGCTTCGCGTTGTTGTGGCGTGCAGCTTCCTCCGACGAGGTCGGCAACGAGCCCTTCGTATCCGCCGCTCGCGAAGCGGACCCATCGCTGCTGCCCCACGACGAGCCTCACTCCCCCCAAGCGGCGTGACCCGAGGGATTTTCCCGTCACGGCCGCGCCACTTCTGCCACAATGCCAAGGGATCATGCTGCTCCGGTACCGCCACGTCCCTTGCCTTCTGGCCCTGACCGTCACGCTCCTCGGCTGTGGGGGCGAAGAAGGCGGGTTCGAAAAGCCGGACGTCCAGGCAGGGCCGGTCGAGACAATGACCCTGTCGTTCGTGAGCACGCTCACCGAAGACGTGTACATCCCGTGGCCTGACACCCAGCCCGCGTTCACGCTGACGCGAGGCGGTGTCGAGCTCACGACCCGCCGAACGTGCGTCCCCTTCTGCGGCAGCGGTTGCGTGTGCGCCCCCTGCACCGCGACCTCGCGCGTCCGCAGGGTCTCGCCCGGGGAAACGCTTCTGGTCGCCTGGGACCCGGTCCACTACGTGGTGAACTCCTGCAACGGCTCCACGAGCTGTAGCTGCGTGGAGAGTTGGCCCGTCACGGCAGGTCGCTACTCTCTCTCGCTCGAAGGCTTCACCCAAGCGGAAGGGGGACAGGCGATCACCGGGCAACCCAACGTGCTCGTGGGAGCACAGCCCGGTCCCGAGTCCCGGAACTGCGTAGCGAGCACGGACTTCGACCTCGAAGCCAAGGGATCGGCCGCCGAGGCGCGGTTCGCGTGCCCGTGACGGCGCCTAGTCCCAAATCAAGCGCTGTTCGAAGAACAGTGCTTGGGTTTGGGGCTATCCGAGCCGAAGGCGAGGCGTTTTGGGGTGAGCCGCGTTGAGCGCGGCGAGGGGGCTTTACAAAAGCCCCCTAAGAAGAACCTAGACCCAAAACAGCGCGAAGCGCTTGATTTGGGTCTAGTCCGACTTCTGCACCTTCACGTAGCTGCGCGCGATCAGGTAACGCGACAGCCAGATGAGGAACAGAAAGACGACGGGGATGACGTACAGCAGGTTGCCCACGTAGTCGAAGAACACGACGACGTACGGGTGGGTCATCAGCGGGATCACGTTCAGGACGCCGGAGCGCTCGACGACCAGCGCAAGCCCCGACAAGAACACGCACCAGGCCACGAACTTCAAGAAGTTGGCGATGATGACGGGGATGAGGTTGAGCTTGCGATAGATGGTTTTCTGGCCCTGCTCGAAGTCCTGCAAACGGGCGATGAGAAAGTCCGGCATTGAGTTGAGGAGCATCTGCAAGGACAAGGCGCGATCGATGGTCGCCCCCGGCGCGTACATCTTGTCCAGCTCCCGCATGCGGATCAACCGGATCGCTCGACGGGTCTCCTTCTTGAAATCGAACTCGGGGGAGAGCCGCAGGATGACGGAGTCGACCGTGAGCAACGCCTTGAAGTACAGCATCGTCTGCATGGGCAGCACGAGCCCGATCTGCCGCGCGATCCCCATGGACGCGTCCACCAACCTCGTGATCGTCTTGTCTTCGGGCTTCGCACCCGGGTTGTCACACGCATCCAGCCACTCGTCCGCCTCCTCGGAAAAGCCGTCGTACACGTCCGTGACCGCGAGCCCCCGAGGCGCGTCGAGCACGTCGAGCACCGCCACAAAAAGCCTCTCGACGTTTTCTTGCACGACCGCATCCATCATCAGGATCTGCTCACGTCGCCCTTCCTCGTTGAGGCGACCGAGCAGCCCGAAGTCGAGGAACCCGACGGTGTTTTCGGGCAAGACGACGAGGTTTCCGGGGTGGGGATCGGCGTGAAATACGTGTCCTACGAAAGTTTGGAGCAGGAAGGACTGCCAAAGGTTGCGGGCCAGTACGAGGCGTTCGCAGGAGATCTCGGCAAGCTCTGCGTCGATGGTGGGGTCCTGGTTTTCGACGCGTTCGATGGCGCGAGAGAAGGGCAGCCCTTCGAAGTACTCCATCGTGATGATGCGGTTGGTGGTGTATTCCCAGTAGATGAAGGGGATCCGTTGCCGGACGTTCCAGGCACTCATCTCGTGCAGGTGGTCGGCGTTCTTGGCCTCCTGCATGTAATGGACTTCGCGGCGGGTCCAGCGAGCGAAGTCCCGAAAGATGGGGACGAGCTTGATCTGACCGAGGACGCTGGACATGTCGACGATCCAGCCGATGACGATGAGCAGGCGGGTGTCGCCCTCGATCTGCTTGTCAGAGCCGGGTCGTGAAACCTTGACGACGACGGGCTTGCCCGCGTCTTCTCCCTTGCGGAGGCGAGCGAGGTGCCCCTGTCCGAAGGAAGCGGCGCCGATGGCTTCGTCCCGGAACTCGGAGAAGATCTCCTCGATGGGCGCGTTCAGCTCGTGCTCGATCATGGCGCGCGCCTGGTCCGACGGGAACGGGGGCACACGATCGAACAAGGTCCCGAGCGCACGGCAGTAGGCGCGGGGCAGGATGTCGGAGCGGATGGAGAAGAACTGGCCGAACTTGACGAAGGCGCCCCCCATGTCGATGCAGAACCGCCGAAGTCGGTCGGGGTTTCGCTGCTTCCAGAACTTGCCGCGAAGGCGCCGGTAGAACGGGACGCGAACCAGCGCTTCTTCCCACAAGAACGCGAAGAAGAACCGGAAAAATCCCCACAACACCTGGAGGGTGCGGCTCATGATCTCCTACCGACAAGAGCCGGCGTTCGGCCCAGGTTTCGTCCTCGACTCATGATGACGCCGGCGTGCCTTGTCGCGATCCGCGGCTAGTCGTCGTCGCGACGCGCTCGCTCGCCGCGTTGGGCCCGGGGGCTCCGGATGCCCTCGTCGAACCGCTTGTCCAGGCGGCCAGGCACACGACGGAACTCGTCCACCACGTCGTAAGCAGCCAGATCCGCCTCGTTCGCCAGACCACGGATGACGTCCCCGGGCTCGTCGTAGTCTTCGTCAAAAGCACGGTCGACCACGCCGCGAAGGACCCGAGAAAAGATGTCGAGGCTCAGCGCAACCGACTCCGCAGCCACGTACGCACCACCACGGTTCAGGTCCCCAAACTCGTCGCGCAGCGCAGGACGCCCACGGGTCCCCCGCCGAGGGCGACGATTCCGATCCTCGTCGTCCTCGTCACCACGCCGGCGCGGCTCCCAATCGTCATCGACGGCGAGCCTGCGGTCGTCGTCGCGGTCGCGGCTTCGCTGAGGACGTGCCGTCCCCTTCTCCCTCTTCAGCCCGTCGGTCTGCTCTGCCATGGGGTTTCCCTCCGGTTGCGCATGGGCTCGCGCATGAAGCATGTTGCCGCAGATTTCTTGGCATTTGCGGCTGCCATGGGTTCCGTCCCACGGCTCTTTTCCTACCTGTATCCGGGTCCCATGCATAGTCCCTTTTCGCGCAGCGAATGGTTGTGATACGAACAGCTTTCACATAAGGGGATCCAGTAACCGGTATCCACGCCCGGGGAGGCGAAACCCATGTCGAATCCTGGACAGGCAAAGCTCACATTCCACAAGAACACCTTCTTCGAACTGACGACGCCCACGCGCTCGCTGTTCATCGATCCCGTCTTCTCTCACGAGCGACGAGGCCGACGGGTGGCGGATGAGATCCGCTCAGCGGACTACGTGCTGGCCACGTCCATGACACCGTGGTTCGAGGACGTGCTCGACGTGCTGGACGAATGCGACGCCACGTTCGTGAGCACGCAAAGCCTCACGCGCTCGGTGTCTCGCGAGCTCGACCTCAAGCGATCTCGAGTAATCGACCTCGAGCCCTGGGAGCGCGCGTCGGAGAAGGGCCTTCGGATCACGGCCCTGCCCATCAGCGCGAGCATCGGCATGGATTCCGCCATCCAGGAAGGCACGTCCATCCTCAACGACATCCGCAACGTCTTCCCGCGTGGCACCGCCAGAATCCCCGTGCTCGGCTCGGGCGGAATCCCCTTCCTCGGCAATCTCGGCGGCCTGGGCGGCGACGGCTTGCCCCTGCTGGGCAGAGGCATCCCCCTGCTCGACCAGGGCATCTCCCAATTCACGCGGACCGTCCAAGGCGTCGGAACCATGGCGCGCCCCCCCAAGTCCATGGGCCGCATGGGCGACATCTTCGGCCTCGACGTCGGCTCGATCGCCGGCGGTCGTCCCGGACTGGGCTTCGTCTTCGAACTCGAAGGCTTCCCCTCCCTCATGCACCTCGCCGACGGCGTCCACGCCGGCACCTCCGACGATGACCTCGAGGACATCGCCGACGTCTGCGAGCCCGATGTGCTCGTGCTTCACGTGCAGGGCATGGATGTCGAGCCGGTAGTGCGCGCCGTGCGAGCGATCAACCCAAAGACCGTTCTGCTCTATCGGTCTCGCGACCCGTACAAGGAAGGACGACGCGGACAGACGCTGCCGATCAGCTCCTTCATCGGTGCCGTCGAGGAAGGCGCGCCGGGTTGCGAAGCGCTGCACATGCGCAAGGGCGACACCTTCCTGCTCGAGCCTCGGGACAAGGTCGCCGCGACGGGCACCGCGCCCAAGTACGCTGCCAAGCCCGCAACGACCCCGCCGGCCAAGGCCTAACCGCCCAGCTGACACCCAACGTTCTCACCTGCTGCCACCTTCCCTTCGCACCAAACGACGGTTTCTTGCCCGAATCGCGGCGATGAGGTTCCTTTCGGGGTTGCGACGGCAGCCCCGCACATGGAACGGGTCGTGCTATACCCCCTCGAGGTACCCAGCGTGCAGCAAGCGAGAAAGGTCTTCATCTCCGGTCCCGGCGGCAACCGCCTCGCGTGTAGCATCCTCGGCGCCCACCACCACCGTACCGTGGTCCTCACGTCGGGCATCGGCTGCGGCCCCGTCTTCATGCGCGCCATCGCCCAGGAGCTCGCACGCGACCATCGCGTGGTCTACTGGGACTACCGCAGCCACGGCGACAGCGACCTCGCCCCCAAAGGCGGCGGCTACTCCATCGCCGAGCACGCCGATGACCTCGACAAGGTCGTTCGCGCCTTCGTCCCCCCAGAGCAGAAGCCCATCATGATCGGCTTCTCCATGGGCGTGCAGGTCACCATCGAATGGTCTCGCATCGCCCCCGACCGCGCCGGCGCGTACGTCTTCATGCTCGGCGTGCCTCGCAACCCCATGCACCGCACCGTCCTGCTTCGCTCCAAAGCCGCTTGGCTCGCCGAACGCATCGGAAAACACGGACGCCCCCTGCTCCGCGTCGTCCAACCCGTCGCCAACTTCGCCATCCGCACCCAGCTCACCTACGAGCTCGCCAAAAGCCTCGGCTTCATCTCCCGCGGCTGCCCACGCAACGAGTTCCTCGACTTCCTCCACTACGCCACCTCCGTCCCCCTCGACGCCTACCTGCGATGCGCAGGGGGCATCCTCGACCACGACGCGACCGATACCTTTCTGAAGATCTCGCAACCGGTCTACATGCTCGCAGCAGAAGGCGACTTCCTCATCGATGCAGAGGATGCGCGACGGTTCGCGGACAAGCTGCCCCAGGCCCGCTTCGAGCAGCTGTCCTACGCAAGCCACGCAGGATCGATCGAGTACGGCACCTACTTCGCAGGCGCCGTTCGAAGATTCCTACGACGCCTCGCCCTCGATCAGAAGCTTCGCGCCGCCTAAGTTCCCAGGCTACTTCAACCGCCCGTCGAGCACCCGCCCCACGATCGCGGTGTAGATCGACGCGAGCTTCGCGTCCCCTTCGACGAGTTTGCCTCCGGCGTTCCAATGCGTGGCGAGGAACACCTCCTTGCCCGCCTCGGGGATCGGTTCGCCACTCTTGCTGAGAGTGGCCCGTTGCAGGAGTCGAGAACGGAGCGTTCCTGACAGGGAAGCGTCGGATCCCCCCACGCGGCGCAAACAGAAGAGCACCGTCGTTCGTCCTCGGGTCAATGTGACGCAGCTCCGTCATGAACCCTTCGCGACTCCCACACCGATGGGGGCAACCGCGCGACGCCTGTCGTAGCACGGCCAAGGGCGAAACTCGATGAATCGCCGCCCCCCCTCATGGACCCTTGGTCCGAGGTTTCTCGGCCCCGGACACCAGGTCACGCAGGGGCTGCTGCAACGACGGAACCGTCATGAGATCGTAGGCTGCGGCGCGGACCAGCTCTCTTCCTTCGTTGCCTCCGACGCGGAGGATCGCCCTGGCCACCGCAACGAGCGCCTGAATGAGGTCCTCGTTGTGCGCGGTGGCTCGGTACAACGAGAAGAACAGCTCGAGAGGCTCACGCTCCCCTTGGGTGGCAAGCGTCTCGAGCGCAAGCGCGGCCCGCTTCACGTCTTCCGTGCTGTTCGCTGGGTCGTTGAGGTGCTCCGCCAGCAGGGGTGCGGCGCGGGTCTCCTTCATCGCGGCCAACGCGTCAGCGAGCGGTCCCACCGGCGGCGTCATCAGCACCCCCGCCAAGAAGTCGTACCGACGCCCCAGCGCCTCGAGCATGTGCTCCGCTCCGTTGCGCCGCGATGCCAGGCCCTTGCGCACCTCCGTCATCAAGTCCGGTGGCGTGCGCGCGTCGAACGCAAGCTCGATCAGACGCTCCGTGGCCCGCGGGCTCGCCTGCGCAATGAGCTCGCGCAGCAAGAACGCGTGCATCATCACCATGTCCGTCTCCGATACGTCGATCACCTTGGCAAGCTGCTCGACCACGGGCTCGGGTCGCGGCTCCGCCGTCCTCGTCAACCGGTCAGCCTGGACCACGCAAGCACGGACCGCGGTCCCGAGGGACACTTCACCCGCCGCCGCTCCCGTACCCGCCTCGTAGAATCCCACCCTCCCGGTCCGCTCGCACAGCGCCACCCCACCTTCGTACGCAGCACCACCCAGCGCGTCCGTGTCGAGCCGTCGGGCCCACGCCAGCTCCCCCGTCTCCTCCTGCAATCCCACCACGATCCGGAAGTACGTCGCGTAGTAGCGACCCGCATCGAACCCCAATCCATCGCCTCGAGCCGCCGGCATCGCATAGATCCGGTTTCTGTCGAAAGCGTCGGACGTGACCTTGCCCGCAATCCCGCCCGCTCGCAGCCAGCGCGGCTTGCCAGGGAGCTCCCGGTCCGGAAGCACGGCCTTCGAAGCCCCATCCCGACTCGCAGCCCCGATCCGCTCGTCAAACCGCGTGATCCCTGCCTCCCCGAAGAACAACGCGCCGCCCGCAAGAAACGCCTGTGTCGTCAGGTGCCGCAGCACGACCCGCGCAACCTCGTCGCCACTGCCCAAGTCCACCACGCTGACATACTGATTCTGCCAGGGGATGAAGGCATGGTTCGCCACCAGCGTCGGCGAGCCGACAGGCACCGTCACCTCCATCTCGCGCGTCACCTTTCCGTCCCGCTCCACCGCGATCAACTTGCCAGGCACCCCCGCGGACGGCTCCAGCGACACCAGCGTCGTCCGACCATCGTCTCCGGCGCCTCGAACCTTGCCCGCCACCGGAAGAGACCACAACTGCCGACCGCTCGAAGCCTCCAACGCGAAAAGCTTCCCCCCGGCCGTGACCACCACGACGTCACCCGCGATCCACGGACGCACGTCCACAGCCTTCAAGAAAGTCCACGTCTTGCCCGTGTCCAGCACCACACCCACCAGTCCGCGATCCACCACCCCCACCGCCACGTTCGCCCCCCGCGGGATCGCGTGGCCCGACAGCTTCCCTTGCACCGCCGAGATCGACCTGCCGCCGTCGTCCTGCCACTGCGTGTTGAACAGGTCGCCGATCCGCGTCTGCCCGCCGCCACATCCCAACGCAGCACATGCCACACAACAAGCAACCAAGTGAACTCCGCGCATCATGGCTCACCTCCCGGCGCTCCCTGCGTGGACTGCACGGCCAAATCGACGGCCTTCTTCACCCTCTCCGACCAGTCCTGCGGCCAGCGACCTTGCACGTCCTTCAAGAACCGATGCGCTTCGCCCGTGCCCAGCTCCCGCACGCGACCGATGATTCGGATCTTCTGGTCGTCCGTCATCTGCTTCGGGTCCCGGAACAAGATCTGGTCGAACCCCGTGACCATCACGTCGAACCCAATCCGGCCCGTCCGCGAAGCATACTGCTCGCACTGGTCCGCTGTGCACAGCTGCCCGATCGACGCTGCCGCCTCAGGCACGTCATGATCGAGCGCCATGAACAGCCCGTCCACGTGCTCGGTCGCCCCGAGCTCCCCAAGCCCCGTCGCGGCCAACCCTCGAACCATCGCGTCCCCGTCCGACAGGGCTCGGCGCAACCCGAGCTTGGCGTCCGGTCCCTTGGTCTTCACCAACGCCTTCACCGCTTCCCGGCGTAGCTCCGTGTGCCGATGCAACAGGTAGGACCGGACGGGGCGCGAAGAGCTCTCATGCCCCACCTTGGCAAGCGCTCGAAGGGCCGTTGTGGCCAGGTCCACCGGCAACCCTCGAGCCAGCACGCGATTCGCCGTCTGCACGCAGGCAGCGGCAACTTCCGTGTCCAGGCTCTCCATCGCCAGGTAGCCATCGCGGACGTCGTTGCGCTCTTTGCTCGTGAGCTGGGCGATGACCGCGCGTACGCGCGACTCCTGCTCCGCACTCGGGCCGCGAGTCCCCTGGGCCTGGGCTTGCACTACCCCGAGCGCCAAGGCCGCGACAAAGGCCCCGCACAGCCAAGCAGCTAGCTTCCTCGTTCGCATCGCTTTCCTCCTTCGTGCACGCGTCCCGCCGCGTCCTCACCCCACGTCACGAAACCTTCTCCCCTCGGTCAGCCCCGTCTTCTTGGACCTCACCGGCGGCAGGCTTGTCTGCCTTCTCGCTCACGGCCGCGCCCGAGCGTCGCTCTCGAAGCTCGTGCAGCACTGGCCCGACGGCCAACCCGACCCAGATCGGCACCAGCAAGGCCATGGACTCGCCATTGACCTGGTTGAACCAGGGCAACACCTTGACCAGCAGCCCGAGCACAGACAGGCCGGCGGTCACGAGGGCGAGCCAGCGAAACGCGCGGGTCGCCCACCCGCGCCCCAGCATCAGCCCCACGGCGATCACGGGAAACGCCGCCGTCAGAGGACTGGTCTGCAGCAGGTTCTCGTTGTGGTAGGCGACATCGTGGTCCGTCATCGTCCAGAAAAAGACGAACAGCAGCCCAAGGAAGCCGGTCAGCGTGGTCCAGGCGCCAAGCGGAACGGCCAGGGCAAGCCGCTTGCCGAGCGGCGCCTTCGCTTGGCCCTGGTTGCGATGGGATAGCAATCGGTGTCCCAACCACCCAAACAACGCGCCTCCCAATAGCCCGATCAGCAACAGCGGCAGCACACGATTGGGCGGCATGTCCGGGGGCGGCTTGCGTCCCGGCGCCTCCACCAAGGTTCGCTCGGCACGCACAAGGGGCACGGCGTTCCCCGACTCGTCCACGTTCTGGACCTTGCGTACCATCTCCTGCACCTTGCCGGGCACGAACATCTCGTCCCACTCGGTCACCGGCCGGTCGATGAAGCTGCCCATCGCAAGGTTCAGAAACACCTGCCCCCACCACACGTCCGCCACCAACCGCGACGTCTGCCCCCGGTAGGTGAGCTTGGCTGGTCCGCTGGAAACGGCCCGAAGCTTCCCGTCAAGCACCGTGTCGATGGTGTCCCGCACCCGGGTCGAGCAGTTGTCCCGGTAGTAGTGGTAACGGTACTTCTGGTTCTCGGGTCGCGCGTTCTCCTCGATCATGCGCACGATCCGCATCTCTTGATCGGGCGTCAGGTCGAGCTCTTGCTCCACCAGCCAGCGGCCCTCCGAATCGTAGTGTGCGAGCGTGGGACCCAGAGGTTGCACCGAAAGCCAGTAGGTCAACCGGCCCTGCAGGAACTTCTGCACCAGCCCCTCTTCGTTGAACGAGAAGGTGCCCCAGTTGTAGACCCGGTGCGTCCGGCGTAGCGAGTCTCGCACCAGGATGGCGTTGTGGCCGAACCGAAAGAAGATCGGGTCCCCCGGGCTCATCGTGATCAGGGAGATGGTGTACCGGTCCCCCGGCTTGGCGTTCGCGGTCGCCACCAGCAGGAGCCCGAGCACGACGAGCAGAACCGACAGCATGGTGCGTGGAAGGCGATGCATCGTGCAGGACACTTACCCCGATGCGCGCCAGCCCGCCAGCGTGGAGGGGAGAGTGGGGGGAGAGTGGGGAGGGTGGGTGGCTGGGGTGAGGGAGACGGAAGCGGGAGGGTTCAGCCACCGGGCGTGAGCATGATCGGGTAGACCACCGTCACGATGCCGCCATCCGGCTGCGGGAACGACAGCCCGTAGAACGAAGAGGTCACGCACTGCACGACCTCGGGGCTGGGCAGGTCGGAGCCGGCATTGCCGACCTGGGACACGGCCCCGTCGCGACCGATCACGAAACGAACGGAGACGCGGCCGGTGAGCGAGGGGTTGTTGCGCAGCCCACCCTCGTAGCACATGCGGAACCGCCCGTAGTTCTGCCGCACGATTCGCTGGATGACCTCGGGCGGGATCCGACCGTTGACGGACGTGCTGCCGGTGAACGACACCTTCGGAGCCTTCGGAGTCCGGCCGCGCCCGAGCCTGCCGTGACCGTCGCCGATTCCCCAGCCGTCGCCGGCGCCAGCTCCGCGGCCGATGGTGCCGATGGACCCGAGGCCGATGCCTTCCCCGCGCCCATTGCCGCCTTCGCCGATCCCGCTGAGCCCGAGGCCCCCCGCACCGTGGGCGTCCATGATCGAGTCGCCCCA
Source organism: uncultured Polyangiaceae bacterium (assembly GCA_964488865.1). Lineage (GTDB taxonomy): Bacteria > Myxococcota_A > Polyangia > Polyangiales > Polyangiaceae > MWCO01. The sequence continues at coordinate 96,062 of CAZAWR010000017.1, read as the reverse complement.
CATGTTGCCGCGTGCGCTCAGGGGGTCGCTGCCGAACGCTTCGTTCTGGCCCCAGGGAGCCGTCGGCGCGTTCGGGTCGCCCGCCAGCCCACTGTTGAGAATCCCGATGAGGCCGTAGCTCTTCGCCAGCTCCAGGGACTCCGTGCGTGCGATCTGCCGGTCCTTGCTGTCGCCCTGGATTCCATAGGCTCCGTTCGTGTTCCGAGAGACTGGATTGCCCATGCTCCCCTCCGAGCCAACCGAACGCGTCCCCGTACCGCCCGACCTGTCGTCGGGCTGGTCGGCCGCGATCGTGTCCGCCTCGACTTCCTTGCGCTCCGGCTCAGCCGTCGCGTTCAGGTACTGCTGCATCATGTACAGCTGGTCCTGGGTCATCGTCTCGCCGTCCGCGAGACCGAGGTCCGGCGTGAACAGGGCCATGGCAGCCATCATGCCCGCGTGCACCGCCAAGGAGAGGCCCACGAACACCGAAGAGGTCCAGTCGCGGCTGGCGGCAGTGCTGTTCCTGCGACCGGCTCGCACGGACCCGACGCGGAAGGTGAGGTCACCGACCGTCATGCAGGCCTTCCCGCCGAACGCAAGGTCCACCTGGTACGCACCGGCGAGCTCCGAGCAGGGCTTCGCCACACCGAGGGACACGAGGTTCTCGAGCAGCCTCCGGCCTTGCCCCGGGTTCTCGATCCAGCCGCGCGCCCCGGGCAGGATCACAAGATGGTTGCCCGAGTCGTTGGTGATCACCACCGGCGCCCGCGCTGCGCCGAGCTTGTCCTGAGGGATGAGGAAGTCGCAACGAACGTTCTTCTGCTCTTCCTCGCCCACGTAGTAGCTGCGCGGCGGAGTGAGGTGCTCGACGTGAAGGACGTTGTCGCCCCACTGGATCATGATCTCGATGGCAACCGTATCCTCTCGCTCGAACTCCTTGGGGTCGACGTCGGGCCCAGTCTTGGTGAGCACGTAGGCCGTGGCAGTGGGAGCGTCCTCGACCTCGAAGGGGTTGTTCGAGGCGAAGGCGGAGACAGCCGGGTCGGAAGCGGTCGCGAACGGGTTGGTGATGTGCGTGGTCATGGGTGCCTCCTCGACAGTTCGCCCCGTGGGCGTGGTCGTGCTGGTGTGTGGCGGTGAGAGGCCTTTCGTTCTTGCGACCCGGCGCGCCTGCCGCGTGAGTGCAGCCCCGAAGGGCTCGCTCTTCACCCGGTTGATCCGTCGCCCCGTGTCGGCGTCCTCGTCACCGTGCTGATGCGACCGACATCACGGCCCGGAGGCGAGTTCCCTGGCCGGTAAAAAAAGTGCCCTAGGGGATCAAGTTTTCACAGGACTGAGAAGGTTCAACGGAGGCGGATCGTCCGGGCCGAGCGGGAGCACGAGACCGTCATGCGCAACCCGCACCTCGCCAGCGAACCCGTCGAACGCGTTGCCCAAGCCGGCAGCCATTTCGGGGTACAGGTGGGTGAGGACCACCCGGCGCACGCCCGCACGGTCAGCCACCCCTCGAACCGCTCGGGGCGTCATGTGGTTGCGCGCAGAATGCCCGTCGGGGAAAGAACATTCGCACACCAGCCAGTCGGCGCCCCGGGCAGCGAGGTCGAGCCCCTCGCACGGCGCGGTGTCGCCACTGTAGCAGAGGCAACCGCAGGCGGTGGACACCCGGTAGGCGAGGGCATGCTGGCTTCCATGGGCCACGCGGAAGGGCTCCGCGCGAAACCAACCCGCGTCCAGCTTCGCTCCCTCTGTCGCATCCACCCAGACGACGTCCGAATTGCGGTCGAGCAGGTCCGCATCGATCCGGCGTGCCACGTCGTGAACGAGGTCTGGGAAGCCCGGCGGTCCCGCGACCACCAGCCCGGCGCGCCGGTCCGCCGCGGGGGCATGCATGCGGTAAAAGAGGAAGGAGAGAAGGTCGGACCAGTGGTCGAGGTGGGCATGGGTGAAAATCATGTGGCTCAGCGCCCCGAAGGCGACGCCGCTTCCGGCGAGCCGGTCCTTGGCGCCACTGCCCGCGTCGAACAGCGCCGCCACACCCTCGCCGCAAAGGATGTGGCACGCGCTCGCCCTCGTCGCGGTGGGCACCGCCGTCCCCGATCCCAGCACCGTCCAGGTCATGCTCACCCCTCCTCCCGATCCTCGTAGGCAGGGGAGGTCGCCAGGCGGCCGTCCTCCCTCGGCCCGCCCACCGTGAAGTGGTACAGCACCTGGTACGCGTCGTCCCGCACCCCCAGCACCTCGTGCACCGCGTCGTCGAAGAAGCAGCCGATGCCGGTTGCGCGAAGCCCCGCGGCCTCCGCCTCCAGGTACAAGGTCTGGCCGATCATCCCCGTCTCCCAGAACAGACGTCGGTAGTACCACGCCCCATGGCATTCCAGCGCGGGACGAAACCGGGCGAGCATCGCGACGGCGAAGGCCCCGTCTGAGGCGATGTCCTGGTGGCACGACACGGTGCGGGCGAGGTCCCGTACGTCGCCGGGCAGGAGCAAGCGAAGCGGCAACCCGGGGGGACACCCGGCGACCTCCTGCCAGAGAAACGTCGCGTCGAGGGCGGCGCGGACAGAAGGCTCATCGGCGGGGTCGCGGGTCAGAGCGTACAGCCCGCTCTCGAGACCCGTGACGCGATGAACCAGCAACATCAGGTGAACTTCCGAGGCTTGCACGAGCCCGCGCGACCACGGCGGTCCTGGCGTCAAACGGGTGAGCATCCGAAAGAAATCGGCAGCCGCCAAAGGCGTCCGCCCATCCATCGCGACCGCACTGCGACGACCCCGAACGAGCGCTCGGGCGTCGATGGGTCGGTCCCCAGAGAGAGAAGGACCGGCAGGCGATATTCCTGCGGCTGGGGCGGTGCCGTGCCGCTTTCGGGTCGCCTGGGCCACCTGGTCGAGGATCGGCCAGGGGTGATGCTCGGCGCTCAACCGGTTCTCCCGTCCCCTGAGGCTCATGGAACGCAGCCCATCGAGCGAGAGCTCAATAAAGAACGATCGTTCCTTCTCAACGGGAGGATGCACCGCCACGAGGACATCGGGGTGTTCCCTCTCCGGGCCAACCTGCCCCGCGATTCCAAGAAGCCAGGACAGGACGTCGTCATCCATCTCCCGCACCCGTCGACAGACCCATCCCCGCATCGCCGCGGACAGGCCGATGGCCGCCATCGCATGACCGACGTCGTGCTGGCAGTAGCGGAAGGCTCGCTCGCCGTACTTCCAGGACTCGCGCCACACGATGCTGGTCAAGCCGACGAAGAGGGCGCCGGGCGGGAGAGAAGAGGAAAGGTCGTTCCACATATCCCCGGCAAGTTCCGCCCGCAGCTCGAGCGCATGGTCCTTCGGCGAGTAGTGGTAGAGTGCGGGCTTCGGGTGAAGCCCCGGCACGGGCCCCGCGACCAAGTAGGCTTCCGTGGGATGCAAGTTGCCGCTCGAAGGGTTCACCCGCAAGGACCACCGGCTGCGCCCCGCCACCTTCCATGCGGACAGGGACAGGGAGTCGAACAGCAGCGAGGATACGGCCTCCGCATCCAGCTCACGGGAAGGCGGCAACGCGTCGAACAACGAATCGTATCGCGGTCCGGGCCCGACAGGCAGGCCCAGTTGCACCCGAACAGCCCCTTCGTACCGCCGGAAGGGGTCGGGTTGCGTCTCCCAGTCGAGGAACCCCAAGGACCGGGCGTAGCGGTCGAAGTGGTGCTTGGTCCGGTCGTGGTAGGAAAGGACGTCCTTCAGCGCGCTCATGCATGGCCTCTGGTTCCTGCGGTCCCGCGAGGCAAGACCGGGCGAACGTTCAGGGCGTCAGCACCACCTCGAGACTGGAGGCCGAGGCTCCCAGCTTGACCCATGCGCAGCGGTTCTCCGAGTCCGCCCACCACCCAGATGACGCAACGTCAAACGCAGCGCGGTCCTGGTGACGCGGCGTCGGAAGGGCCCCAACCCGGACCTCGACGGGCGCCACGTCCGTGCGAACCCGCAAGATCGTGGCGGCAACAGCGCGGGAGAGACTCACCTCGATCGTGGTTCCGACCTTCCGCGCGCCCAACGTCGTGACCTCGTCGTCCTCGTCGTGGAGCCGAAACGTCGATGGGGCGGACGACGGGTAGACCAGCACGGTCAAGGCCCCCTCGGAGGCAGCCGTCCCAAACCCGGTCACGTCGTCGCTGACCTGCAGAGGAACGATCGCTCCCTGTTTGATGAACAGGGGAATTCGGCCTCTTGCAGCAACGTAAGATGCTACCGTAGTTCCGCCAGGGACCGCATCGTCCTGCGGTTTCCAGAAGTCGTAGAAGGCAGGCCCGGCAGGCAGCTCGACATCGCGCACCCCCGTGGCGTCCAGGATGGGCGCCACCAGGAAGGCCTCGCCGAGCAAGAAGCGGTAATCGCCCGGCCAGGACGACGGCTCGCCCTGGGGGAAAAGCATCGACCGGCCGCTGGCATGAGCCTCCTGCGCAAGGCTGTAAAAGAACGGCACCATCTCGTGGTGGAGCTTGGACCAATAACGGTACAGCGCCACGACCTCGTCGGCGCACGTCCCCTCGCAGTCCGGCACGTCCCATGGCGTCAGGTTCGCGCGCCCGTGCAGCTGCATGAACGGGGTCATGGCGCCCAACGCGACCCACCGCTCGAACACCTCGAGGTCGAAGGGGATGCGGTCCCCGAACACGTCCTTGTCGTCGAAGTCGAGGTAGCCACCGATGTCCGAACCGACAACGGCGTAGCCGGCCGCGGCGGATCGGAAGATGTGGTCGAGGGCGTCGGAGAGTCCGTACCAATCGCGGCGCTGATCGCCGACCCAGGCCACGGGCGCGTGCTCGGGCCGAGCGTGGAACCGGCCTTCGAAGTCGTACGACTCGTCCCACGGCCGAACCATCGTCACGAACTCCTCGGTGCCCCCCTTGCGGTGGGCGCCGTACGCATAAAAGTCTCGATAATAGGCCTCTGAATACGCCTGGTGGGACTTGTCGCCCTCGTAGGTCTGCACAGGGTCCGCACGCACGTAGCTCTCCGCGAAGTCGAGCTTCCACCCGTTGACCCCCATGTCGAGCAGCGCGTTCTGTTGCTCGTGCCACCAGGCGCGAGCGCTGGGGTGAAAGAAGTCCACCGCCGCGCCGCTCCCCTTCCACCAGGTGAAGATACGCCCCTCGTTCACGAAGAACCCGCACGCTTGTCCCGGGCCGAAGTTCGGCGCCGCCCCGGGCATGAAGTCTCCCCCCACTTCGCCGTCGAGGTACCAGTTGTTGACCATCTGGGTCATCCACAGCACCACACGCACGTCCTGCCCGTGCATGTCCGCTACCATCTTGGCAAACTGCGGGTAGCGCGCTTCGTTCGGCACGAACGTGTTGTAGTGCGTCTCCCAAGGGCTATCGATCACGACCACGCCGACCGGGATGTCCCGGTCCTTGAAGCCCTGCACGAACGCATACGTGTCCGCACCGTCCGAGATGTCCTTGGAGATCCACGGCTCGAAAGCCCAACGCGGCGTGTGAATCGGCGGCGCGGGAATCTCTTCCTCAAGCGCCACCACCACCGTGCACTCGTCCCCCGTTCCCGCATCCTTCATCGAGCTACCCGTGTCGTCCTTCGCGCAAGACAGAGCGAAAGATCCCACCAAGAGCGCGACCACCGTCCTCGTCGAGCGTCTGACGTGCATGCCCTAACCCTAGCGCATCACGCCCCGAGATTGTTCTGGCGTCTACCCCGCAGAACGCGAGAAACGACCGTGGGATAATTCCGCACCCCGGGGGCTTGCGACGGACACCCGCTGCCCTACACATCCTGAAGCTCATGCGATCTTCCAGCAGACCGCTGAGACAGCAAGGAGGCAGTGACATGAAGTGCATTGGAGGCTGCCCCGGGGAATTCCTCGTGGACAACAGCGCACTACGGCGCGAAGCGCGTGTTTCTCCGCTAACTATCCAGGGAACGTCTGCCGACGTTTGTGGTCGATGCGGCGAAGTGGTGTACGGTTCCAGGCGCTCGGAGCGTCGCCTAGCCGAGACCCAGCGGGCCAGGAGGGTCAAGAGGCCCTCCAATGGCGCCATGCGCAAGTCCGGCTGGGGCGAGAACGACTGGGACCGCTAATCGCCAGGCTCAGCCCTGCTCCGACTGAAGCATGCCATCGACCACACGGTCGAGTATGGTCTGGAACCGGGCGGCGTCGAAGCCCGACCCGGACGAGAGCCAGTCCACGTGCAGGTCGGTGCGGTCTGCGTCGCGGAAGTGGCCCACCACATCCAGGTGATCGCCCTGGCCGGCCCACAAGAGCTTTCCCCACAGCTGAGATCGAACCGGGACGACCCCGTCGTTGGCGAGCGGCGGGGGCGGTTCGGAAAGAAACGCCCGGAGCTTGTCGTCGGCTTCGGTTCCGGGCGGAGTGCAAGGGTATCGGGCGTGCTCGAGGGAGGTGAGCCGGTGCAGGGTCGCGAAGATAGGTAGGGAGAGCGAAGACCAGGGGCGGACGATGTACTTGGCCCAGTGAACCACACCAGGAACGGGGGCGAAGGAGGCGACGCACTGGTAGTGCACGCGGTCGTTGTCCTCGACTCCCGCCTGGAACAGGTCCATCGACTCGGGCGATAGCTGGATGATGGCCCCCTGGTCTTCCCGGATCAAACGGAGGAACTGGGCTGTCTCGTCCGCGGTGGCGCTATCCAGCACGCGAACCAGGTTGTCGGTGAGGGTGTCGATGAGGCGAAGTTGCATCCCCACGGCCTTCTCGATGCCAGCAAAGGCCGCGACCAACGACGACGAAAGGGCGAGGGGGGGCCTCCCCAGCTTGAGCACCGCCACCGTGAGCGCCGACAGCGCGTACAGCAAACGTTGCCCCGACAAGGTCGCGAAGAAACTGGCCAGCGGTGTCCCGTAGTGCGGCGTGTTCATGGTGGTCACGGACCGGATCGCCCCTGCCCACCTCGTCGAGACCGAAGCTCCGCTGACGTTCATCGTGGGGGACGCCACCAACCTCGCGTCCAGCCCCCCGGTCGAATGGCCGAACAGGTGGATCGACCCCGTGCCGTCGTACGTGCCGTCGATGACATCGACCAGCTTGCGCCCACGGCGACGGATGGACGCGGTGGGATGCACGTCGACGAGGTGCACCTGGACTCCCTTGCCCGCGGCCTGGAACCGTTGCCGGATCCCAGCCTCGATGTGGCAGAAGTAGTGGTAGGACCCGAGGGTCGAGAAGCCGAACAGTCCCGGGGACAGGTAGACACGGGTGACGCCCATGACAGGCAATGTTCATGAGTCGAAGGCGGATCGCAAGGGCGAGGTCCCAGCGTTGCCTTGATGGGCGCGGCCCGAGCGCGTACGTTCAGGGTTCGCTCGTGCAGAACATGGACCCCCTCCTCACGCTGTCCGGAACCCGCTTGGCCCGCATGATTCGCACGCGGGAGATCTCGTCGTGCGAGGTGGTCGACGCGCACATTCGTCGCCTGCAGGAGGTCAATCCGCGAATCAACGCGGTGGTGGCGTTCCGGTTCGATCAGGCGAGGCGCGAGGCGCGGGAAGCCGACGAGCGGGTTGCGCGAGAGGACGCTTCTGCGTTGCCGCCCCTGCACGGCGTGCCCTGCACGATCAAGGAGGCGTTCCCGCTCGAGGGGATGCCGAACACCTCCGGGCTGGTGTCTCGCAAAGGTTGGACGGCAACGAGCGATGCTCCCGCCGTGAGCAGGCTCCGCAATGCAGGCGCCATTCCGCTCGGCGTGACGAACGTCTCCGAGCTGTGCATGTGGATGGAGAGCAACAACAAGGTCTACGGGCGCACCAGCAACCCCTACGACCACCGACGTATCGCGGGCGGTAGCTCCGGCGGGGAGGGCGCGATCATCGGGGCTGGCGGCTCCCCGTTCGGGCTGGGGTCCGACGTCGGCGGCTCGATCCGCATGCCCGCGTTCTTCAACGGCGTGTTCGGACACAAGCCCACCGGAGGCCTCGTTCCCACGACAGGACAGTTCCCGAGCGCACACAACGAGGCGCGACGCTACGTGACGACGGGACCCTTGTGCCGCCGCGCCGAGGATCTGTTCCCGTTGCTCCGCGTGCTTGCAGGGCCCGACGGGCACGATCACTGCGTGAACGTCCCCGTGCTCGATCCTGCGTCGGCGCCCGTGCACCGCCTGACGGTCCTCGATGTGACGGACAACGGCAACGTACCGGTGAGCGACGACCTCCGGGAAGCGCAGCGACGGGCGGGAGATGCCCTCGCGTCGGCGGGGGCTCGGGTTCGACGCGTGCGGATTCCGAGACTGAAGCGTTCCTTCGAGATCTGGGCGTCGATGCTCGCGGCTGCGGGTGGGCCCACCTTCGCCGAGTGGATGGGAGGGGGCCGCGCGATCCGACCGGGCCGGGAACTGCTGCGCTGGGCTGCGGGCAGTTCACCCCACACGTTTCCCGCGATCGGCCTGGCCCTGCTCGAACAAGTGCCGAAGCTCATTCCGACGGGAACCGCCAAGCTCGTGGAGGAGGGGCGGGCGCTGCGCCGCGAGCTCGTCGAGCGCATCGGTCCCCAGGGCGTGATGCTGTTCCCATCGTACCCATCGACCGCACCCTTGCACGGTCAACCGCTGCTCTCGCCTTTCAGCTGGGTCTACACCGCCGTGATCAACGTGATGGAGATGCCGTCGACCCAGGTTCCCCTCGGTCTGGACCGGAAGGGACTCCCCCTCGGCGTGCAGGTGGTCGCGATCCACGGCAACGACCACCTCTGTATCTCCGTCGCGAACGAGCTGGAGCGCGCGTTCGGAGGGTGGGTCCCCCCGCGATCGTGAGCGCCCCCATGGGTTCAATGGAGCTGGAGTTCAGTCCAGCGACTCGAGCACGCGGTCCAGCACGTGCTCGTCGTGATCGGGACCGAGCACGTAGCGAACGACGCCTCGGCGATCGACCACGAAAGTCACGGGCAGCTCACTCACACGAAACCGACCTGACAGCACGTTGCTTCGGTCGTGCACTACGGGAAACGTGAGGCCATAGAGGTCGACAAGCTCCGAGGCTTCGGACATGCGCTCGTCCTCCGACACGCCGAGGAACATCACGTCGCTGTGTCGCACGTGGGTTTGCTGCGCCGCGGGGAGGGTTCGCTTGCAGGGCTCGCAGTACTTGGCGAAGAACTTGATCACGACGGGGCGACCCTGGAGGTCTTCGGGCCGAACCTGTCCTCCGGCCACCGTGGACCCGCGCACGGAGGGCAGCTCTTTCCCCAGCAACGGGCTCGGGAAGGAGGCGGGCTGTGGCGCCGCGGGGGCACAGCCGAGCCAAAGAGCGACCCCCATCAACCCCACCAGAAACGGCCTCCGTGTACTCATTTCCATCAGGACGGGCTCCGCTTTGAACATGCGCATGGGCTTCCAACCCCTAGTCGTAGCCGGACTCCGGCTCCTACGCCACCGCCAGCGTGACGCCCGGATCCGGAGGCATCGGAGTTGACCGCAGATTCCGCAGAGAACCGCAGATGGTTTCGTTGTTTGTGCGGATGTGGGTAGCTGCGTCGCGATGGGTTGTGCGTCCGAAGCAACCCATGCTGACCATGCCTCGTGGGAACGAGCACCGCCCACCTGATGGGTGGAAGACCGCCTCGCCCTTCGAAAAGCAAGATCCAGAGTGAGACTCTCGGCCCGTCGCTTCGCTCCGGATCAGCGTGACGCCGCGAGACCCGTGACGTGAATCTCCGACGGTTTCGCTGCCCCAGGGAAAGGACGCGGCGATGCGTTCCGGGCCCGAGTGTTGACGGAGACCGGCTCGAGCGAGATGCTCCCGCCCATGGCAAACTTCTCCCCCTTCGCGTTTCCCATCGTCGCGGTGCTCTTCGCCTCTGGCTGTTGCGGCGGCGAGGGCGTGTCCAAGTACCAGTGCAAGAAGAAGCAGACCGAGGCCATGACCGGGCTGATGGCCGCGGCATCCACCATGGAGACGGCGAAGGCCGCGTCCGGGCAGTACCCCAAAACGATGGCCGATCTAGAGAAGGCGGGGTGGACGTCGGAAAAGGAGTTCTACTCGTTCTCCATCACGGCCTCGGACCCCTCCTCCTTCACAGTCGAAGCGACGGGCACCGGGGACATGGCCGGCGACGTGTTTCGGATCGACCAGACGAAGAAGGTCCAATGGGTCAGCGACAAGTGTAGCCGGTAGGAACCGGTATTGTGTCGCGAGCGCGTGCTCGCACACCGCGGGAAGCGCCGGCTCGCTCCGAACGTTCGCCAAGCGTGCTCGCCACTCCCCATCGCCTCAGCGCAGCCCACGCTCAAAGGGGTGCGCCTCCTTCGGTTGCGTCGTAGCATGCGCTTCGTGAATCTCTCCTTGCGCCTGCTCTTCGCCTTCGGCTGCGTGGCCGTCCTGTCCACGGCCATGGTCGGACTGCTCGTGCGCATGGAGTGGCGACGCACCGAGAACGAGCGCTTCGAAGCACAGGTGCACGGCGCGAGCGACGGAATCACGGTCGAGATACGAGCCGAGCAGAATGCAGTGCAGGACCTGTTGCGGCCCCTGTGCAAACACGATGCGTTCGTCGATCGCACCCTCATCGACGTCGAGGCGGGACGCCTGGACGGGGGCCGACGGCTGGCTATTGCGCAGCTGGTGCCCGAGGAAATGAAGGCGCTTCGCTTGGACGAGCTGGTCATGGTCACCGGAGCAGGGGAAGTGCTCGGGGCAGGTCACGACCCCGCGCTCGTGGGCATGCGCCGCAAGGACTTCGCGGACGTGCTGTCGTCGAAGCAGCCCTCGGGCAGCGTGCGTGCGCCTTCCCTACGCGACGGAAGACCGGTTCCCGCGGCGCTGACCGGTTTCTGCGTGGCCGGCTCCGGCAGCCGGAACGTGGGCTTGCTCGGGGCTCGGCACATTCATCCGATGCTCGGGCGTTTGAGCAAGGCGTACGGCGTGCGTCTCGCGCTCGATGGCGCCCCGGACGCCCGCATCGGGCCGGATGAGATCGCCCAGCACGTGGTCATCGACGAGAACGCGGGTTTGCGCCTCGTCGTCGCGAAGTCACGGCACGAGCTCGATCTGCACCTCGCAACCCTCGACCGTTGGGTCCTGATGACCGGCGGTGTCACCCTTGGCGTCGCCATCATCCTCGCCATTTTTCTCGCCAGGAGCCTCGCGAACCCGCTGTCCGCCCTTTCCCACGAGGTTGGAGAGGTCGTGGATGGCGAGCCCAGAGAGGTCACCCTCCGGGGAACCCCCGAGATGCGCAGACTCGCGGCCGCGTTCAACAAGACCCTGCGCGACCTTGTCGCCTTGCGACGTCGCCATGCCGCCGTCGAACGGATCGCGGCGTGGCGCGAGGTGGCGCGACGGGTGGCCCACGAGATCAAGAACCCGCTGACGCCGATTCGTTCGTCGGTGGAGACGCTGCGACGGCTCAAGGACCGGAACGATCCGAAGTTCGACGACTACTTCGACGAGGCGACGAAGGGCATCCTGGAGGACGTGCACCGGATCGCGACGATCGCGTCGGACTTCGCGAGGTTCGCGAGGTTGCCCTCGCCGCGACCGACGTCGGTGGATCTGGCGGAGCTGTTCGCCACGGTAGTGTCGATGCATGGGGCGCAGGGGGTTGAGGTGGAGCTCGTGGCGCAGCCGTGTCCGGTGGTGAGAGCGGATCGGGACCAGCTGGGCCAGATGCTGACCAACCTCTTGCAAAACGCGATGGATGCGGTTCGGGAGACGGCACGAGAGCCGCGCGTGCAGGTCCTGCTCGAGCCGGTGGGATCCGAGCGGGTGCGCATTCGCGTACGGGACAACGGCCCGGGCGTGCCGGAAGCGATGATTCCGCGTTTGTTCGAGCCCTACGTCACGACCAAGGCGCACGGAACGGGGTTGGGGCTGTCGATCGTGCAGCGAATCGTGGTCGAACACGGCGGCGAAATCGCGTATGAGCCCGGGCAAGGCGGCGCTTGCTTCACGGTGACCCTCCCCTGCGCGGGTCCACCTGCGACGGACACACCCAACCCGGTCGACCTGGGCGAATGATTCCCGCCTCCCAGCGGTTGGCTCGATCGGCACCGCCTCCGCTTCCTCTACGGTGAACCCATGCGAACGAACCTCTCCTTGCGTACCTGGCCCATCCTTGCCTTATGCACCGCTCTCGGGTGCGGAGGAAGCGGCCCTTCCCCCTCCTCTCCCCTCCCACGCAAGGGGTCCGCTCCCTCCGCGTCGAAGGCCCAGGACGACGGTCTCGCGTCCCTGATCGCCACCGTCCCCGAAGGCACGCTCGGTCCCTACGTCGGCTACGGCACCAAGGGCGCCATGACCTTGTTCTCCCCACCAAACGAATCCGGACGTCGCTGGCTCGTGCAGCCGCTGAACGACAAGGGAGCCCCACTGCCAGGCCCCTACGACGTCGGACCCAGCCCGGAGGACGTGCCCTTCGCCGTGGTTCGACCCATCGGCGACGGGTTTTTGGCGATGTGGGTTCGTCAGGTCCACCGCGCGGACGTCCTCGAGGGGATCGTGGTGGGTCTGGACGGGTCGATTCCCGGGTCCATCACGACGCTGACGCAAGCGCAAGGTCACGTGGTGTGGGCGGACGCGGTGGACACGTCGCAGGGGACGGTGCTGCTCTGGGTGGAGCAGATGGGAGAGCGAGCGGACCTGAAGCGGCTGATGGTGAATGCCAAGGGCGCGCCGGTCGGACAGGGGGACGTGCTCATACGCGACGTACGGGCGTGGGAAACGGCGAAGTTGGACGACGGGGTGGCGGTAGCGCTCGTGGCGGCTTCGGAAGGCGACAAGACGCTCGGGTCGGTGGTGCTGCTGGTGCTGGACGGCGCGGGAAAGCCGAAGGGCCCGCCCACGGCCGTGTCGCAGGCGGGGTCAGCGCGGTTTGACGTGGGTCTGGTTCGCACGCGACGCAGCCTGCTGATGGCGTGGACCGAGAGGGGCCAGGCCGACAGCCTTGTTCACGCAGCCGCCGCTGATTTTCAGGGGCGTTTGATGGTCTCGCCACGCGCACCGCTAGCCCCCCTGGGAGATCAGGCGTTGGTGGCCCTCGTGGAGCCGTCCCGCACGAAGCCCGATCAGGCGCTGCTCGTGTACGAAGAGCTTCCGTCGTCGACCGGAACGCATCGCGAGCTTCGCTTGTCGACATTGAGTGGGGAGGCGGTCGCCTCGAGCGAGCGCCTGCGCCTCGCTTTCTCTCCGGTGGGACAGCCGAACGGGGATTTCGGCACCACAGCGGATGGGTTCGTGCTGCTGACCCGCGCCGAGGCCTGCGCGTCGGACGGCGCTTGCGACCAGGTGCCTTGGTACGTGCGGCTCGGCTCGAGCCTCTCCGTCGATGGGGCAGGTCCTGTGGTGGTGGGAGCGCTGGGCAACGAACCGCCCGTGGTGATGTGGTCTCCCGGGTGTACGTCGACCACGTGTCTGGCTCTCGCGGTCGGCGGGCATGACCCCGCGCCCGTGGTGGCGGCCAAGCTCCCCAAGGGCCAGGTGGCGTCGAACGTGCCCGTGGACCGGATGCCGGTCCAGACCCCGCCGATGCCGGTGACCAACCGCGCCCTGCAAAGCTCGACCGAGCCTGTGTCCGCGGTGGACGTGGCCTCCACGGGGTCCACGACCTTCCTCGGGTGGGTGACGCACTTCACCGAGGGGTTTGGGACCACGCTGCGCCCGCCTCCCGGTGCACCGGGAGACCCCACGAAGCCTCTCGCCGCGCAGCTTGGGATCCAGCGCGTGGATGCGTCCGGCAACCCGGTCGACCCTCCCACCATGGTGTCCGTCCGTGCCCTGTCTTCGGGCGGGGTAGCGCTCGCGCCGCACCCCAAGGCCGACGAGGTCTGCGTGGCCTGGGTAGCGCGTGACGCGGGCGACCCGCAGGTGTTCCTCACGCGGGTCGGGTCGGACGGGAAGTCCAAGCTGCAACGCATGATCACGCACGCCAAGGGCGACGCCGCGGACGTTGCCATCGCGCCCCATGGCGAAGGGTGGATCGTGGCGTGGGTCGACTGGCGGGACGGCAACGGCGAGGTCTACGTATCCCGGGTGGGGCCGATGCTCGTGAAGCTTGGTCCTGAGAAGCGCATCACCAACGCGCCGGGCGACGCGTCCGACGTGTCGTTGGTCGTGGTGGGGGATGACGTGTTCGTGGCGTACGGAGACTCCCGCGATCACGTCACGCACGGGACGGCGAACCCCTACGTGCAGCGGCTGAAGGCTGCCAGCCTCGAACGCGTGGGAGAAGAGACTCGCGTGGACGCGTCGGAGCTTCACACGCGTGGGCTGCAACTATCCCGAGCGGGACAGGACGTGGTCATCGGCTGGCTGACGCAGGCGCTGCCCGGTTCGGGGGAATCGAGCCGCCCGTTCGCGCGGGTGTCGCGGATCGATCCGGCGTCGCTTCGGCTCGTGGGCGTTCCGGGCGAGCTGCGAGGGTCGGGGGAAGCACCGATCTCCCTGAACCTCGTGTGTGACGAGGAGAGATGTCGCGGAGCGATGACGGTGCCCCGTTCCGGAGGAACGGACCTCGTCGGCTTCTCGTGGGCCCCAACAGGGCCCAGGGTGCAGCGGGGCGCCCTCGGTCGCGCGACAGGCCCTTCCGCAGCGGGGGTCAGCCCCGCCGTGCTGGGCGACGCCGTGTACTATGTGGACCAGGGACTGGAGGGGGATGACCGATTGCGACGCGTGCAGGTGCGCTGGTTGGAGTGAGGCTTCTGGCCGTCCTCCGCCCTGATCCGGAGCGAAGCGACGGGTGGAGAGAGGTAACGCGCTGGATTTGACCTACGAGTGGCGAGGCGGCCTGCCACTCATGAAGTGTGTGGTGCGTGAGAGGGCTTCTTCCCGCGGCCGAGGCGGGGGAAGGCTGGGATGGGGGCGTCCTCCGTCAAGTGGCTCGACATGTCCTCCGTGATGCGGTAGACACGGTTTGCGAAGGTGCTTGTGGCCTCGCCGACAGCGCACTGTGAACCCCGCCAGGCCCGGAAGGGAGCAACGGTAGCAGAGAGCGGGTGTGGCGGGGCCTTTCCCGTTTGTGGGTAGCCCATCGTCGCACGCGAACGTGAGGATCAGGCCAGGTGCAGCTCGGCCATCGCGAGCTCCCGATCCGGTCCCGGCAACGTCAAGGACCCGGCGAAGGCGACGGTGTCCACACGGGCGTCGTGCTTGCGTTCGCCTCGCGCCACGAGGCAGGTGTGCAGGAGGGAGAGGCGGCATAGAGCACCTCGGGCCCCGAGGTGTTGAACCAGCGACTGCGCCACGCGGTCACCGATTTCTTCCTGCAGCACGAGACGCCGAGCATGACCGTCGACCAAGCGTGCGATGGCGCCCAAGCCGGCGATGCGCTGGTCCGGGATGTACATGACGGTGGCGTGCCCGATGGCGGGCATCAGATGATGCGGACACACCGTGACGGTCGACAGATTCCGCAGCACCACGATCCCCTTCTCGCCGGGCCGGGCCGGGCTCGATCCCTTCAAGAGCATGGTGGCGTCGTCCATGTTCTCGCCCGACAGCAGGTCCTGGGAGAACGCGCCCACCACGCGCTCAGCCGTTCGGGTCAGCTCCGGATCGGCTTCGATGTCGAAACCGAGACCCCGGAGAAACTCCTCAATGCCACGTCGGGCACGCTCGAGATCCTGCTTGCGTTTCATGGGTCTGCTCAGAGAAGCGTGGGAAAGAAATGGGCCCTTTCGGTGAGCCCTAGGGGCCAAGGGACCGTGCCGTCAACCCTCGTCGGGGCCTTCGCCCTCCGTGAGGCTCCACAGAACCCGGACCGTGCGCGGCAACGTGGTGGGCTGGTCCATCACGCCGCAGAACCCGCACTCCGTTGGGAAAGTCCCTTGGTTGTGACAGAAGTGGCACTTGGTGAACAGTTCGTCCGCCCGCGAGAAGTCCTCCCGTAGCCGCTGCAGCACCAGCACCTTCTCCTCCATGAGCCGAATCTGCTCCCGGAGAAACTCCCCCACCCGCTGGGACGCTTCCGCCCCCGTCTTGCTCGTCGCCTTGATCGAGAGGATGGTCTTGATCTCCTCGAGCGACAGCCCGGCCGCTCGCATGTCCGTCACCAGCAAGAGCTTCTCCAGCTCGATCTCCGAGAAGAGACGGTGTCCTCCCTCGCTGCGCAACGCAGGACGGAGAATGTCCTCCTCCTCGTAAAAACGAACGGTACGAAGCGTTGAATTCGACAGGCGAGCCATGTCTCCCGTCGTCAACAGACCGTCCTTCCTCTTCTTCTTCCGCCCTCGACGCTTCGGCGCCGACCCATCCGGGGAGCTTTCGTCGCGCACAGCAGCCTTCCTTTACGTCATCCCATCCTGAAAGCGCCGTTGCGCAATGTCAAGAGCCGTCCCCGACCCCCTGGCACGACAGGACCCATCGCCCTGTCACGCACTGGGCGTACGGCATTCCCGCTTCGCAGAAGCCCACCAGCCACCCGGCGGGACACCATTGCCCCTCCGACACGCACTCCGCGTTGCCGCCCGATACCCAGAACCCGTCCGCCGCGTTGGCCTCCGGCTCGGCGTCCCACAGTTGCTCGCAGCTGACGGGGTTGATCACCCCGCCGTTCGGCGCCAGCAGCGGAGCTCGCTCCTCGTCTTCGGCACACCCGGCCACGACCACCGAAACCACGACGCCCACGAGCCAAGTACGCATGTTCATCCGAACGCCAAGAAGTAGAGCTTGGTCAGGAAGAAGTCAGCAATGAGGATCGCGATGGAGACCACGACCACCGTGCGCGTCGTGGCCTTGCCCACTCCCTCCGTACCGCCCTTCGTGGTCAGGCCGAAGTAGCACCCGACGAGCGCGATGATGGCACCGAAGAAAGGGCACTTGCAGATCCCGGACAGGAAGTCGTTCATGCCCACCGAGTCGATCGCGGATCGCAAAAAGAAGCCCGCCGGAATGTTGAACTGGGCGCTGACCACCGCCATCGCTCCCGTGAACCCGAACACCAGGGCCAGCAACGCCAGCACCGGCATCCCGATGATCAGCGCCACCACCCGCGGCAAGACCAGCTTCTTGATCGGGTCCGCCCCAAGCGCCCGGATCGCGTCGATCTGCTCAGTCACCGCCATCGAGCCCACCTCCGCCGCCATCCCCGCTCCCACGCGCCCCCCCACAATCACCGCCGTCAACGTCGGCGCCAGCTCGCGAGAGAAAGAGAGCCCGACCACCCGCCCCGTGTACTCCATCGCCCCAAACTTCTGCAGGCTGATCGCGAACTGCACCGCCATCACCATGCCGATGAACACCGACGTCACCGACGCGATGCTCACGGACTTCACGCCGACCGACTCGATCTGGTAGATGATGGCCCGAAGGTCGAACGGGGGCGTGAAGAACGCACGTGCCGTGCGCAGGGACATGAGACTGAAGGCCCCCAAGTGATCCATGAAGGATAGCAGCCGGTCGGTCGCCACCTTCGTCAGCGTCGGAGGCGGCGCCGCACTCTTCTGCAGCAAAGCCACGGAGGCAGGACCGAGCGACGGCCGTCCGTCGTAACTCTCGGTCGCGCTCAGCTGCTGTGGTTGCTTGCCCTCGGTCATGACTCACTGCGTGGTGCGAAAGGTTGCCACGTATCGATCGAATGACTCCGCGCTCGACTTCATCGCCGTCGGCTCACCGATGTACAAGAAGTCGTACACGCAGCCATCCTTCTTGAGAACGTAGACGACGAAGCCACGAGAAACCCCGTCGAGCTTGGCGACCATCTCCGATCGCATGGCCTCACGCCCGTCCATCGGCAAACGCCGCTGATCCACGATCTCTCTCTCGGTGAAGTGAATGAACAGGTGCTGCGTCAGGGACTCGAGCGGGACATCGTCCCCATCCTTGCCGCAGCGACCGTGGACTGCCACCGTCGCATGGGCAGCGTCGTCCCGGAAGGCGAGGAGCGCATCGGACACCTCGATCGCTCGCCAGCCCGGAGGCGCGTCGCCCACAACGAACGCCATGTCGCCAACACGGTAGGTCCTGCCGTCGAAGTGCGTCTGGGAGCAGCCCAGCGCCAGCCCGACCGACAGGACGCACGCGAGAGATCTCGCACCCGCGAAGACCAGGGACCATCGTTGGGAGGTGTCTTGCCAGCGCATCGAACGGCCCACAACTTACCACGTCTTGGACCTGGGTCGACCGGTGGGTGCACCCGGAACGCCGTCGGGTTCAATGCGCGCCGGAACGGGGGTTCCGTGGTGCTCTTCGTCCTTCGCGGACTCCGGCCAGCTTCGCTAGCTTCACTAGCTTCACTAGCTTCGCTAGCCTCCGTCCACTTCGGTTCAACCGAGGCGCACGTCGGCAAGGGCGCCCACTTGTCGAAGCGCTTCGTAGAGCACGATTCCCGCCGCGTTGGCGAGGTTCAGGGACCGCACGGCGCCAAGGGTCGGGATGCCATAGACATCGTCGGGATGGTCCGCGAGCCAGTCGTCTGGAAGTCCCACGCTCTCGCGACCGAAGACCAGGGCATCTCCTGGGCGGAACTCGGCCTGCAGGTAGCTTCGCTCGGCCCGGGCGCTCAAGAGGATGCAGCGAGCCGTCGGGAAGGCGTGGCGAAAGTGCGCGATGTCGAGATGACGGTGGATCTCGACGAGGTGCCAGTAGTCGAGACCGGCGCGGCGCACGGCCCGCTCATCGACCTGGAAGCCGAGAGAGCCGACCAGGTGCAGGGGGCTCTGGGTCGCGGCGCAGAGCCTTGCGATGTTCCCCGTGTTCTGGGGGATTTCGGGTTCGACCAGCACCATGTGCAAGGGCGGGTCGAGGGGGTGGGCGCGCAATCTGAGCGCATCGGACGATCTCACGCAGGGACTCCTGGGTTCGAAAAGTGGCCCTATCTAGGACAGGCGCCCGCCCTGACGCCACCCTGGATCGCAGGAAAGCACGTCGGGCGCCCGAAGATGCAACCTGGACTTGACGCGCTTGGCTCGCGGAAAGTAGCCTCGCGCACCGGAGAATCGAATGCGTGCACGATGCCTGCTCGCGTCGGCGTCCATCGCCGCTGCCCTGATCGCCAGTCAGTCGGAAGCCAACGCCGAGCCGATGGATCCGGCTTTGGAGAGGCTTGTCCTCAACCCTGGCTGCCACATGCTGCCCAACGCCACCGGAGGGGTCAGCGACTTCGGGGTCTGGAACCCCGACGGGGGCGCCGGCAGCGATGGCCGATGCCGACCTGACAACGTCGCCTTCAAGCGCCTCGTCAACCAGTATGGCGCGGCCCTCGCTCCCACCGCCCTGCACAACGCAAGAACCACCGGCTACGGTGGGTTCGAGCTCGCCCTCGAGGGATCGTTCACCTCCCTCGACGATGGCTCGGACTACCTGCAAGACGGCACGCGGGGATCGATCGATCCGAGCAGCAACCAGCGCAGCATCCGGAACAACAGCCCCGACAAGCTCGCTCAAGTCTACTATCTCAAGGCCCGCAAGGGCTTCCCCTTCGGACTCGAGGTCACCGGCGTCATCGGGACCATGTCCCATACGAGCTTCACCATCATCGGGTCCGACATCCGTATGGCCCTCCTCGAAGGCTTTCGCCAGGGCGCCCTCGGCGTCATGCCCGACCTCGCCGTCGGCGCGGGCATACGCACAGTCACAGGCACGCCTCAGCTGCAACTCACCACGGTTGGCTTGGACGTGCAGGCATCCAAGCCTCTGCCGATCGCGGATAGCTCCATCATCACGCCCTACGTCGGCTATCAGTACCTCTGGGTCTTCGGCGACTCCGGACTCATTGACACCACGCCCAACACCGACCCCGTCGGCATGTGCGGCTACCAGGGCTCGAACATCCCCGGTACGCCCGGGACACCTGTCCCCACGCCGTCCGGCGACAAGCCGTACGACGGACAACCCGTCTGCGACGGAGGCACGCCGCTCGACTTCAACAACACCATCGTCTTCGAGCAAGTGCGACTGCAACGACAGCGCATCATCGTGGGCGCGAACTATCGCTTCGAGATGCTCTCGGCAGGGCTGCAGTACCTCACGGACCTCGCGAGCCCTGCGTCGGCGAACGACGACTCCGACCTGGAGGACGTCCCCACGCAGTACACGATCTCAATTCACCTGGGCGCGATGTTCTAGCCCCGTCAAAGCACCGCCGCGGCAACCAGCATAACGAGCACCGCCACGGCGCCCACCACGCTCAGTCCCACCGCCACGGCGGTTCCGTGGTTGCGGGCGCGGGTCAACCCTGGGTCTTCCAGGCGATAGACGCCTCGCAAGAACGCCGTGGCCGCGCGTCCGGGCAGTCCCACGGACACGGTCACGAGGCTGGCTGCGGCGCGAGGACCTTCCCCCACGAGGGCCACCATGAACCCGAGGGGCGACGTCAGCAGGTCCCATCCCGCCGCGTAGAGCCCGTAGCGCAGCGCCTGGGAGGCGTGAGATCGCGCGCCGGCGCGGCGTGCACCCGCATCGAGGGCTGCACCGTAGACAGCGTGCCCGACCACGAGCACGGCGGTGAACCCGACGGTTCCCACGAGGAAGACGCGCATCAGGATCATCTGCCCGTGCGGGTCAGCGAGCCATCGCAGCGCCACATCGGGCGCAGGAAGAACGAGGAGAACCCCCAGCAGCAAAGCCCAGGAGACCACCGCACACAGTTCTGCCACGATCGCGAACAAGAATGCAGGTGCGTGGTCACCGGGAGGCAGGCTCTGGAAGAACTGCGGGGCTGAGCGCGTCGTGGCGCGCGCCGTCAGCCAAAGCTTGACCCAGGTGGACTGTCCAGGACGTTCCCACGGGACGATCGAGATGATCCCTGACGGCAAGGTCGTCTCGTCCAGGGATTCGCATCCCGGGCAGTCCGGCTTTCCACACCGCGCACACACGACTGCCGCAGGCACCTCGACCGAGTCGAGGACGTCTTCGTGGTACCCGACTTGACGCAGCGCGGGGCGGGAGGCCATGGATGCTCCCGAAGGCATGGCACGTTTGCCCGGGGTTGGCGAGGAACATATCGCGAGCCAAGGGACCCGCAGCGCCCGGATGGCTACCGACCGTACGCTTGGTCGGCGTATCGAAACCGGACGGGCTGCTCGGTCCACGGCAGGACAATGGGCTCCAGACCGCTCACGGCTTCGGTATCCTGCTTGTAGGGCCACGTGGATCGCGTCCAACCCGTCGCCCTTCCCGGGCGAATCTCGATGTCGAGCCCGTTCGCCCCGGGCACGAAGGCCAGCAAGCTGTGAACACGGTGGCTGCCAAGAACCACGGCCGTCTCCGCACCGAACACGCGCGTGATGGTCGACTCATCCACCCGGTACACGAAGAGCACTTCACGAACCAGGTCGCCCTCCCCCAGCTCCTCCGGGGCTTTCGTCTTCTGGGAACCGCGGACGATGATATCCGCAAGCCCGTCACCGGTCAGGTCATGGGCCGAGACGTGGTGAATGTCACCGCCTGATGCGAACTGGGGCATGCTCAAGGAGACGTAGCCTCGGCCTTCGCGAAAACCTTTTCCGAAGACGACGAGGTCCCGTCCGTGACAGATGACGCGCTCCAGATCCTGGGAGCTTGCGACGTTCGTGACGAAGTCGAAGGTGGGGGACGCCTGTGCGGGGATTTTGTGATCCTTTTTGTACAGGGCATAGACCTGTTCGAGCAGCTCGTCGGCCGAGGGGGGGCGGGGCGCGGGGGGGCTTGGAGGTCGAGAAGGGGTCGGACCCGCCGCCTTCGCTTGCTCCGATCGTTTGACGAAGCGGGTCCCATCCCACGCGAAGGTCCGGGACTGCACGGTGCCCCAGGGCAGCAAGAGCGGCTCGCGCTCGGTCTCTGCGGGCTCGTTGTAGCTGGAGGCGTCGTAGCCGCTGTCGGTGCCGAGGGAGACCTCGATGGTGTGGCCCTTGCCCGAGGGGACGAGGGTCACCTTGTTCTCGATCGTACCGAGCGATGACCCGAGGCCGGTCTCGTGCTCGAAGATCGGCTCGGGCGTGTCACCGCGAAAGGACAGGACCTGAAGCATTTCGCGCCACCCGCCGCCGCGCGAGACGCGCTTGCGCACGACGATCTCGGCCTTGCCGTTGCCGGTCACGTCGCGGACTTCGAACAGAGGAAGCTGGCCTGCCTTCGGGTCGGCGCCCAGGTCAGCCCAGAAGTACTCGGTGCCCTTTCGAAACCCTGGCCCGTACACCACGAGGTAGCTGTCGTAGAGCACCACGCGCTCCTTCATCGCGTCGCCGGCGACGTTGGCGATCACGTCCGCGGAGGGGCTGCCGAGTCTCTTCTCGCTGACGAGACCGCGCGCGAGGGCTTGCTCGGGAGCGATCGCGAGCAAGGGCATCTCGGCGGCGCGCACCGAGGGGGCAGAGGCGACGATCCCGGAGATCGCGCGTCCGTCGCCGTCGAGGTACCGCACGGCGCCGCGGATTTTGACGCGGGTGTGGGCCGCGGGAGGGAAGAGGGACCAAGGGATCTTGGCCTCGAAGGTGTAGCCCCCCTGGGAGGGCGCTTCGACGATCTCGGCTCCCTGCACGGCGCCCAAACCAACGGCTTTGACCTGTCCTTCGGTCTCGCCCGGCTTGCCGGCAAAGAGCTTCACCTCGAAGACGCGGCTGTACCGACCGTCCTCGTTGGGAAAGGAGAGCACCAGCTCGGCGTGGTCTTCCTTGTCGTCGAACCGGCTGGTGCGAACGAAGGTCGGGTCGACGACGTTGGCGGCGACGTAGAGATGGGAGCTATCGTAGGCGAGGGCGGCGCGGACGTTGACCTGGGAGTTGCCCTGGGTCCTGGAGTCGAGGCGGAAGAAGGGGGTTCCGCCCCAGTCTCGCAGGACGCCGTCCAGCTTGATCTCACCAGGTTTGGCGAGGAACAGGGGGACGTCGGCGTGAGCGAAGGGGGACGAGACGATCGCGAGGGACGCGAAGCTTGCGGCCAGGAATCGCGGGAGCGACATGCGGGGACTGTAGATCGGGAGGGCTCGGTCCGGAACGGGCTTCTGCTGCGTTTGGGAGGGAAGTGTGCGAGGGGCAGGGTGAAGGGGGGTGCTACCGTCGATGCATGCGTTGGGCTTGCTGCTCTTCGGCCTCTAGCTCGGCGAGGGCGGCGGCGAGCTCGTCCTGCTCGCGTTCCTCGGTGGACCGGGGGGCGGCGGGGGCCTGCACCGGCTGCACAGGGGGGGGTTGGACGCGCACTTGGGCTGGCTCCGGCGCGGCCGGCTCGAGCCCCATCTCTCGCTTGAGCTCGACCAGGTCCATGTCGGCTCCTGCGGTCTGCTCGAGCTCGTCGAACTTCGACTTGAGCACGTCGCCGGAGTACTCCTCGGCGAGCTCGGCGGAGGCTTCGGCCTCGGCTTCCATGCGATTGATCTTGTCGGCCATGCGGTCGAAGGTCTCGAAGGCGCTGTTGTCGCGGACGCCACCCATGGCCTGGTGGATGGCCTTCTGGGCCTCGGCGCGTTGCTTCTGCGCGATGAGAAGGTTCTTCTTGCGCTTGGCCTCCTCGATCTTGGAGTTGAGCATCCGCAGCGCCTTCTTCAGCTGATCGACGGCTGCCTTCTGCTTCTGCCACTGCTGCTCGAAGCCCTGCCGGAGCTGCTCGTGCTCCTTGCGGCGGGTGAGGGCTTCGCGGGCGAGCTCGTCGTTGCCCGCGCGGATGGCCATCTCGGCGCGTCGGCGCCACTCCGCGGCGTTGGCGGTCTCTTGTTCAACGTGCTTGGCGAGGCGTTTTTCGTCAGCGATGGCGACGGCAACCTGCTTGGTGGCCTCGCCCAGCTGGTTGTTCATGTCGATGACGATCTGGTTGAGCAGCTTCTCGGGGTCTTCGGATCGGCTGATCAGATCGTTGAGGTTGGACTTGATGAGCTGTGCCAGGCGGGCGAAGATTCCCATGCTTCGGTTCCCTCGTGGTTCGATGAATCGCCCGTTGATCAGGCTTCCTTGCAGAGGTCCCAGAGTTCGCTCACGTGGCGGGCGAGCGCGAGATCGATGTCACCGAGCACGGCTTCGATCTCGTTCATGTCGAGGTTCTCCAGCTCGAGAGCGGCGGACAGCACCATGTGTCCGTTCTCCAGACCATAGGAGGCGTACATGAGCTCGGAGGCATTGAGCTCGAGCAGCCGTCGAAACAGTCGCGCTTCCATCGCGGGCTTGCCGCTGGGCGCATCGCCGATGAGGACCCTTGCGACGAGCAAGGTCCCCGCGATGCGCAGCGCAATGGGTGTTTCGTTGCCGGTGTGGATGACGTAGGTCCCGTCCTCGAGCCTGTCCCACGACTTGCCCAAGGCGTGGAGGTACGCCTCGACGTCTCGTTCTGTCCTGGCCATCGACGCGAAGCTTAGTACACCTGCTGGCAAGTTGGTATCCACTCGGGTCGAGGCCGACCGCGCACGCCGCTTCCCAGCGCGTCAGGCACGCGGCCGACCGGTCGGGCGGACCGCCCATGGGACGGTCGGTGAGCATCCAAGTCTGGCCCTTTCGGGCGTTCTTGTGTCATCGTCGCCACGACGTGTTGCTTTCGCCAGGAGAACAGCTCGACGCGCGCTACCGGGTCACGGAGTTGCTCGGGCGTGGCGGCATGGGTGAGGTGTGGGCCGGGGAAGGCTCGGACGGACCTGTCGCGATCAAGGTGCTGCTGGAGCGAGCCGCACGCCGCAAGGACATCCAACGAAGGTTCGAGCGCGAGGCCGAGGCCGTGTCCAGGATCCGCAGCCCGTTCGTTTGCGCCCTGCTGGACCAGGGGTTCACGTCGGATGGGGCGCTCTTTCTCGTGTTCGAGCTGCTGCAGGGGGAGTCGCTCGCGGACCGTCTGCGACGGGAGCTGTTCCTATCCTTCGACGAGCTGGCGCCCTTGATGCTCGACGTGTTGCAAGGGATCCAGGATGCGCACCTCGCGAACGTGCTGCACCGGGATCTGAAGCCGGGCAACATTTTCCTGCAGCCCGGTGACGACCGCGAGCGGGCGGTCATCCTCGACTTCGGCGTGTCCAAGGTGATTCAGGACGTGCGCGCCAGCGAAGAGCCTTCCATCACGGCGTATGACGGCACGGTTGGCTCCTTCGCATACATGGCGCCCGAACAGGTGCGGGGTGCGGCGCGGGTGGACGAGCGAGCCGATGTGTACGGAGTGGCTTCCGTGGCGTTCCGTTCGTTGACCGGGCGCTTGCCCTTCGAGGGCATGAGCGCGCGCATGGTGGCGAGCCTGAAGCTCGAGCGACCGCCGCCCTCCCTCGAGCAGGCAACCGGTTTGCGATGGCCTCGCTTGCTGGAGCAGTTCTTCGCGGTGGGTCTCTCGCGCAACCCCGACGACCGCTTCTCTTCCGCCGAGAATGCAGCGAAGCAATGGGCCGATGCGTGGGATCTCACCTGCCGGGTTCGCGCGTCGAAGAACCTGGAGTAGGCCCGTTCGGACCGTGGTATGAGCGGCCCGAGGTGCATCATGATCGACTCTCCCATCCGTGAAGCGCTGACCTTCGATGACGTCCTTCTCGTACCTGCCTACAGCGAGGTGCTGCCCACGGAAGTGGACGTTCGCACGCGGCTCACCCGGCGCATCTCCTTGAACTTGCCGATCATGAGCGCCGCGATGGATTCGGTGACGGAGGCGCGCTGCGCGATCACCATGGCGCGCGAGGGAGGCCTCGGCATCATCCACAAGAACCTCCCTCCCGAGCAGCAGGCTCGCGAGGTCGAAAAGGTCAAGCGCGCGGAGAGCGGCATGATCGTGGACCCCGTCACGGCGCGTCCAGACCAACTGCTGTGCGACGTGCTCGAGATCATGCGCGCCCACGACATCAGCGGGGTTCCCGTCGTGGAAGACGGCAAGCCCGTGGGCATCCTCACCGCCCGCGACATCCGGTTCGAGCGTCGACTCGAGCAGCCCGTCAGTGCGCTGATGACGCGCAAGCTGGTGACGGTTCCCCTGGGGGTGGCGCCGGAGGACGCGCGGGACTTGCTGCACAAGCATCGCATCGAGAAGCTGCTGGTGGTGGAGGGGGACAAGCTGCTCGGGCTCATCACGATCAAGGACTTGATGCACACCGAGCGCAACCCCAACGCGGTCAAGGACGAGTTCGGGCGCTTGTGCGTGGGTGCGGCCATCGGTCCCGGGGCCGATCGGGTGGCGAGGTCCGAGGCCCTCGTGGCCGCAGGGGTCGACGTCATCGTGGTCGACACGGCGCACGGTCACTCCAAGGGCGTGCTCGATGCCGTGAAGGACTGCAAGAAGCGATACCCGAAGATCGACGTCATCGCGGGCAACGTGGCCACGGCGGAGGCAACGCTGGCGCTCATCGACGCGGGTGCGGACGCCGTGAAGGTCGGAATCGGGCCTGGGTCCATCTGCACGACGCGGGTGGTGGCGGGCATCGGCGTACCGCAGATCACGGCGATCGACGATTGTGCTCGCGTGGGTGAGAAGCATGGCGTGGCGATCGTGGCCGACGGCGGGATCAAATACTCGGGCGACGTGACCAAGGCGATCGCGGCGGGGGCGAGCTGCGTGATGATCGGGTCCCTGTTCGCGGGGACGGACGAGTCGCCTGGGGAGCTCGTGCTGTTTCAGGGGCGCAGCTACAAGACCTACCGGGGGATGGGCTCGCTGGGAGCGATGCGCAAGGGTTCCCGCGATCGGTACGGGCAGGGGGAGTCGACGGACGACAAGCTGGTGCCCGAGGGGATCGAGGGACGCGTCCCCTACCGCGGAGGCCTGAGCACGATCCTTTATCAGCTGGTGGGAGGGCTTCGTTCGGGCATGGGGTACACCGGGTGCCGGACGATCGACGAGCTTCGCCACAAGGCGCGGTTCATTCGCATCACGGGGCAGGGGTTGCGCGAGTCCCACGTGCACGACGTCATCATCACCGAGGAGGCGCCGAACTACTCCGGGCGTGGGGATCGGTGACCGCGAGCCGAGCCCGATGGGGCGGCTGAAGCGCTGGCGCCACGCGCCGTGGTTGCTCTCCCTGGTTGCGACCGTGATCGCGATCGTGGGGGTGGGCCGGCTCGAGCTGTCGCCGGACGTGGCGGACCTCCTGCCCGATGCAGGCGAAGGCGGCGCGTTGCGGGCGTACGTGCGGAGCTTCGGGCGGGGCGACGTCGGGATGGTGCTGGTGCGCGGTGCGAACCCGCCGCAGGTGGGGGAAGCGACCGACGACGCGGTGGAGGTCTTGCGCAGGGCGCCGCGTGTGCGCGCGGTGGTCGACCGCATGCGGTTCGAGGTGCCCTCGGACCCTTCGTTGGCGTGGGCCATGGCGGGACCGCGAGCGCGCGAGAGACTTCGTCGCGCGGTCGAGCCCGCGGGCATGCGAGAGCGGCTGGAGGATTCGCGTCGTCTGCTGCTCGCCCCGGGCGCGGCGCAGCTTGCAGAGGCCTTGCGCACAGACCCGTTGCGCTTGCGACAGATGCCCTTCGAAGACGAGGTGCGGCTCGCCGGGGCTGCCCAGGATTCCTCCCCGGGCGCGCTCGACACCAGCCCGTCCGGCATCTTCGTTGCGGACGAGGGGCGCACGCGCCTGATCCTGCTATCCGCAGAGGGACAGATGCTGCGCGGCGCGCAGGCCAAAGCCTTCACGCTCGGCGTCCAGGAGCGGCTCGACGACCTTCGCGCGCGACACCCCGCCGTCCGCTTCGACCTGACCGGCGGCCACGCGATCGCCGCGGAGACCGAGGCCCTTCTTCGCTCCGACCTGCTGTGGTCCGGCGTGCTATCCACCTTGCTCGTCGGGCTCGCGTTCGCCCTCACATTTCGCCGTCTTCGCGCGCTGGTGGCGGTGCTTCCCCCCCTCGCCCTGGGGACCCTCTGGACCGCGGCAGCAGCCGCGATCGTGTTCGGGCACGTCTCCGCCCTGACCCTCGGGTTCATCGCGGTCGTCGTCGGCGTGGGGCTCGACACCGGGGTTCATGTGTACGCAGCGCTGCTCGACGGGCGGCGGCGTGGACTCTCTCCCGCTGAGGCCGCGGACCACGCGCGCAGGGATACCGCACGTCCCGCTCTCGTTGCCGCCTTCACCGCGGCGATCGCGTTCGCGACCTTGTCCATGTCCCAGGTGCCCGCCCTGCGTCAGTTCGGGTTGCTCTGTGCGATCGGGGAGATGCTCACGGCCCTCGCCATCCTGGCCGTGACCCCCGAGGTGGGCAGGTGGCTGGAGCGATCGGCCCCGCCGCCCCCACGTGCCTTCGCCTGGCTCTCCTGGCTCGACCGGGCGCGGCGATCCCACGCGGCCCCCATCCTTCTGGGCATCGGCGTGTTCGTCCCCGTGTACACGCTCTTCACGCTGGGACCTCCCTCGCTCGGGAACAGGCTCGTCAGCATCGCCCCGACCGGACTGCCCTCCCTCGAGACCAACGAGGTCGTGGTGGACCGCTTCGGCGGAGGCGAAGGCCAGTGGGCGGTGCTCGTGCGGGATGCCAACGAACAGCGGGCTCGCGTACGAGCGGACCGGATCTTCGAAGCCCTGGATGCAGCCGAAGACCACGTGGCGACGCTCGATGGCCTGACACGATTCGCACCGAGCGTGGAGACGCAGCACATGCGCCTGGACGAGCGGGATCGCCTCGATCTTCCGAGGAGAAACGAGGCCCTGCGGGCGTCGCTTGCCCAGGTAGGGTTCGAACCGAAGGCGTTCGGGGCAGCGTTGGCAAGCTTCGCGGCCCCGCGCCGGGACGTACGCGATGGGATAGCCGGTCAGGAGGATGCGACCCGACTGCTGCGCGCTCGCTACCTTGCCTCGGACGAGCATGGCTGGTCCTGCCTGTACGTTCGTCCACGGGCAGGGCACGAGCGACAAGTAAACGAGTTGATTCGCGCCGTCGACCCCGAGGCCGCGATCACGGGCTTCGCACGGCTCGACTCGGTGCTGGCGGACTCGGTGCGCGAAGACTTGCCCCGTGTGCTTGGCGCCGCGGTGGCTCTCGTCGGCGCTGTCGTGTTGCTGTCGCTTCGTCGGCGACGGGATGGGCTCGTGGCGCTGGGGGCGCTCATGCTGGGCGCGTTGTGGGTCGCGGCGATCGTGCGTTGGTGGCCGCTGCCCATCCACTTGTACAACGCGTTCGTGCTCCCCGTGTTGCTGGGCATCACGGTGGACGAGGTGATGTTCCTGCTGCATCGAGCCCGCGAGGGAGGTGTGCGCGGAGCACTCGAGATCGAAGGCCCGAACGTGGTGGTCACGGGGGTGACAACGGCGTGTGGGTTCGTCGCGCTGGTGTCTTGCTCGTTCCCGGGGCTCCGCGACATGGGTGTGCTGGGGGCGGTGGGGGCGCTGGTGGGGCTCGTGGTCGCGTTGGGGGTCGTCGCGGTGGCCGGCGGGAGGTACAATGACGGAATAGAAGCTTCACCTGGAGGATCGTGATGAAAAGAAGAATGCTTGCCGCGATGGGTGTCCTGGCCTTGGGACTTGGGGTGATTGGCGCGTGCGGCTCCGACGACGATGACACCTCGGGGGGAGCCACGGGCGGGACGGGCGGGACGGGCAGCCCGGAGCAGACGGGCTCGGTCTGCGAGCAGGCCACGGACTGCTATCCCGATGTGGACGGAGGTCTCGTGGGGGAGGCGGTCTGTCTCGACCGGGTGGAAGGGGGCTATTGCACGCACCTCTGCGAGAGCGACGAGGATTGCTGCGCGGCGCCGGGAGAGTGCGCCACCGGCCTCAAGCAGGTGTGCTCCCCGTTCGAGTCCTCTGGCCAGAAGATGTGCTTCCTGAGCTGCGAGGAAGCGGACATGAAGCCGTATGACGGGGGCACCGCCTGGGACGACGACAACGAGTTCTGCCAGCGTGAGGCCAGCCAGGAGTTCATCTGCCGGTCTTCGGGCGGCGGTTCGGACAACCGGAAGGTCTGCGTACCGGGGGATTGCGGTGTGGGCGAAGCGTGTCTGACGACGGCGGACTGCAACGGCGACCTGGAGTGCCTCATGGACGTGGACGGAGGCTACTGCGGCAAGGCCAACTGCACGGCGAACGCGGACTGCCCGAACGGGTCGGCGTGCGTGCGGATGGACGAGACGCGCAGCTTCTGCCTCCGCAAGTGCCAGGGGGACTCGGATTGCAGCTTCTGCCGTCCTTGGGACGACCGCACGCCCTGCACGAACGAGGTGGACTACGTGGAGGACGGGACGCCGGGCCAGGTCTGCGTGCCCACGCTTCTCTGAGGGGTCCTCGAGCCCGTCGACGAGCGGACTTGTGTCGCGCCGTGGGGGCTGATAACCGCCCCCCATGCCGATCCGCACGACCATCCAAGCCAAGCCGCAAACTGTTCACCCGGACCTGAAGATTCGTCGCGTTCTCTTGAAGCTGAGCGGGGAAGCGCTCGGCGGTCCCGACGGGGCAGGGCTCGACCAGGAGGTGCTGCGCACGGTGTCCCTCGAGCTCAAAGAAATCTTCGACCTGGGGGTGCAGCTCGGCATCGTGGTCGGCGGAGGGAACATCTTCCGCGGCCTGAAGGGGGCAGCCAAAGGCATGGATCGGGCGCAAGCCGACTACATGGGCATGCTCGCCACGGTCATCAACTCCCTCGCCCTGCAGGACGCGCTCGAGGCGGCAGGCGTTCCCACACGCGTCATGTCCGCTCTCGAAATCCTGGAGCTCGCCGAGCCCTACATCCGACGAAAGGCCGTCGCTCACCTCGAGCGAGGCAACGTGGTCATCTTCGGCGCCGGCACCGGCAGCCCCTTCTTCTCGACCGATACCGCCGCCGCCCTGCGCGCCGTCGAGATCCAGGCCGACTGCGTGCTCAAGGCAACCAAGGTCGACGGCATCTACGACCGGGACCCGGTCAAGCACCCGAACGCGAAGCGATTCACCACGATCTCTTACGATCAGTTCCTCGCGGACCGCATCGGCGTGATGGACGCAACGGCCGTCTCCCTCTGTCGCGAGAACGTCATGCCGATTCGCGTGTTCTCGATGACCACAGAAGGCAACTTCCGTCGCGTGTGCATGGGAGCCGACGTCGGGACGACGGTGGTTCCGTAGACAACGGGATGGGCTTGTGAGGGGCCTTCGGGTCACTCACGGAAGGCGAACGCGTCCGGGTTGGCGACGGGTTCGAAGGTCCAGAGGCCGGGGTCGGTGGATTCGAAGGCGACCTGCTCGACGTAGAGCAGCTCGGCGTACTCCCAGAGCTTTTCTTGCAGGGGTTCTTCGAGGAGCTGGGCGAGATTGGCGATGTGTTCGACGATTCGGGTCATGATGGTGACACCTCCTGCGTCGGGGAGAGCAAGGCGGGTGCCACACGCAAACTTGCGGAAAAACCAGGTTGCCAGCGTGGTGCGAGGTGGCGGTGCGCCACCCGTGACTGGGGCTCCTTGCGCTGTGAGGGTCAGAATTCCGCGGGAATATCGCCAAGTGGCGGTGCGCCACCACCAAGTGGCGGGCGCCAGGAGCTATTGGGCCGGGGCGCCCGGCATGCCGCCGGGGAAGCACGTCATGCCGACCGGGGTTGCCACGCACGCGGCGCCCGGCTTGCAATGCTCCGCCGCGACGCAGCCACCGCACTTGCCCGCGATGCACCTTCCAAAAGGACACTGCGGGTCGGCGTCGGTGCTGCAAGGCACGCCCCCTGGAGGCGGCTGAGCGGCAGGCTGTGTGTAGCCCGAGGGGTACTGCTGTTGCGGCGGATACTGCTGCTGCGGCGGGTATTGGTTCTGGTATTGCTGGGGCGGGTACTGCGCCTCCTGCTGCTCCGGCTCCTTCCGGCAGGCAGCACCCAGCACGACGGCGGCCAGCGAGAGGACGACAACGGGACGGGCGACGGATCGCGTGTGGGTTCTCATGTTCGACTCCGCACCTTCCGGGGTGGGGGGTGGCCTGAAGACCGGTGGTCCGGATGGCCCCAATGGTTGCCTCGACCTGGTTGATGGTACGCTGCGGAGCCCGGGATGTCCCCTCCGACTTGCCCGGTTGATTCCCAATCCCATGTTTTTCACCCGATGGTTGACTGGTGTCTGGTTGATGGCGGGAGGTGCCCTGCTCGCTCCGCGTGCGGCAAACGCGTGGGAGAGCGGCTCGGGCGCTCTGCCTGGCGGTTTCGTGCGGGGCGTGACGGTCGGCCCGATCGAGAGCGCGCTGCACCCCGACAAGGGCTACGGCTCCGCGGCGTATGAGCGCACGCTGCGCGAGACATGCCTGTGGGGCACCACCTGGGTCGCCCTCACCCCCTTCGGCCGCACGATGGACCTTCGCCCCACGGGCGTGGACCTCACCTTCGAGGCCCCGTTCGAGAAGAACCGCGCCGACGTGATCGAAGCCGTCCGCTTGGCCCACCGCAACGGGCTACGGGTGTTCCTGGTCCCCCACCTCTGGGTGGAGAGCGGGCAATGGCGCGCCGAGATCGACCCGGGCTCCGAAAAAGGCTGGGACCAATGGATGGATGGCTACGAGCAATTCCTGCTCACCTGGGCCGCCGTGGCCCAGGAAGCCCACGTCGACCTGCTGAGCGTGGGCGTCGAGCTTCGCAGCTGGGTGACCACCTCACGCGCCCCACGCTTCGTAGAGATCATCCGTCGCGTCCGCGAGATCTATCACGGCCCACTCACCTACTCCGCCAACTGGGACGACGTACAGGACACCGTCATCCTCGGTGAGCTCGACTTGATCGGCATCAACGCCTTCTATCCGCTCACGGATAAGGAAGGCGCCACCTTCGATCAGCTCTTGGAGGGAGGAAGACGTGTTGCCGAACAGGTGCGAGATCTGTCGCACGCGTGGAATCGTCCCGTGTTGTTCACCGAGATCGGATACACGACTCGTCCGGACCCGGCCCTGCGCCCGTGGGAGTGGCCCGACGGAATGAAGGACGTGGTGGTGGACGAGCACGCGCAGGCGGTGGCGTACAAGGCACTGCTGGCGCCGCTGATCGACGAGCCGTCGTTCGCTGGGTTCTTCGTGTGGCGCGTGTACGCAGACCCGGACGACATGTCCCAGGAGGCGGAGTGGGGGTTCTCGCCGCGGGGCAAGCGTGCGGAGCTCGTGGTGCGGGATGCCTTCACGGCGTACTGGGCGTCGGATGGTCCCTACGAGGTGGGCAGCGTTCTCGTGCGATGGAAGGCGGAGAGGCCGGGGTTGTTCTGACCCTCTGCATCCAAAGTGGGGTGAGGGCCGCGCGTCAGCCGTCGAACACGAACTTCTCGTCCCGCACGTCCACCTGCACCACGTGACCCGCGGCGTAGGAACCCGACAGCAGATGCTCCGCAAGCGGGTCCTGCACCTCACGCAGCAGCGCACGACGCACCGGACGCGCACCGAAGGCCGGGTCGTACCCCAGCTCCACCAGCCGAAGCTTCGCCGCCTCCGTCAGCTCCACACGCAGCTCCCGATCGACCAGCAACTTGTCCAGCTGCCGAAGCTGGATGTCCACGATCCCGCGAAGATGCTCCCGCGTCAGGTGCCGGAACACCACCACGTCGTCGATGCGGTTCAAGAACTCCGGCCGGAAGAAGCTCCGTAGCTCGTCCAGCAACACGTCCCGCAACGCATCCCGCCCGTCGTCGGTCTCGAACAGCTTCGCGTCCGTGTCCAGGATGCGCTTCGCTCCGATGTTCGACGTCATGATCACCACGGTGTTCGAGAAGTCCGCCGTGCGTCCCCGCCCGTCGGTCAACCGCCCGTCGTCGAGAAGCTGCAGAAGCAGGTTGAACACGTCCGAGTGCGCCTTCTCGACCTCGTCGAAGAGCAACACCGAGTAGGGACGACGCCGCACGGCTTCGGTGAGGAACCCGCCTTGCTCGCTGTCGACATAGCCAGGGGGTGCACCGAGCAGACGCTGGGCCATGTGGCGCTCCATGAACTCGCTCATGTCCAGGCGCGTGAGGGCTTGCTCGTCATCGAAGAGGAACTCGGCAAGAGCCTTGGCAAGCTCGGTCTTGCCGACACCGCTCGGACCGAGGAAGAGGAACGACCCGATGGGACGCTTGGGGTCACGCAGGCCAACGCGTCCCCGTCGCACCGCACGGCTCACCGCCAGCAGCGCCTCGTCCTGTCCCACCACGCGCATCTTCAACCGGTCTTCCATGCGAAGCAGCTTCTCGGTCTCCGCCTCGAGCATCTTCGACACGGGAATGCCGGTCCACGCGCCAAGCGTGGCGGCCACGTCCTGATCGGTCACACGGTTCGACCCTTCGCCGCCCACCGTCTGCACCGCGGCCTCCGCCGCGTCGAGACGACGCTTCAGGTCCGGGATGGTCACGTGCTCGAGCTCTCCAAGCCGCGCGAAGTCGCGCTTCTCGCGAGCCTGTTCGAGGGATGCGAGCGCTTGCTGGTGCTCCCTTCGCAACACCTGCACCGCGGCGAGCGCGCCCCTTCGAGACTCGAGCGCTGCCTTGGCATCGTGCACCTTCGGCTCGAGCGCCGTACGCTCCACCAGCAAACGCTTGCGTGTCGCCAGGCTCGCCTCGTCGTCGTCGTCCGCGAGCGCGGACTCCTGGGCACGCACGGAATCCAGCCGCCGGATCAGGTCATCCACCTCCGCCGGGACGCCCTCGATCTCCACACGCTTGCGGGATGCGGTCTCATCGAGCAGGTCGATCGCGCTGTCGGGAAGCTCGCGGTCCTGCAGGTACCTCTTCGCCAAATTCACGGCGGCCACGATCGCGCCTTCCCCGATCCTCACGTTGTGGTGGGCTTCGTACCGGGTGGCAATGCCGCGCAAGATCTCGACGGCCTGCTCGACCGACGGCGGATCCACGGAGATCATCGTCACGCGCCGCAACAGGGCAGCATCGCGGTCCTGGATCTTTCGCACGCCTTCGGGCGTGGTGGTGCCGAGGAACCGCAGCTGACCTCGGGCGAGCACGGGCTTGAGTAGCTCCCCCACGCCTGTACCGACAGACCCTTGGCCGAGCATGGCGTCGAAGTTCTCGACGACGAGGACCGCTTCGTTCCGCTCCTGCTCGGAGGTGAGGCCCGTCACGAGGGACTTGACGCGCTCCTCGAGCTCGCCGCGAAGGCGGGCCCCCGCGACCAGGGCTCCCGTGTCCAGCTCGAGCAACCGAAGACCGGCAAGGTTCGTGGGCACGTCGCCCGTGGCGATGCGGGAGGCGAGAGCCCGGATGAGAGCGGTCTTGCCGACCCCCGGCTCGCCGACGATCAGCGGATGGTTCTTGCCCCTTCGCTCGAGGACTTGCAGCAGCCTGCGAACCTCTGCATCGCGGCCAATCACTGGGTCCGCAGACCCTTGTCGTGCGATCGCGACGAGGTCGCGGGTGAAGGAGCCTACCGGGGCGTCCGGCTGTAGCTGGGTCTTGGATCCACGCGACTTCGCGGCTTCCCGAGCCGTCTTGAGCACCGAGACATGGGGCCGAAACACCCCGGGCCCGAGCTGGAACGACGAGAGCACGTCGCCGGCAGCCCCACGAATCTCCTGGGACAGCGCGTGCAACAAGTGCTCGACGTCGACCGCGGGTGCCTTTTCCCTCTCCGCATCCCGCTCCGCCCGGCCGAGCAAGTCGATGAGCCGCGCAGACAGATACGCCACGCCACCCGAGCCCCGGAGCAGACGCTTGAGGGCACTCTCCGCCGCCGACATGACCTCGGCCGGGTCTGCCCCGGCATGGCGAAACACGTCGTCCACGCCAGGCGTACCGTCCAGCGTGCGGACCAGCAAGTGGACGGGCTCCACCTCCGCGTGCCCGCGCTCGTCCGCGAGCCCCTGCGCGGCTGCCACCAGCCCACGGGCCTCGGATGTGTACTTTTCGAGCTGCAGCGTCGTCGCCTTCTCTCCCATCGGTCCACCTTCCTGCTGCGCAAAGCTACCACCCATCGCCACGCCCACGCCAAGGGATGTGCACCCTCTCGCGCGGTGGCGACTCCCACCTTTCGGCCTCCCATCGGACCGTGCCACAATGGACGCATTCAGGCATCGAAAGGACGTCGCCATGCCCGTCAAGGTCGAGATCTACTTCACGACCTACTGCAGCTACTGCCACCGCGCCCTGCGGTTGCTCGACAGCAAGAAAATCCCCTACGAGCGCATCGACGTCACCGACAATCCCGAGCGTCGCGCTTGGCTTCGGGAAATCACAGGGCGCAGGACGGTTCCGCAGATCTTCGTCGACGGCAAGAGCGTGGGCGGGTCGGATGACCTGCACGCGCTCGACGAGGCGGGCATGCTGGACGGGATGCTACGCGGGAGCGAGTAGGAGGGGTTGCCGACTCCCTACTGATTCAGTTTGATCGGCTTGCCCGGCACCGGGTCGTTGCGCAAGAGCACGAGCTTGTCGATGTGCTCGTAGGGCGGGTCTGCTGCCTTCACGGAACCGGCGATGTCGTAGCAGTGACCCCAGTCGATGTCCGACGACGACGAGAAGAGGAAGACCTTCGAGGTGCAGGACTTGGCTTCTTTGCTCATCACCTCGTGCATGGCGCTGAAGTCGGGGCCGGCCATGCCCTTCGTGTATCGCTTGGCGGTGCCGCCCTGCTTCCTCCAGAACGTGGCCCCCAGGTTGTCGAGCACCACGCCCACGTAGGTGCACCCGGGGAGGTCGTCGCCCACCGCCTTCTCGGACAGAATCACGAGCCGGTCGGGAAAGGTCCCACGAGGCTTCGTGCGGACCTCGATGCTCTTCGCGCCCGCGTCGACCAGGGCGTAAAACACCTTGGTCACCACCGGTGTCTTCACTTTGCGGTCGACGTTGAAGATCACCACGTCCGGGTCGCTCACCGGAAACTTCTTCAGCAGGCTTTGGAAGGCCTGGTCGAAGGACGGACTGGTCAGCCGCATCTCGTCGAGCCCTACGGTCACCGCGGCGGAATGCAGCGTCACCTCGGGCATGCGCGCAGGAGCCTCGGCCGTAACGGTCGGGGCAGCAGACGCCGTGGTCGCAGGCTTGACCTCGGCCGTGTCTTTCTTCTCCTCGTCGCAAGCACAAAGGCCCAGCGCGAGGGTCATCAGGACGGCAACGGTTCCTCGGGTGAAGTGCACCATGGCGGGCAGTCTACTCCAGCGACTCGTGTGACGTCACCCGAACCGAAACCGGAACGGCCCCCAGGGCCTCGCCTCACCGGAAGTTCGCGCAGATCGGCTCGTTGGGCGCCAGAATCACGAGACTGACGCACTGGTTGGCGGAAGCCACCGGCGAGCACATGTCACTCGTGCACTCCGCGTCGGCCGTACACGGGGTTCCCGTCCCGAACTTCGCCTGGCACGTGGCCGTCTCTTCGCCCACACAGCGAAGCTCGTCCTGGCACGGCAGGGAATCACTGCAGGTGGTCCCCACGGCTCGCTTGTTGGCGCAAACGTTCGGCTCACTCGCCGTACAGAAATTGCCCTCGGCGCAAACAGCGTCTGGCGCGTCGCAGGCCTGGCCCGGTTGCTTCTCCTCCGGCACGTAGCACTGCCCCGTCGTCGACCCGGTTCGCACCACGCAGCGCAACCCCTTGTCCAGGTCGCAATCGTGGTCCGATCCGCACATCACGCCTTCGGCTCCTAAGCCACCCCAAAGCAGCCCGCACGCTTCCAACTCCAGCGCTTTCTCCTCGGACGTGTACTGGTCGTCGAGGTACGCCCCCTTGACCGACGCCAGGCACTGCTCGGCCTCCGTGGGCCGATACTTCGCCCCCGCAGGAGCCCCCTGGCTGCACAGCCCGCGACGCTTGATCACGCACGCGTCTTCCGTGGTCTGACACCGGGTCAGCACCGTCTCCGTGCACTCCAGGTCCGCCTTCGCCTCGCAGAAGGACGACACGTCCGGGTACTTGTACTTCGGCGTGTTGTCGATCGGGTCGTCGGTGCTCCCACACGCCACCAGACCCACGGTCCCCATCAGAATCAAAGCTGTCGCCCACGAATGGTGCGTCGTCATTGTGCAAGCCTCCACGAAAAGGTGGTCCAAGCCAAGCCTTGCCGTCGTTGTCCGGGTGTCACGGTCGAATCAGGTCTTCGTCTGGCTTGTTGTACTACGCAGGAACCCCGGAAGGGATCCCCTGCCGACTGCCGATCGGTCTTCCGTTCTGGTTGAAGCGACCAACTTCCCGCGCAGGAAGGCTCAAACTCCTTTCCCACCAGGCCCCAACTTTGACCGCGCCTGTTGGGCGGCCAGGCGCGATATGGTACGGGGCCCAAGATGCCCAACAGCGCAGGCAACGGCTCCCTCCCCCAACCCAGCGGCGGCGTCCGCATCGGAGGCGTGCGCGCCGACTTCGTCGCCAATCTTGGCAAACGGCTCGCCGAACTGCGCGAAGTCTGGGATGCCCTCTGCCAGGACCCGAGTTCCCCCACCTTCCTCGACGAGCTTCGACGCCACATCCACGCCCTCGCCACCCGCTCGCGGGTCCTGCACTTCGACGCCGTAGCCAAACGACTCGAACGCGCGGAACGCCGACTCGAGCGAGCAGCCGCAGCCGGGGGCGTCGACACGGAAGACATCAGCGAGTTCACCGACCTTCTACGCGACCTGCCCGAGCTCGCTTGGACTGAGGTCGGCGGCCAAAGCGAACCCACATGGGGGCAGGGGACCCGAAACGACCGCGCAGAAAAACCCGACTCACCTTCGTCCACCCCTGCTCCTGAATCAAAACCGCCGGCCCAGCGCACACAAGCCTCCTCCGAGCCCCACCCCACCCGGGTCGCACGGGACCACGCCGCGCCCGCCTCCCCCGCGCCATCACCAGCCGAAGAGCCCCTCGCCGTCCTCGTCATCGGACGCCCGCCCCTCGCGGATTCCCTCCGCGTCGGCACCGAAAACGCAACGAGCACGCTCGAGATCGAGCGAACCGACGACCTCTCCCAGGCCCTCGAGCTCACCCGTGCGCTCGCCCCCGACGTCGTCATCCTCGACGGTGACCTGCCTGGCGCCGTGAGCTTGAGCGAGGCTCTCGCACAGGACCCCATCGCCGAGTCGACCCCCGTCATCGTCGTCGGTGCCTTCTCCTTGCCCGACCAAGCCGCTCCTTTTCTCGCCCACGGCGTGGCGCGCACCCTGGCCAAGCCGGTCTCCCCCGCCAAGCTCCAGCAAGCCGTGCGATCGGCTCGACGAAATACCGGACCCGAGGAACCCGCCGACTTCCTGGGCCAGCTGTCCATCGAAGAGCTCGCGGAACGCCTCGCACAACAGGTCAAAGCCGGCCTCCTCCACACCGTGCGCCCTGAGTCCAGGCGCGTCTCCGTCGACCTCGGACAGGGCACCGAAGTCCTCGCCGCCGTCTGGGGTGCCGTCGCTCGCGTCCGCGAAATGCTCACGATCCGAAGTGAAGGCGCCATCCGCTTCTCCCATGCAGGCCCCATCGGCGCCGTCCCCGTCGCCCCGTGGCTCGACGTCGTGTCCGAGGACCAGGCCCGCAGACAAGGCAAACGCGAGAACGACGCCGACGTGAAGCTCCTGCTCGAGAATCGCCGCGTCCTCGTCGTCGACGACGACCCCGCCGTCACATGGTTCCTCAGCGGACTGTTCCGTGCTCACGGGTGCGTCGTACGGGAAGCCGGGGACGGGGAGCGGGCGCTCGAGATCGCTTTCCGGTTCGATCCCGATCTGGTCATCACCGACATCCTGATGCCCAAGCTCGACGGCTTCGGGCT
The DNA here is from genome assembly GCA_964488865.1 of uncultured Polyangiaceae bacterium. GTDB lineage: Bacteria > Myxococcota_A > Polyangia > Polyangiales > Polyangiaceae > MWCO01. The sequence goes on along the minus strand of CAZAWR010000017.1, from coordinate 56,716 downwards.
CTGCCGCGCGCTGAAGCGCGACCTGTTGCTTCGGGACGTGCCCGTGATCGTCCTTTCGTGGAAGGAAGACCTGCTGCAGCGCGTGCGAGAGCTGGGAGTCGGGGCCGACGGCTACCTGCGCAAGGAGGCCACCTCTGCTGCCATCCTCCGAACCGTGCAGGAATGTCTTCGCCCTCGCACCCGTATCGAAGAACGGTTGCAGCGCGCTGGCGAGGTGCGCGGACGACTCGATGGGCTCGGGGCGCGCACCCTGATCGCCCTCGCCGCCACGTCGCTCCCGAACGCATCCGTCCTGGTGCGCGACGCTCGCCACCTTTTCGATATCCAGCTCCGAAACGGCGCCGTCGCCGACGTCTCGCGCACGGCACCCGACGGGGCTTCGGTACGAGGCGAGGAGGCGCTGATCTCTCTGCTTCGCGTGTTCACAGGACGGTTTCAGATCACACCGTGCGACCAACCGCCGCCCATCGACCCCACTGTTTCACTCGACGAGGTAGTCGCCCGCATTGCAGCCGAAACCCGCGCCGCGCAGGCCTTGCTCGAAGGCTCGAGCTTGCTGCGGGTCCAAGCCGCTGTACTCCGCGTCGACCGCCTCGACCTCGACGTAGCGCCCGAGTCCACGCGCGCTGCGCTCCAGGCGCTTGCAGATGGGGCTTCCCCTCGGCAGGTCATCGAGAATGGCGTCGTGTCCGCCTCCTCCCTCGAGCAGTTGCTGGCCGACGCCGCCGCCCGGGGAGCCGTTCTCTCCGTGCTCGACGAGGATGGAAACGACTTGCTCGCACCCGCGGCTCAGAAGGGATTGCTCGCGGCCAACACACCCGCCTCGCGCGACGCCACCGAAGCCAAGAACGCAACCCAACTGTCCGTCGACACGCTCCTCGGGGACCCGACGCCGCTCGAAGACCCCTCCGGCTTTCCCCCTCCAGCCACCGATGCGCCCGCAGCAAACCAGGCCCTCGCGGATTCTCTCGCGCCGACGTCGCTCGCCGAAGCCGTCATTCGAACCGTAGGCGGCGATGTCGGCCTTGGCGAAATCCCTCCCTCCTCCAACACGCCTTCGATGCTCGACGCCACCGAGCTCAAACCGCGATCGACGGGACGACGTCTCGTTCCCACCCTCCCGTCCTTGCCACCCGATGCCATCGTGCCAGGAACGGACGGGCCCGATGACGACGAGTCGGACGAGGCCAACATCCAGGATTCCGACGGCTTGGCTCGCGGCGCCGTGCACGCCTCTGACAACGACTCCGACAACGACTCCGACGACGACTCCGACGACGACTCCGACGACGACTCCGACGACGACTC
>CAZAWR010000017.1:22685-55308 GCA_964488865.1 uncultured Polyangiaceae bacterium | reverse complement strand
ACGACTCCGACGACGACTCCGACGACGACTCCGACGACGACTCCGACGACGACTCTGACGACGACTCTGACGACGACTCTGACGACGACTCTGACGACGACTCTGACGAGCATCGACAGGGCAAGGGAGATCGGACCGAAAACAATTCCGCGGCGGAAGTGGAAGACAAGGTACCCACGCGCTCGCTCCTCGTACCCGTCGTCGTGGTAATCGGGATCGTGGGAGGACTGATCGGAGCTTTCCTTTACGTGCGGGGCGCGGACCCACCGTCCTCCGCATCACCTGCGTCATCTGTATCGTACGCTCCCACACGCTCTGCGCTGTCCGAGCCTCCGCCCTTGGTGGGACCTGCCCCGGCGGAGACCGGAGCCCCCAAGCCGACGGCTGGGACGGTGCTCGAGGGTCTTGAAGTCGATGATCGCTCCCAGGTCACCGCCGGGCATGGGCTTCTGGAGGTGGTGACGGGACACGCGCAGGCGTCCGTACGCATCGAAGGCAAGGAAGTGGGGCGCGGAGAGGCCGTCGAGGTTTCGTTGCCTGCGGGGACGCACGCGATCGTCGTGGTGCTGGGAGAGCAGATAGTGCGAAGCGAGATCCGCGTGTCGGAGACGGAACGCACGCGATGGACCGTGGAGGCGGCGTGGGAGCCCTGAGGTGGGGCATCGCCCTGACATGGGGCGCGACGATCGCGAGTTTCGGTTGTTGCCCGAGCGACACCCCGGACGGCGTCGATCCATCCGTGGGTTCGTCGTCGCCGCCCTTGCCCGCTCTCGAGGTCGCCAACACGGTCGTGGTCAAGGATCTGTTCGCGTCGGTGGCGCAGTGCGACGTGTACCATCGGGGTGCCGTGATGGATTTGGGGTCGCCGGCGGCACACGGGCGTATTGGCTACGAGCTTGGGCCCTCGGCGAGTGGCATGGATGTGGTTCGCGACGGCGCCACATGGGCGCGCGTCGACACCGGGGTGTTGTCACTCGGTTTTCAGCAACTGAGCGACGACCCGGTGTTCGTGGAGACGCGAATCCGGGCGCTCGAATCCCGCGCGGCCACGGTCCGCATCGATGGAAAGGTGATAGGCACGCTGCGGCTCCAGCGGGATGGCATCCACGTCGTGTCGACGGCGACGACGACCGAGACGTTGGCTGCGGGCCAGCATGTCTTGTCGTTCCACTTTCATCGCACGAAGCGGGACAAGCCGGTGGCGGAGATCGACTGGATTCGGGTCGGCGTTCCGGATCAAGACCCGACCACGTTTGCAGCGCCCACTCTCCGAGATCTGGCGACCGACACGATGGTGGGAGGACGTCCGCAACGAACCTTGGTACTGAGCGGGCCGGGCCGCGTGAGATGTGCGGTGGCAGCCACGGGGGCGATGAGTCTGCAGACGATCCTCGGGTACGCGGGCCCCGGCGAGGGGGAGGCGCGCATCGAAGTGGTGGAGCCTGGCAAGCCGGCGGTCCTGTTGCATGCGACCAAGCTCGGCGGGGAAGGCAAGACCGCCGAGGCAGTGGACTTGCCCCTGGAGGGGCTCGCAGGGCGCATCGTCGCACTCGACCTGGTAGCCACGGCCACGACGCCTGGGGGCAAGATCCTGTTCGGGGAGCCGGTGCTTCGCGTGCGGGATCCGCGCGTTCCTGGGCGCCCCGAGGCCAAGGTGGTCGTGGTGGTCGTGTTCACCGGCGCCAACCCCTCCCACCTGCCGGGTTACGCCGACGTCCCCACGATGCCTGCGCTCTCCTCACTGCTGGAGGAGTCGGTCGTCTTTCACCAACATCGCGCTCCCACGACGGTGGCAGCAGGGTCGATGGCATCCCTGCTCACGGGATTCTCGCCTTCCGCTCACAGGGTGGCGGACACGGGAGCACGTCTTGGAGACCGCTTCCCGACCCTCGGCAGCATCGCTCGGGACCGTCGAACCGCCACGAGCATGTTCACGGGCAACCCGACGACCTTCGAGGCGTTCGGCTTCGACCACGGATGGAATCGCTTCGGCGCGTTCTCCCCCGTGTCGGGCACCTCGGCCCCCGCACCCCTGCGGGAAGCCATGGCCTGGCTCGACGGGCTGCTGAAGAAGGACAAGGACCGCCCCTTGCTCGTGGTCGTCCATGCGAGAGGAGGCCACCCCCCGTGGACCGGAACCGAGGAGGACTTCAAGGACCTCCCGCCCAAGGACTATGCAGGCAACCTGACAGGACGGCGCGGTGGGCAGATCCTCGCCAAGGAGAGGAACCGACGCTTCGGACGAAAGCCCATGTCGGCGGAAGATCGTGTCCGCGTCGAGGCGTTCGCCCGGGTGGCGCTTCGGGCGGAGGACGCACAGCTCGGCCAGCTCGTGGAGCTTCTTCGCCAGCACAAGGTGTGGGCCTCCACGTTGCTCGTGGTCACCTCGGACATCGCGATGGGCGGGGGCGCGCGCGTGCCCTTTGGGGACGGGGAGGCGCTTGGCGAGGACGTGCTCGGAATCCCCCTCGTCATCCGGTTCCCCGATCGACGCTTCGGCGGCAGTCGCGTCCATGTGCCCACGACCGCGATGGACGTCGCGCGCACCGTGCTCTCCAGCATGGGGTTGGACCCGCCTGACGAGATGGAGGGAAGAGACCTGCTGGAGATGGCCGCGCACCCGGATCGGTTCGGCCGGGAGCCGCAGTTCGCCGTGACGGGGTCGACCTACGCAACCCGATGGGGACACTGGCTTCTGTCCGGCACACCCCCGCGTTCCCCCAAGTTCTGTGAGCTGCTCCCCGAGCAAGAGTGCTCGGAGGACATCAGCGCTCAGGAGCCATTTTTCGCATCATGGGCATGGAGAATGACCCTGGACCACGTGCGATCATCGGAGACGTCCCTGCACCCCGCGCCGACCCGCGAGCCGGCCACCCTCGACCCCGACACCACGGCCGCATTAACCGTCTGGGGAAGCCTCGAGCCTGAGCCCACCAAGGAGTGAGCCGGTCTGCTCACTCAGAGAGGAATGTTGCCGTGCTTGCGTGAGGGGTTCGACTGCCTCTTGTCCTTGAACAAGTCCAGCGCGTAGTTGAGCCGTCGACGCAACGACCGCGGGTAGATCACCTCGTCGATGAAGCCCAGCTCGGCGGCTTTGTAGGGGCTCGCAAACGTGGCCTTGTACTCGGCGATGAGCCGCGCCCGCTCCGCTTCGGGGTTCTCCGCGTTCTTGAGGTGGTTGCGATAGATGATGTTGACGGCCCCATCCGGACCCATCACCGCGATCTCCGCCGTGGGAAAGGCGATGTTGTAGTCCGCACGGATGTGCTTGGAAGCCATCACGTCGTAAGCGCCCCCGTAGGCCTTGCGCGTGATGATGGTGATCTTCGGCACGGTGGCCTCTGCAAAAGCGTAAAGCAGCTTCGCGCCGTGCACGATGATGCCACCGTATTCCTGGTCGGTCCCCGGCAAGAATCCCGGCACGTCGACGAAGGTCACCAGGGGAATGTTGAAGCAATCGCAGAAGCGAACGAAGCGCGCACCCTTGATGGACGCGTGAATGTCGAGGCAGCCGGCCAGGTACATCGGGTTGTTGGCGACCACGCCCACGGTCCTTCCGCCCACCCGCGCGAAGCCGACCATGATGTTCTTGGCATAGTCTTCGTGGATCTCGAGCAATCTCCCGTCGTCCACCACCGCCTTGACCACCTCCTTGATGTCGTAAGGCTTGTGGGACTCGCCCGGCACCAGCGTGTCGAGCTCCGGGATCTCACGGTCCACCGAGTCCGTGCACGGCACGCGCGGCGGGTCTTCCGTGTTGTTCGAAGGGATGTACGACAGCAGCTCGCGGATCAACGCGATGCACGCCCCGTCGTCCGGAGCCGTCATGTGGCAGACACCGCTCTTGGACGCGTGCGTGGCTGCACCTCCAAGGGCCTCCTTGGTCACCTCCTCGTGGGTGACCGCCTTGATGACGTCCGGTCCGGTGATGAACATGTAGCTGGTCTTCTCGACCATGAGGATGAAGTCGGTGATGGCTGGGGAGTAGACCGCGCCCCCCGCGCACGGACCGAGCACCGCGCTGATCTGGGGAACCACGCCCGACGCCAGGGTGTTGCGCAGGAAGATGTCGGCATAGCCGCCGAGCGATTCGACCCCTTCCTGGATCCGAGCCCCGCCCGAGTCGTTCAGCCCGATCACCGGCGCCCCGACTTTCATCGCATGGTCCATCACCTTGCAAATCTTCTGCGCGTACGCGCCCGAGAGAGACCCCCCGAAGACCGTGAAGTCCTGCGCGAACACGAACACCTTGCGCCCGTCCACCGTGCCCCATCCAGTGATGACCCCGTCGCCCAGGGCCTTGCTCTCCTGCATCCCGAAGTCCGTGCAGCGATGCGTGACGAACCGGTCCAGCTCCACGAAGGAACCTGGATCGAGCAGCAAGTCGACGCGCTCCCGGGCCGTCAGCTTGCCCGCCTCGTGCTGCTTCTCGATCCGCTTCGGATCTCCCCGCAGCGCCTTCTCGTTCATCGCGTCCAGCTTGGCCAGTTCGGGTCGGCTCGGTTGGCTCATACCCCGCGCGTACCACGGGATCGTACCGGACGAAAAGCGGTGTCGCGATTCCTGGCGATTCCTGGACGAAATGCCTGCCCTCGGTTACCGCAGCATCAGCGCGTCCCGATGGATGGCCTCGTGCACAGGCCGCAACCGCTCGTCCTCCTCCATCAGCCGAAGCAGGTGCTCCATCGCCCCCCGGTAGCCATCCCGGTCCAGAATCCCCCGCAACAGCTGAACCCGCAGGAACAGCCCCGCCGTCTGCACCACGTCGCACAGACAGTAGGCTTGAACCTCTTCGAGCCGCCCGGCGTGCACCAGAGGCCCCACGTCTTTCCCGTCCACCCCGACCTTGCCCGGCAGCCCGATCAGCTTGGCGAGGGTGTCGAGGGGGACGGCGCGCGACGCCCCGTGGTCTGTCATGTAGTCCATCAGGTCCAGGTGCCCCTGGGCCGAGTAGCGATAGCGCATGTCTGAGGACTGGAAGTAGTGCCGGAACGGTACGCCGTGACGAAGGCACCTCGCGACGATGACGGGCAGATCGAACCCCCTGCCGTTGTAGGTCACCAGGTCGGGGCGGCGTTCCTCCACGAACCGGACGAAGTCCTCCAGCACCTCGGGCTCGGACTTGCTCGGTCCGACCACGCCCAGCTTGATCGGCCGGTAGGCATCGTCCATCCACAGGGCCCCGATGGCGACGACCTGGTGAAAGGGCGGCGGGGGCAGGGACGTGGTTTCTGCTTTCGCCGGCAGGGGTAGCGCCGGGTCCACAATGGTCTCGATGTCGATGACCAGATACGAGTGGGACATGAGCGGAGCATACCCCCAAGATCAGGTTGCCAACCTCGATCTTGGGGCGCCACGCGTCCGCGGGGAGCGGAAGCCTCTCAACCCAGCCGGACGATCCCCCCCGGATCCGCACCCGCACCTCACGAGGCCGTTGCCTCGCGAACATAATGAAGTTAAGTCTGTGCGTCCGGTCAGGGATTCAAAGGTTGGCATGCCGAAGAACTTGCTTGTGATCAACGTCGAGTTTGGCGAGACGCGTGTCGCGCTGATCGAGGACGGCATCATCGCTGAGCTCCAGACGGAGCGCGCTCGCGGAAAGACGTCGGTAGGCAACGTCTATCTCGGCAAGGTCACCCGTGTGCTTCCCGGCATGCAGGCCGCCTTCGTGGACATAGGCCACGACAAGGCAGCGTTTCTTCACGTCGAGGACTTGATCCGCCCCGACGACTTCGAGCGATACATCGCCGGAGGTAACCCCTACGCCGAAGACGATGGCCTCGAGCTTGGTCCCTCCGAGCACGCCCTCGATGGGGATGAATCGCCCGAGGACGACGCCCCACCCGAAGTCGTTCCCGAAGGACCGTCGGGCAGCGCGCGGGCCAAGGACAAGCCCGCAAGAGGACGCCGTCCGCTGCGGGCACGCAAGGCAGATGCCGGAGGACCCGCCCGGATTTCGCGCGAGACCCCCATCCGGGAAGTCGTACGCGAGGGCCAGGAAGTCATCGTACAGGTCGCGAAGGACCCGCTCGGCACGAAGGGGGCCCGCGTCACCAGCCACGTCTCCTTGCCCGGTCGCTACGTGGTGTACATGCCAACCATCGATCACATCGGCGTGTCACGACGCATCGGGTCGGACGACGAGAGGCAACGCTTGCGCGCCGCGATCGATGCGATGCGCCCCCCGAAAGGCGGGCTCATCGTCCGCACCGTGGCCGAGGGCTTGACCAAGAAGCAGCTCAAGGCCGACATCGGGTACCTCGTGCGGCTCTGGGGTGAGATCGTTCGCAAGCGAGAAGCCCACCCGAAACCCCCTTGCAGCCTGTTCACCGAGCTCGACCTCGTGCTTCGCGCCGCCCGCGACCAGTTCACGGACGACGTCGAACGCATCGTCATCGACGACAAAGAGCGATACGAGCAGCTGTGTCGCTTCGTCGCCACGTTCATGCCCGAGCGTGTGGACTGCATCGAGCTGTACGAGGGGAACGAGCCGATCTTCGATGCGTATGGCATCGAGGACGAGATCTCGCGCGCCCTCAGCCGCAAGGTCCCGCTGCCTTCCGGCGGCTATCTGGTCATCGACCAGGCCGAGGCGCTCACGGCGATCGACGTGAACACAGGGCGGTTCGTGGGCAAGGGCTCGAAGGACCTGGAAGAGACCATCCTGAAGACCAACCTCGAGGCGGTCGAGGAGATCGCCTACCAGCTGCGCTTCCGCAACTTGGGTGGCCTGATTGTGCTCGACGTCATCGACATGGATCGTCCCGCGAACCGCGAGAAGATTCGCAAGCGCCTCAACGAGTTGCTCCAAAAGGACAAGGCCCACACCACCCTCAACCCCGTGTCGGACCTCGGCCTCATCGAGATGACCCGCAAGCGCACTCGGGAAAGCCTCGGCAGGGTCCTGCACGAACCCTGCTTCTATTGCGACGGCACCGGCCAGCTTCAGTCCCGCACCACCGTGGCCCTCGAGATCCTCCGGCAGATCCGACGCGAGCACCGGTCGCTCACCGGCTATCAGGTGGTCGTCAACGCACACCCAGCCGTCGTCGACGTGCTCAAGACCGAGGAGCACGAAGCCCTGGCTGCCGCGGAGAACCGCCTGATGCGACGCATCGAGGTGGTTGCACGACGCGAGTATCACATCGAGCAGTTCGACCTGCAGGGGAAGTAATCAGATGGCGGAAGAACTCAGCGAACAGGAATTGCCCCGCGCCGAGCGGATTACCATCAACAAGGAGTTCGAGTCCTTCGACGCCTTCATCCAGGAGTACGTGACGAACATCTCCCGCTCCGGTGTGTTCATCCGCTCCAAGACGCCGCTTGCCGTCGGCACGAAGGTCAACCTCCGCTTCACCGTCATCATGGATGACATCGAAACCGTCGAAGGCACCGGTGAGGTCGTCCGCGTCGACGAGACCGGCATGGGCGTCGTCTTCCGCGACCTCACGGGCTACTCCAAGGGTTTGATCGAGCGGCTCCTCGTGCAGCGCGTGGAGTAAGATTTCGCGGGCTCAGTAGCGAACGTCGGCATACCAGTGCCCGAGGCGCTCGCGCACGAGCGTCATCTCCGCCCCGGTTCGGGTGCGAACTCGAAACCCCCGCTCTCCCTCGGCAAGCCCCACCACCGTTCCGATCACCTCCACCTCGTGCCACGTCTCCGCAAGCTGAACGCGATGAGGACGCCATCGATCGTGCGGACGGGCGTCGACCAGCAGGTGAATCCAACGCTCCATGTCCACAGGGGGCTCCCATCCCCCCTCCATGCGGATGTCGTACTCGGCCTGCGCAAGCGCCCGCGAAGAAACGGGCAGCGGCCCTCCCCCCGTGAAGACCAGAATCAGGTTGTATTCCTCGACGATCCGCATCGCCAGAAACGTCCTCTTGCGCGCGCACACCGTGAGGCCTCGCACCATCCCGAACGCGTCGCTCAGCTGAGCCATCACGTTGCGAAGCTCGATCTGAAGGTGCGCCGAAGCCAACCGGACCTCGTACGACTCCAGCACCCCCGCATAGTCGACACACTCCCCAAGCTCGTCCACCAGCGCCGCGGCCGCCACCCCTGGCAGCGCCTCGATCAGGTTCTGCAAGATGTACGTGAACCCCGTCGTGTCCTGGTCTCGCTCCGGCAACCCAGGTCGCCACGGCATGTCAGGGACCCCGCCCAGCAGCCCCGGACGGCTCGTCGCTCACGAGCAGCAACATCGCCTCGGCGTTCCGCTCCACCACCGGAGGCGTCCCCGCTCGCAGGGAAGACAGCAGCCCTTCGAGCCGCTCTCGCATCCGCGTCGCCCGGATCTCCTCGGCAAGGGTCTCCCGTCGCTTCTCCAAGTCCAGCCGCGAAGCCTCCTGGATACCCACGAGCAGGATGACGTGCGTCCCGAACGAAGACCTGGAAGGGCGGCTCTGGTCCCCCACGGCCTCGAGAGCGAATACCGCCTTGACGAACGCGGGATCAAAGGTGGACGGCGGCTGCCCGGGCGGCGGACGCTGGGTCAAATCCGCCACGCGTCCGTCCTCCGTCACGGGAGGAAGGTCCTGCACCACCACCTTCATCCCCGCGGCATCCACAGCCTCAGCCTTCTTCTTGAACTGCGCGGCGTCCTTCTCCCCACGAACCGCTTCCGCGATCCGCGACGCCACCTCGTCCGCCTTGGCCCACTCCGCCGGCTGCTCCGACTGCTTCGGCATCACCACCGCATGCACGGTCCTCCGTGCCACGGGCCGATCCATGTCGAGCCAATGCATCTGCGTGTGCTTCGCAACCTCCTCGTCCGTGATCGGCAAGGCATTCGTCTCTCGCTTCATCTGGTCGATCAGCGCCCGGGCCAGCACCGCGCGGCGCTGTCCCACGACGTCGTCCCGACGGTCGTAGCCTTCCGCCCGCGCACCTGCGGCCATCAGGGCATCGTACACGAGGCGGGACCGCGCTTCTTCCGGGGCAATGCCCGCGGCCTTCGACAACTCTCGCACCTGCGCGACGGACACGATCTGGTCCCCCACCTGGGCAGCCGCGCCTTCTTTCAATGCGGCAACCTGCTCGCGATGGGCCGCCGAATCGCCTGGGGTCGAGCACGCTGCAACCACGAGGCATCCGACCATCGAAGCGAGTGGGCCCCGGGCTCGCCCTACCATGGTCATCCGGCGCTCCTCGGCCGAAGCAGGTCGACGGAAGACCGGAGAAGCACAGCGCCGCATGCGAAGCAGAACAGAGCGCCGATGTCGTCGCGGTTGCCCATCACGTAGATCCCCAGCACGAAGGCGCCGATGGCGACCACGAGCAGCACCAAGGCCAGGATGTCGAGCACGCTTCCCATGGTTCTTTTCGGGTGGAACCCGGTCGGGGTTCGCGGGCTGATCTTTCCACACCCACGCGCCGCGACCAAGCCCTACGGGCACATCGGGGCATACCCGCGTCAGCGCATGCGTTTTCGCCGACGTTCTTCCGCGAGGTGCTGGGCAATCCGCTTCTGATCGGGCATGTTCTCCACCAGGGTCCAGAGGTCCTGCTCACCGTGACCCTCGCAGGCCTCCAGGATCAGGTCCGTCCCGCGGAGCGCGTCGACCACGTCCGTGTGACGTCCGGGGCGCTCGACCACGGCCATGCGCACGCGCAGCCCGCCGAGGGTCTCGAGCATCCGGTGCACCGTTTCGAGGAACACCTCCTCGTCAAACCGAGCCTTGGGCCCGAGACCGAAGAGAAGCAGCTTCTCGAAGGGAACGCGCGGTTTGCCCGCAAGCAACGCCACCTCCCCCCGCGCACCCGTCAGCTCGCCAGCACCCATCCACCGCGAAAACCGCGTCGCCAGGCGCCAGTCCAAAAGACCCGCCATGCCCTGCACCGGTCGCTCGTCCTCGAACAGGCAGCACGCGAGGACCTCGCTTCCCACCGTGTCCATCTGCCGCATGTGAGGACTGACGAATCGCAGCTCCATCGGAACTCCGCCTATCGGTCCACGTCGATGCGACCGACCTCCTCCGCGATACGGTCGAGCACCCCGTTCACGAACGCCCCCGAGTCCTCCGACCCGAACAGCTTCGCCAGCTCGATCGCCTCGTCCAGAATCACCGCACGGGGCACCGACTTCTGCTCCAGCAGCTCGTAGGCCGCCATCCGCAACAAGTTCCGATCCACCCGCGCCATCCGCTCCAAACGCCAGTTGGTGCTCGACGTCCTGATCAGCTCGTCCACACGTTCGAGACTCCCTGCCACCCCACGGACAAGCGAATCCGCGTACGACCTGCCCTCCGGGTCCGCCTCGAACTCACGCCAGAACCCGCGGATCGTCAACTCCACGTCCGCGTCGGCCGCCGCGTCGATCCCGAACAACATCTGCAAGGCCGCTTGTCTTCCACTGGTGCGTGCGCCCATGGCGGCTCCCTATAGCACCGCCACCCGACCACGTTCCAGCCTAACCCGGCCCGGCAGGGCCGGGCGCCAGTGCAGGGGCTGTCGCCCCTACGCTCCCGCCCGGCAGGGCCGGGCGCCAGTGCAGGGGCTGTCGCCCCTACGCTCCCGTTGGTCGCTACCCTCGTCCCCGGACGAGCCGAATCCAAACAGGACAGGTCTTGCCTGCGCGCTTTCTTCGCAGATCAGCCTAAGACATCGATTGTAAGAGCACCAAGGCAGGATGGGTCTCGCCTCGTCGATTCTCTTCGAATCCGCCAGGGACTTCGTCGGCCCCTACGGTAAATGAAACAACAACGACAGGATCCCAGCCCGGACCGCCGAACGGTGGTGCGACGCTTCCCCCCGGCTCAACACCTCGTCCCGGTTCGCCACGTAGTCGTCGTAGGACTCGCAGATCATCTCTTCGTTCGAATAGCGCGCCCGAAACCCGAGCCGATCCCGTGCCCTCGTTCCGTCGAAGAACATCTCTCGCCCGTACATCAGCGCGTGGTAGGGCCCCAGGGGAGACAATCCCAGCGCGCTCGTGAAGCTCATCGCGAGACTCGTGGGACCCATGGGCAGGGACCGGACCGCACTCCCCGTGCCCGCATGCTCCACCAGCGCCGCCAGCATCGCACGCATCGTCCCGAACCGCTCCGCGCCAATGTGGAACAAGTCAGGCCCCGCACGATCCCCCGCACGAATGCACGCGTCCGCCAGGTCGTCCGCGTGCACGAACTGATAGCGGTTGCCCCCACCCCCAAGCACGTAGATCGGTCGTCCCCGACGTACCAGCTCGAACAGAATCTGAAAGATGCCAAGCCGGCCATGCCCGAGGATCGTCCGAGGACGAATGACGGTCACGTCGAGCCCTCGGCCCACGAATGTCTCCACCACCCCCTCCGCGCGACGCTTCGCTTCACCGTAGGCCTCCTGAGGTCGCGGCGACTGGGTCTCGTCCACCGGGTTGCTCCTGGGCGCCCCAAACACCGCGCTCGACGAGACGTGCACCACCTTGCCCACGCCTTCGGCAAGGCACGACCCGAGCAACACCCGCGTGCCCCCCACGTTCACCGTCTCGAACAGGGACCGATCCTTCGCCAAGGGCACCTGCGCCACGTTGTGGTGCACCACCGACACGCCGCGACACGCCCGCCGAACCACGTCCGCGTCGCGAATGTCTCCCCGTACGAACTCCACGTCCTCGGGCCTGTCCGGAACGTCCACGCGATCGAGCACGCGCACACGGCACCCGCGCCGGAGCAGATGCCCCACCAGCAGACAGCCAAAGTACCCCGAGCCCCCGGTCACGAGCACCAGGGGACCCGTCCGCTCTCCGTCTCCTTGCACCAAGCGCCTCCCGCTCAGAAGCTCTGTCCGTGCGCCCGACACCAGGCGATCGAACGTCGCATTCCCTCTTCCAGCTCGATCTCCGGGTCGTACCCGAGGTCCCTCTGGGCCGCCTCGATCGACACCGCAATCGTCGCCGCCAGCTCACCAGCCACATGGATTTCCTGATTGTACAACCCCGACATCTGCACCAGTGAGTCGACGAACCGCGCCATGTCCGACGTCACCTGCGGCAAGTACCGGGGTCGCACCGGCACCTCGAGCACCCGGGCCACCGTCTGGATGATCTCGATGAAAGAGTAGGGACGGCGGTCCGCGATCCAGTAGGTCCGCCCAGCAGCCTTCTCCACCTTCTCGGCGAGCAGCATCGACTGCACGATGTTGTCGATGTAGCTCATGCTCCGCAGGTTGTCGCCCTTGCCCACCACGATGGGGTGCCCCCCCTTGATCATCTTGAAGAACCGGGACTGCCGCTCGGGCTGGTTCGGACCGTAGAACCAGCACGGCCGAAGAATCACCGCCTCGATCTTCCCCGCCCGGTGCGCGTCGTTGATCAACCACTCCGACTGCAGCTTCGACAACCCGTAGTTCAAGTACGGGCGAGGCGGATCCTCCTCCACCATCAGCGTCGATGCCGAAGCGTTCAGCCCCGCCGGGGAGTTGGACGACACAAAGAGAAAACGACGTGCCCCCGCTTCGACCGCCGACTCCAGCAGGTTCTGCGTGCCCCGCACGTTGATGTCGTACAGCTCCTGGATCCTGTGGGGGTGAATGATCCCCGCGCAGTGGAAGACCGTGTCCGCCCCTTTGCACAACCCCGCCAACGCTCGACGATCCCGCAGGTCCGCCCGGACAATCTCGACCGCATCTCCCAGCGCCAGCAGCGGCGCCGGGTCCGCCTGGGGCTGCACGATGCACCGCACCTTCCGCGGCTCCGTCGAAATGCTCCGAAAACGTGCGCCCTGCACGAGCGTCTCGGTCAGCGATGTGCCGAGCCAGCCCGGGGCGCCGCTCACGACGGCGAGACTCATGTTGTTTCCTCTCGAGCCGGTGGTTCCACGCATCCGGCGTGCCGGTCTCCTCTCCCGCCCTAGAGCGAACTGGTCCACAGGTCAACGAAGGACATGCCCCTGGGCGTGCGGTCCATGCTCACGAAACTTTTTTTCGACCGCGATTCGTCACGCTTCTGGTTTACCCTTCGGGGCCATGGGCTCCCTTCGCTGCTGGCTCGCGGGTTGCTCCGCACTCGCTCTATGCTCCCTCTCGAACCTCTCGAACGCACAGGTCCCGTCCGTCGACGTGCGCCACTTCCAGCCTCCCACGTCACCGGACGGCTCACTCTACCTCGAGAGCACGCGAAGCCCCGGCGCGGGCTTGTGGAACGTGGGGTCATGGCTTTCCTGGGCCTACCGGCCTGTGGTGCTGCGCGACGCCGACGACGAAGTCGTTGCCAAGCTGGTGTCGCACCAACTTTCCCTTGACGTGCTCGGCAGCGTGGGGGTTACGCGACATGCCGCCATCGGCCTCTCGATTCCCGCGGTCCTCGTGCAACAAGGGGACACCAACCCCCAGACCGCTTCGGTGCTCGGTGACTCCAGCCTCCCGAGCCAGGCCCTCGGCGACCTCGCCATCACCGGCAAGGTCACCCTCCTGACCTACGAGCCAATGGGAGGCTTCGGACTCGCCGCTCTCGCTCGCGTCACGGCGCCCACGGGCAGCCGCACCTCCTACGTCGGCGAAGGCGCCCTCACCAGCGAAGTTCGCATGCTCGCCGAGTACAGCTTCGTTGCAGCTAAGGCCCAAGCCACCGCAGGGTTCAAGCTCCGGACCGAGGAGCGCTCCTTCGCCGGAGAAACCTGGGGAAACGAAATCCCCTGGGGCGTCGGCCTCACCCTTCTCCCCCAGGCCCTCGGCCTCGACAGCTCTGGTCACTGGGCCTGGACCCTCGAAGCCCACGGCGCCCTGCCCGCCGGCCCCGCCAACCCGTTCTCCTCCCTGCCCGTCAGCCCCGCCCTCGTCGGCGCCTCCTCTCGCTACCAAGTCGCTACCGACCTCTTCCTCTCCGCCGGTCTCGAAGCTCCCCTCGATGGCGCCGTCGGCGTCCCCCTCGCTCGCGCCCTCCTCGGCATCTCCTGGGCCCCTCGCGTCCACGACATGGACGGCGACGGCGTCCCCGACGACATCGACCAGTGCCCCGAGCTCGCCGAAGACCACGATGGGTTCGAAGATCACGACGGATGCCCCGACTTCGACAACGACAGCGACGGCGTCCCGGACCAGGAAGACCAGTGCCCCACGGAGCAGGAGGACCTCGACGACTTCGAAGACGAGGACGGTTGTCCCGATTTGGATAATGACAAGGACGGCATCCCCGACGACGTGGACGCCTGCGTTGATTTGGGGGGAACTCCCTCGGGCGACCCAAAGAAGCACGGATGCCCTGTAGAAGACCGCGATAGCGATGGAATCCTCGACGACGCGGACAAGTGCCCCGACGAGCCCGAGGACAAGGACGGGTTCGAGGACGAGGATGGTTGTCCCGATTTGGATAACGACGGGGACGGCGTCCCCGACGCGGAGGACCGCTGCCCGCTCACCCCTGGCCCCGCCTCCCCGTCCACCAAGTGGCACGGATGCCCCGTCCCCGACCAGGACGGAGACTCCTTCGACGACGAGCAGGACAAGTGCCCCACCGAGCCCGAGACCTGGAACGGCGTCGTCGACGACGACGGGTGCCCCGACAAGGGCGGCCTCTGGCTCGCCCGCGAGCAAACGACCCCAGCCGGTCCCGCCATCCAGACCCGCAGACCCATTCGCTTCGACGGCCCCCCCAGTGCCCCGTCCGTGCACCCCGATAGCGTGCCGACCGTTCGTGCCATCGCCACCCTCCTCAACCAACACCCCGACTGGGTGGTCGCCGTGGGCTGCAAGCCCAACCCCACGGATGGCACCCTCGCCTCCACCTTCGCCCTGTCCCGATCCTTCGCCCTCGTCCTCGCCCTGCAGTCCCACACCTTCCGCGACGGCGTGGCCGAAACCGTGGGCTGGGAAGCCGTCCAGGCCCAACCCGGTGCCCCCCTCCAAGGCGTCGGCTTCCTCGTCCTCAGCGGAACACCCGACCCGTCTGCCCCCGCCCCCGAAGCCGAAGCCGAAGCCGAAGAGGGGGATGCACCTTGAAACGCCCCGCCACACCCTGGCTCGCCCTGCTCACGGCAGCCCTCGCGCTCGGCACACCATCCTCGGCCAGCGCCCAGCAAGACACCGACGACGAACCCGAACCCGAGGCCCCCAGGGGAACCTCCCTGCACGCGCGGCTCAGCCCCGCCGTCGCCCAGAGACTGCTGCGTTCCCAGCGCCTCGATGACCAGCTCCGCGCCATCCAGCGGCTTGCTAGCCAGAATGACTACGCCGCGATCCAGATCCTCGTTCAAGCCTTCGCGGACAACCCGACCTTGTCCGTGGCCCCCCACGTGCGCATCGAGGCCGTGCGCGCTTTCGCTCCCTTCGCTTCCAGGGACCCGGTTCGCGCTTGGCTCGTCACCTGGACCACCGCCTCGTCCCCCACCGGTCGCTCCGGACCCCTCCTTGACCTCGCCGCCGATCAGGCCGCCCTCGCCTTGGCCGCCTCCGCCAATTCCCGCGCCGTCGAACAACTCGTCATCGCCGTCGCCGAAGGCGGCGACACCGCCGACCGAGCCTCCCGCGCACTGCTCGCCCATCCACCACCCAACCTCGAACCCTTGCTCCACCCCCAATCCCTCGAGTCCCCTCGCGTCGTCGAGCTGCTCGGTCACCTCGGGGACCTACGAGTCGTCCCGCAACTCCGTAAGCTGATCAACAAGGCCGACCTCGACGTCCGTGTCGCCGCAGCCGTAGCCCTCGCCAGGCTCGGTGATGCCAGCGGGGCGAAGCTCGCTCGAGACTGGATCGCTCAGGACGGCTCGACCCACGCCCTTCGTATCGGCGCCGCCCACACCCTGACCCTCTCCCGTGACCCGCTCGCCCCGCGCGCAATCGCCATCCTGCTCGCAGACCCCGCCACCCGCGCGGAAGGCCTGAACCTCGCCGAGCAAGCGCCGACCCCGCAGCTCTCGCCCACCCTCGCTGGCTTGCTCACCATCGCTCAAGGACAAGATCGCGTCCGCATCCTCGCCGCCCTCGCACGCTGCGGCGGCCCCCTCGCCGCGCGATCCCTCGAACCCTTGCTGCTTGCCTCCGATCACGACGCCGCCTTCGCGCTCGCTCATTGCCGCGCCCCGGAAGCGTCCGACGCGCTCGCCCGTGCCCTGGCCAACCCCAAAACCCGTCGGATGGCAGCTCGCGCCTCCTTGGTCCGCCATGCCGAGCTCGGGTCCGATGTCGAGGGCCTCGCGGATGCTCTCGATGCTCTCGCCAGCTCCGCCGATGCCTCCGATCGGTTCGTTGGGGTGTTCGGCCTCGTGCTCACGGGCCGTGCCGCGGTCGAGACCCACGCCGGCTCGCGCGATCCCCTCGCCATGCTCGCTGCCTGCAGCGCAGCCATCGCCCTGCCCACCTCCCAGAGAGAGCCCTGCACACGCCGACTGGCAACCACCACCGATCCCGTGGTCCGCGACGGCCTCGCAGGATCGCTGCTCGGGATGACCTCCTACTCCGCAGTCTCCACGAGCACCCTGCTCGATTGGACAGAGAGCCCCCGCGTGTCCGCCCCCATCTTCGCCCGCCTGCTGGGTCCACGAGACGGCGACTCCTACCGGTCCCGCATCGAACGGCTCCTCGCCTCCGGCGATCCCGACGTCCGCGCCCAGATCGCCATCGGCCTGGGCAGCAGCCCCCAACCGTCCGCTGCCTCGTTGCTCGCCCAAGCCTACGCCTTCGAACCAGACCCAAACGTCCGCCGGGCCATCGTGCTCGGCCTCTCCGCCAAGCAAAGCACGATCGGACGCGAATGGTTGGACCGCGCGGCTCGCCTCGACCCAGACCCGCTCGCGCGGTCCCTCGCACGGCGACGTCCGGTCAGCTCCTCCGCCAGACAGGGAAACCAGATGCTCTGGCTTCGTCTCTCCACCACCCACGCCCCTGGCGCCTTTCCCGTGCGACTCACCCTACCCAATGGATCCTCCACCGTCGTGGTCACGGCCCCCGACGGGCAAGCCCTCGTCCCCGGGATGCCGCCAGGCCTTGTGCGTCTTCGCGTGGACGGTGCAGCATGGAGTCCGACTCCCCCAGTTCGAACCGACCCAGGCCCGCGATGACCAAGAAGACCCAGCAACCCGCCCTCGCCGATGACATACCGTTCGAGGAGTCCATCAAGCAGCTCGCCGAGATCGTAGACAAGCTCGAGGGCGGAGACCTGCCCCTGGACGAGTCCGTGGCGCTGTTCGAAAAGGGCATGGGCATCGCCAAGCGCTCCCAGGCACAGCTCGACAGGGCCGAGAAAAAAGTGGAAGAGCTCCTCGCCGTGGAGCCGGACGGAACACCTGTCACCCGTCCCTTCGAAGAGTAGCGGCCCTCCCTTCGATCCTTCGGCACGACCAGCTCGACACGAGCTGCCTCACCTCCCGCCCCTGATCCGTAGCGAAGCGACGGGCGGAGAGAGCAACTTCTGGATCTTGCTTCTCGAATGACGAGGCGGTTTGCCACCTATCCGGTGGGTGCTGCTCTTTCGCACGAGGCGGGTCAGCGTGGGTCGCTTCGGACGCACAACCCGTCGCCTGCGGCTCTCTGCGGGATCTGCGGCCAACTCCGATGGCTCCGGATCTGGGTCCCGCCCGAGCACCTTGCGATCTCCTCTGCCTACCCGGTATCGTGGTCGCGATGTCTCTTCGCCTCAGCGAGCCGTCCGCGTCACGACGAATGCGCAGCTTCGTCAGGCGCTGGAACAAGACCCAGGCTCGCGAGATCCTCGAATGCCTCGACCCCGGTCCCGGACAGCCCGTCGTGCTCGTGCACGTCGACGGAACGCCTCTCGCCGCAATCCGAGGCGTGGGCTCTCCCGCCGACCTCGCGGCCCTCGGCTCCAAGTCCATAGGCAACCCTCCCTCGGCTCGGCTCCTCGGCGACGTCCGCTCCCTTCCCGACGCTCTGCTCACCACGGTCGAGCGCATCGTCGGCGTCGTGGCCGAATTCGATCAAGAAATAGAGGACTTGAGCGACCACGCCCTCGAGCGGTACCGCGAGCTGTCTTTGCTCTATGACTTCTCGGAGCGATCGAGCTCCGCCACCGCCATCGAGGAGGTCCTCGACCTGACCCTGCGCAAAGCCGTGGCGCTCGTCCACGCCTCCGGCGCCTCCCTCGTCCGCCTCGACAACAGCGGCTGCACCACCGCCCTCGCGTCCGTCGGCACCGTCCCTGACGTCGGCCTCCGCGCCGTCGAACGCGTCGTCACTTCCGGCAGACCCTTGATCGGCATGCTCCCGGAGACGTTGCGCGAGGTGCAAGAGCGAGATTGGTCTGCCACCTTGGCCTGCCTTCCCCTTCGCACGGCGGGTCGCACCACCGGTGTCTTGACCGTGCTGGCAGGCGCCGGTCGGGAGCTTCGTCCGGAAGACCAGCGATTGCTCACCGCGTTGGCTTCTCTCGCCGCCACCCGCATCGAACAGGCTCACCTCGCCGAAGCCTACGTTCGCCGCCGCGAGCTCGCCGCCATCGGCCAAGTCGCCAGCGCCATCGTGCACGACTTCAAGAACCCACTCACGGCCATGCGCGGGTTCGCCGAAATGATCCAGATGGACCATGTGCCCCCTGCCGAGCACCCCGCGCTGGCAGAACAGATCATCACCAACGCCGACCGCATCTGGGCCATGGTCGAAGAAATCCTTCACTTCGTCCGCGGCAACCGTAGCTCTCTCGACCTGACTGCCATCTCCGGCTCCGACCTGGCTGCCCGCCTCGACCACGTCTTGCGACACGGTCTCCCAGACTGCATCAAGCTGCGTGTCGACCTCGATTCCCTCGGCACCATCGTCATCGATGTGCCCAAGTTCGAACGCGTCATCGTCAACCTCGTCCGCAACGCCAGCGAGGCCATCGTTCGCAGCGGCGCCATCGACGTCCGAGGCTCCCCCGTCCCCGGAAGCGACGACGAGGTCATGGTGCTGGTGCGGGACGACGGGCCCGGCATCCCGCACAACGTGCGAGACACGCTCTTCGACCCGTTCGTCACCGCGAACAAGTCCGGCGGAACCGGCTTGGGCCTGGCCATCGTCAAGAAAATCGTCGAGGAGCATGGCGGCACCGTGGCCGTGGAATCCGAGCCTGGCCGCGGAGCTTGCTTTCTCATCACCATGCCGCGAGACCTGGAAAAACGAGGGGGAAAGCCATGACCAAGACGATCCTCGTCGTGGATGACGAGCGTCACGTGCGAACCCTGCTCGAACACACGCTCAGCCCCTTCGAAGAAGTGGAAGTCACCATCACCGTCGCTGCGACCGGACAGGATGCGCTCGAAGCGTGCAAGCGGACCCCGCCGGACCTCGTGTTCGTCGACGCCCGGCTGCCCGGCGTCAGCGGCTACGACCTGTGCGACGCTCTGCGGGCCGATCCCGCAACGAAGCATGCCCTGGTCGTCCTGATGGTCGACAAGGGATGGGAGCCGAGCCCCGATCGCTGCAGCGACGACGCCTTCGCCCATGTGATGACCAAGCCATTCGATCCGGAAGAGGTCCTCCTCGTCACCGGAAAGCTGCTCGGCATCGATGTCGAGCCATGACCAGCGACCCATGAAGGAGCCCTCCCCCCGCACCGCCGCTGCCCTCATCATCGGCAATGAGTTGCTGAACGGCAAAATCGAAGAGCAGAACGTCGCCGTCCTCGCTCGGACCCTGCGCACCCTCGGCATCGCCCTGCGTCGCATCGTCTTCATCCCTGACGAAATCCCAATCATCGTCCAGGAAGTCCGATCCCTGTCCTCGTCCTTCGACATCCTCTTCACCAGCGGCGGCGTCGGCCCCACACACGACGACGTCACCATCGAAGCCGTCGCACAAGCCTTCGACACACACGTCGGTACCCATGAGCCCACGGCGGAAATGATCCGTCGCCACTTCGGCGACGGTGTCAAGCCAGGACACTTGCTCATGGCCAGGGTGCCCCAGGGCTGCAACCTGGTCACGGATGACGACGGCAAGTGGCCCACCATCCTCATGCGCAACGTCTGGGTCTTGCCCGGGGTGCCCGAAATCTTCCGCATGCGCCTCGTGGCAATCAAGAAACATCTGGCCGGCGCCCACCCCTTCGTGTGCCGTGAGGTCTACACCAGACTCGACGAAGGCAACCTCGTGCCATTGCTCAACCAGATCGTCGAACAATTCCCAACGGTTGACGTCGGCTCCTACCCCAAGTGGAACCACCCCTCGTACAAGACCAAGTTGACCTTCGATGGCTTGGACGAGCAAGCCGTGGAGAACGCCTGCCAGGCATTCATCCGGCTGCTGCCCGAAGGAGAACCCTTGCAGATCGAAGGAGACTGCGTTGCCACCCGCAACCAGGTCGGGTAAGCGAACGTGGTGATGTCCGACCTGCGTGTCCTGGTGATCGTCCCCACGTACAACGAGCGGGACAACCTCCCCATCCTCATCGATGCCGTGTTCGCCGTGCTGGACAAAGCACACGTGCTCGTCGTCGATGATGCGTCCCCCGATGGCACCGGCGACATCGTGGACGAGATGGTCGCACGAGATTCACGCGTCCACGTCCTGCACCGCCAGGCCAAGCTCGGACTCGGCACCGCCTACATCGAGGGCTTCAAGCTCGCCATCGACCGCGGATACGACATCGTCGTCGAAATGGACGCCGACATGTCCCACGACCCGCGTTACCTTCCCGCTCTCATCGGAGCCATCCAGGAAGGCGCCGACGTCGCCGTCGGGTCCCGAAACATCCCCCAGGGCGGCGTCGAAGGCTGGGGCCTCGGTCGACAACTGCTCTCCAAGGGCGGGTCCCTGTACTCACGCGTCATCCTCGGCGTCGACATCCGCGACCTCACCACCGGTTACAAAGCCTTCTCGCGACGCGCCCTCGAGATCATCGGCGTCGACGAGATCCGATCCAACGGCTACTCCTTCCAGATCGAAACGACCTACCGCGCCCTGTGTTGGGGACTGCACGTCGTGGAGGTACCCATCGTGTTCGTCGACCGACGCGTCGGCCGCTCCAAGATGAGCCACCGGGTCTTCGTCGAAGCCGTCGGCATGGTCTGGAAGCTTCGCGCCGAAGCCTTGCTCAACAGGCTCTAGACCCTCGTGAGCGCCACGCGCTGGTTCGCCGCTCACCTCGAAGGAGGAACCCTCCGTTCACGTCCAGGGACACACTTCCTGTCTTCTGCTTACGAAGCCATCGCCACTCCCCTGCTCTCACGCCCCGTGTCTCTCCCTCCCCATGCCCGAACCATCGGCATCGGAAGCGCCGTCCTCGGCGGCGCCGGCAAGACCCTCGTCGCCATCGCATACGCCCGCGACCTCGCTCTCGCTGGGGCACGCGTCGCCTTCATCGCCCACGGCTACACCTCCCGCCAGAAGGCTCCCATCGTCTGCTCCGGCCGTGAATCCTCACGACAAGTGGGGGATGACACCCTCGTAGCAGCCCGCGCCCTGCATGACCTCGACGTCGCCGTCTGGGTCGGGCAAGACCGAGACTTCACCCTGCGCTGTGCCGCAATGCGCGCCGACGTCCTCGTGATCGACGGGTTGCTGCAAACTCGTCCCCGCAAGCTCGACCGGTCCGTCTTGGTGCTCGACGCGGTTCACCCCTTCGGCGGCGGCGCTTGCCCGCCCGCCGGCGACCTTCGTGGGTCCGTGCGCTCCCTTTTCAACCTGTGCGACGAGGTCGTCCTCGTCCAAGACCCGTTGCGGGACGACAACGCGCCCGTGGCGTTGCCGCGCTCCACCCCCGCACCTTTCACACGCACGGCCTGGGTGGAAGTCACGGGGCTGCGGCGCCAAGAAAGCGTTCGCCCGCTGGGCTCCGTCGCGGGTCGAAAGGTTGGGTTCGCGAGCCTGCTGGCCCGCCCGGACCGTGTGCTTGCAACAATGCGGGCTCGCGGAATCGAGCCGGCCTGCACCTGGCACGGTGCCGACCACCGGCCACCGGGGCGGCAAGACCTTCATGCCCTGCGCAAGCTAGCCCACCAGCACAGACTGGACGCGTGGCTAGTAACCACGAAATGCGTTACTCAATTCGAGAATCATGACCTCGGCGCCCCCTGCCTCGCCCTCGAGGTCGCTTCACGCCTCGATCCCACCCCGCTCCCGGTGCTAGATTCCCAGCCATGCGTACCTCAAGACTCTTCACGCTCGTGTCCACGGCCCTGCTCGTCCTCGCCCCCATGACCCTGCCCGCTTGCGGCGGCTCCAAAGATCAATCGGCGAAGATGGCTGCGGTCAAGCCAGGCAACATGCCCTCAGGCGCAACCTGGGATGGCGTCTACTTCAATGCCGTGTGGGGCTACCTGCACATCGTCACCGACGGCAAAAACTACGAAGGCCGTTGGCTTCGCACCGACGAGTCCGCATGGGGCGAGATGCACGGGACCATCACCGGCGACGTCGCTCGTTTCGACTGGAAGGAGCACAAGATCGGAATGGTGGGTCCCTCGGCTACGAGCGCCGGCAAAGGGTACTTCCGCTACACTCGGCCCGAAGGCGCGAACATGGATGATCGCATCCTGGGGGAGTGGGGATTCTCGGACGCCGAGGTCGGCGGCGGCGAGTGGGACTCGGTCAAGCAACGCAACAAGAAACCAGACCTGAAATCCGTCGGTGGAGACGCAGACCCCACGGTCGGGAACTGGAGGTAGCGATGCCGATGGACGCAGCAAGCGGGCTCCAATTCGAGGAGGTCCCGATCTTCGAGCGAAGCTCTGTCGGACGCAGTGGTGTCTCGCTTGGCAACGCGGGCGTGCCTGAGGTCGATCCTGCGGCAGAGTTCGGCCCCCTTGCGCGCAAGACTCCAGCCGGGCTTCCGGAGGTCAGCGAGCCGGACGTAGTCCGTCATTTCGTTCGCCTCTCCCAGCACAACTTCTCCGTGGATACTCAGTTCTACCCCCTGGGGTCGTGCACGATGAAGCACAACCCCAAAGTCAACGAGTGGGCGGCGCGCTTGCCCGGCTTCTCGCTCCTTCACCCTGCCACGCCCGCCGACTTCGCACAGGGTGCCCTCGCCTTGATGTGGCACCTGGAACAGGCCCTCGCCGAAATCTGCGGCATGGATGCCGTCTCCCTGCAACCCGCCGCGGGCGCCCAGGGCGAAGTCACGGGACTCATGATGATCCGCGCCTTCCACCAGGCCCATGGCCGCTCCCCTCGGACCGTCCTCGTCCCAGACACCGCCCACGGAACCAACCCCGCCTCCTGCGCCATCAACGGCCTCCAAGTAAAACCCTTCCCCAGCGGCGAAGACGGCATCATCGACCCCGCCAAACTCGCCATCGCCGTCGATGAAGTCCGCGACGACCTCGCGGCCATCATGATCACCAACCCCAACACACTCGGCCTCTTCGAGTCCGAGTTGCCCAGAATCACTGCCATGATTCACGAGCACGGGGGCATGCTCTACGGCGACGGCGCCAACCTCAACGCCCTCATGGGCCGCGCACGCCCCGGCGATCTCGGCTTCGACATCGTCCAACTCAATCTCCACAAAACCTTCAGCACACCCCACGGCGGCGGTGGGCCAGGCTCCGGTCCTGTCGCCTTCAAATCGCACCTCGAGCCCTTCCAGCCGAAACCCGTCATCCTCCGCAAGGACGACCGCTTCCTCATCGACACCAACCGCCCACAGAGCATCGGCCGCGTCCGCTCCTTCTTCGGCAACTTCGGCGTGATGGTCCGGGCCTACACCTACATCCGCGAACTCGGTGGCGAAGGACTGAAGCAAACCACGGACATGGCTGTACTCAACGCCAACTACCTCGCTGCGCTGCTTCGCGACACCTTCCCCTTGGCCCAAAACAAAACCTGCATGCACGAGGCCGTCTTCTCAGATCGCATCCTGGAATCCGAGACCGGCATCAAGACCCTCGACGTCGCCAAGCGCCTCATCGACCACGGCTTTCATCCCCCGACCGTCTACTTCCCACTGGTGGTCAAGGGCGCCATGATGATCGAGCCGACCGAAACCGAATCCAAGGAAACGATCGAAGCCTTTGTGACCGCAATGCGAGCCATCGAGCGGGAAGCCCACGAGAACCCCGAGACCGTGCGCGGCGCTCCGCACCTCACGCGGCTCGATCGGCTCGACGAAGCACGCGCCGCCCGCAAGCCTCGACTCCGCTGGTCCCCCCCCGAATCCTGACTCGACCCTCAGCCGATCTGCTTCGTGAACACCACCCGGTCCCTGCCGGGTCCCGCGTAGTCCCGAACCGTCTCCCACCGCCAGCCCAGCGCAACGTGGAAGTCCACGGACCGCGTGTCTCCCGGCGCCGTCATCGCCTTCAAACGCGGGCACCCCGCACTCCGACACGAGTCCTCGAACGACTCGTAGAGCTTGCGACCCACGTGACGCCTCCTGTGATCAGGGTGAATCCCAATCATGTGGATATACCCCACCGGAGGCTCATCGCCCGTGATGAACCCCAGCAAGAACCCAATCATCCCCCCCTCGTGCTCCACGATTCGAGCCACCTGCCCCAGCTCGTAATAAAACACCGGATGCGCAAGCGATGCCGTCGGCCCCCCCCACCACCGATCGATCACCCTCACGATCTCGTCGAAGTCCGCCTTGTGCATCGGTCGCGTCAACATCGAACCCATCCTATCAGAATCCAGTTCCGTTGTTGCCCCGTCGCCCTCCATGCTAACCCATCCACGCCATGCCCAAACCTCCCTGGAACCCTGCTCCCTCCGCCCCCTTCGTCGTCGCCCCGTCCATCCTCTCCGCCGACTTCGGACACCTCCACGATCAAATTCGATCCGCCGAACTCGCTGGCGCCGGATGGATCCACGTCGACGTGATGGACGGCCACTTCGTCCCCAACATCACCATCGGCCCGCTCATCGTCCAAGCCGTACGACGCGCCACCCAACTGCCCGTCGACGTGCACCTCATGGTGTCCCATCCAGACCCGTTCCTCGAAGACTTCGTTCGAGCCGGCGCCGACGTCGTGACGGTCCACGTCGAAGCCTGCACGCATCTGCAACGGACGCTGCGCCGAATCAGAGAGCTCGGAGCGGCCGCAGGCGTTGCCCTCAACCCGCACACACCCGAAGCCACGCTTGCCTACGTCCTCGATGACCTCGACCTCGTGCTCGCCATGACTGTCAATCCCGGCTTCGGAGGCCAAGCCTTCCTGCCGTCGGTCCTCCCAAAGGTCGCGGCGCTCCGAAAAATGATCGATGAAAGGGGCCTGCCCATCGCGCTCGAAGTCGACGGCGGCGTGGCTCCCGGAACGGCGGCTCTCGTCGCCAGGGCAGGCGCTCGAGTCCTCGTGGCAGGCTCGGCCGTCTTCGGTACGCCAGACCTCGGCGCTGCGATTCATTCCATCCGCGACGAAGCAGAACGCGCACGGCAGAGGGTCGCGTGAACGAGCACGCCGTTCTGCTCGCGCTCGCGCTGCTTGCCTGCCCTTCGTGCGCCCCTCCCGCCACGTCCGCGCAGCCACCGCAGCCTCCGACGCAGCGACCCGACCCACCAGCGGCGGACCCCAACCCCGTGGACGTCGAGACACAAAAAAAGATCCAAGACGCGCTCCGCCACGTCGGCCGGATGCGAGACCTTCCTATCCTGGGCGACGTGACAGGGCGCGTGATCGATCGACCCACGATGTTGCGGCAGGTGAAGGAGCAAGTTCGATCCCAGGTGCCGCCAGACGCGATCCGGGGAGAGAGTGCCTTCCTCACCGCGTTCGGGTTCATTCCGGAAGGCTTCGACTACGAAGCTGAGGTCTATCGGCTGATCGAGAGCCAGCTCGCCGGCTACTACGACCCCGACCGGAAAACACTGTTCCTCATGGCTGACCTCTCCGGTCCCGAAGCAGAGGTCACCTTGGCCCATGAGCTCGTCCATGCGCTCCAGGACCAGCACTACGATCTCGGCCCCCGTCTCAAGTACCGACAGGACGCGAGCGACGCGCAAGCCGCTATCCACTGCTTGGCCGAGGGTGATGCCACGAGCCTGATGCTCGACTACACGCTCGAGGAGGCTGGCGTGCAGGCTTTCCGCATCCCCGATGAGCAGTTGCGGCTCGAGATCTCCGCAAGCATGGCCCTGGCTCCAGACGTTGCTTCGTTTCCACGCGTCCTCCGCGAGTCTCTCCTCGCTCCCTACGTGGACGGTGTCCTCTTCGTGCACGCCCTTCGCAGGCAAGGGGGATGGCCCCTGGTCGATCGCGTCTGGCGCGACCCACCTGCCACCACCGAACAGGTGCTGCACATGGACAAGCTCGCCGCGCGCGAGCCCGCCGAGCAGGTCCCACTGCCTTCCGCCCCGTCGGGACCCGCCTGGGTCGTCCTGCACACGGACGGGTACGGCGAGCAGGGGCTTCGCATCGCGTTCGAGGAGTGGTTGCCCCGGCGTGCCGCGGCCCGTGCCGCAGCAGGATGGGCGGGCGACCGTGCGGTCGTGTGGGAACACCGCGACCTCGGTGTCACGGTGGCAGCGTGGCGGGTAAGGTTCGATCCCTCCGATCAGGACGCCGCTCGTGAGGCAACCGAGGCGTTCGACCTGGTCGCCTCCAGCTGGGACCAGAAGGGTAGCCCGGTCCCATGTCGCGAAATCCCGGGGGGGCGCCACATCGCCCTCGCGCGAAACGGCCGCAATCTCGCGTTTGTGGCGGGGCGTCCCGCAACCGTTCACGATCTCCCAGGGCTGTCCGGGTGCGCCCAGCTCGGAGCTTGGGCCACCGCCATCGCCTCGCAGAAGTGAACACCTTTCGGCGGCACGAAGTTTGCTCCCATCTGCCTCAGTGCGTCTTCACGACCTCGAAACCATGACAGGTTCAACGTGCCCCGCGTCTCCAGAGCCACAGCGACCGCCCCCCGAGCCACTGCAAGCTCGCCGTCCTGGCTCGCTCTGCTGACCTCCACGACCCTCGGTGCAAGCTCATCCCTCGTTCGCGCCGAGGTGCAGTCGTCCAACATTCACGGCACTTCGAACGACACGCTTCGCCTCATCGTCCAGGTCTATCCCCGTCGGGCTCTCCGAGGTGGGCGATTGCAGCCTTGGGCCCGACCCACGGCTTCCGCACAACGCGCCGTCACCCTCGAGGTTCTTGAGCAAGGGGTACCCGTTCTCCTTGCCGGTTTCGAGCGTCCGTCCACTGACGCCCATGATCCGGTTGTCGTGGTCGCCTGGGTCGAACCCGGATCTCCTGACCTCGACCTCGACGGCGCCGAAGCCAGGCCTCCCCAGAACGCTCGCGTCGGGATTGCCTCGCTGCCGTCCGGGCAGTGTCGCGTCAAGTTGAGACTGCGGCCGTCCCGCCGCGCTGCTTGACCCGGACGCGTCGTCAGCGCGCCGCCTTGCTCGCGGCAACACTCGTGCGGACCGTCCGAATCAGGGCTTCCAACTGCTCCCGTTGTGCCGAATCCAAAGGTTCATCGCCGAATCGCGCCCGCAGATAGGAACAAGTCACCTCGTGGACCGCCTCCGCGCAGGGGTGCTTGTCTTCTAACAGCTTCTGCGCGTGCCTCAACGGCGGGGTCCCGGGACTACGCGGAACCCCGACCACCGCCATCTCTTTCTGCAGTCTCTGATAGAGTTCGGTCGCAAGCTTCGCCTCGGGCCCCAGACCCGTCTTCGACGGGGCACCTTTCCCTTCGCCTCGCGTCCTGCGGCGGCGCCACAGAACGAAAGCCACGACTCCACCTCCGATGGCGACGATCAGCGCGGCACCCACGGCGAGGGACCCACGGGGCTTGGAGCCAAGCTCCACCGCCACCGAGCCGATCGATCGCCGTGTTTGCATGAACTGGGAGCGCAGTCCGCTGAAGAGCCAAATCTGCTGTTGCAGGTCGTATCGGACAACCCTCCGGTCCCATGTCTTGCCCATGGCCTCGAGCATGTCTCGCAGCGTGGCCACGAGCCCCGTGGTAGCCATCAGGGACTGGGCGCCGGAAGGTGGGGTCGGGTCGAATCGCATCCACCCGTCCCCATCGATGTACGCTTCCACCCAGCTGTGCGCGTCACCTTGGCGAATCGAATAGTACGACCCGAACCGGTTGTAGGTTCCGCCCACAAAGCCCGTGACGTTTCGCGTTGGAACACCCACGTGACGCAAGAGAACGGCCATCGCCGTCGAGAAATACTCACAGTGGCCTCTTCGTGACTCGAATAGGAAGTGGTCGAGGGGATCTCGCGAGGCTCCCGACGGCGAGCTCAAGTCGTAGCTGTAATCCTGCTTGAGCCGCCCCTCGATGGCCTTTGCCTTCGCCATCGGTGATCCGGCGCCTTCCGTCCACTCGAGGGCGAGAGCGGCGATGCGCGGGGGCATGTCGGGTAGCGCCAGATAGGCTTCACGCTCTGCCGTGGGCAGAGCTTGCACGAACCGTTCGTGAGGCTCGATGAGGAACGCCTCGTAGGATACGCCCCGGTTGTCCGGTGACAGGTAGCGAAGCTCGTCTTCGGACCCACGAAGGACCTCGATCTTGCTGCCAAAAAGGGGCTCTCCGCGTGGGCGAACCTGAATCGCGGCGGTGTTGGGCGGAATAAAGAGGACGGGCGGGTCGATCGGCTCGAGGTCGAGCTTAATCGCTCGGTCCATCGCAGGAGATGGGTACCGCAGGATCGGAACCATGTTTCCCAACCGCTCTGCCGATACACGGGCCACACGGGAACGGGTCCAGGCAGACCCGTCGTACGCGTCCAGCGCCGTTCCTCGAAGGTAGAGCGCGATCCGGTCCGGAGGCGGTGCAGGCAGGTCGGGTATCTCGACACGAATCACAATCGTAGGATCGGTTCGTAGGGTTCCCACTCCACCCAAATCGACATGGTCGGAGAAGCCCACCATCCGGCCCGACGTGGGCCGGTTGAGCAACAAGAGGGAGAGCCCCACGCGCGGAAACGCAACGAACACGACAGCTGTGAAGAGGAAGATCGGGACGGACAGCAGGCACGTGAGGGCGAGAAACGTCTTGCCGATCACACGGCGGCTTCGAAGAATGCGAGGGACATCGACGGGGAGTCCGGTTCGGTCACGCGCGCCTTGCCGATAGTTTCCTTCGACTTCGCGTCGCAAGTGAGACAAGACGAGGGCACCGGGCGCAATGACGAGAAACGCCACGAAACAAATCGCGTACGCAAGCCCCCCGCCGAGGACCGTCCCCGCGATGAGGTGAAGCCAGGCAAGAACGATGACCTGCTGATCTTGGGCCGCTCCCCGTCGTGTGGCCAGGCGAACGATCTGCAGCACGATGGCGAACTCGACGGTCACTTCGAGCAGCGGGGCACCCCAGGCGAGTCGGCCGATCTGCAGGGCGAGAACGAGCAGGGGTGCGATGGTGGCGACGCGGTTGGCCGCGGGGTGCGTCTGCCAGCGCTCGGGAAGTACGATCGCAACGGCTAGCCCGAGAAGGATGAAGGTAGACATCGCTCGACCCAGCTCGCCTGACGTGACGAGGGCGAGGATGCCGAGCGTGGCAAGGAGATTGGTCATGATACGGTGGATGAGTCCGAATCGCATCATGCCTCCTTGAGCAATCGCAGCGCAGGTCGCCTGTTGCCTCGCGGTGGCTCCGCCGCTGCGCCGGCTTCTGGTTGAGCGATCTCGTCCTCGTCCACGGCTTCGATGAGCGCGAGGAAACGGAGGATAGGGTCCGCCCCGATCGCGGGAGTGGCGGACGATCTCCGCCCCGCGTTCGTAGTCAGCTTGACGCCGTCGCCTCTGCGCAGGAGCGCGACCGCCATGGAAGCGACCTCTCGGATTCTTCGCTCGAACTCCGTGTCCCAGATGTCCTTGTTCGTGTTGGCAGGTCGTATGTCGTCCAGCGTGAGGGTGGCGTCAGGGTGGGCTTCACGGGCTCGTTCCTTGAGGACGAACTCGTTGGGGATGGTGCTCTTTCGCCAGTAGATGTCCCTCGGGTCGTCACCTTCACGCATGGGGCGCAGGCCCAGGACCTCGTCTCCGGTTCCGCGCCCGAGTTGGTCACAGCATCCGTGGTGGATACCTGCGGCGTTGGGAGACAGGCGGATCGGGTCCACAGCGGGATAGATGATGAGTTCTCCACGGAGCGGGTAGTGGAGAGATTTTTCGAACAATCCAAATGGAAATCTGGTTGCTACCCGAAACCCTGTATGTTGATCCCGGCCTCGACGATGAGGTTTGCGCCGGTAGGCCGCGACCTGTGCCGATTTCGGGCTGATCTTTAGGAAGAAGCAGCGCTTGTCGGTGGGTTGACCGGCTCTCAGGTCTTCGACCTCGATTGCATAGGAGGGGATCTTGTTCTTCTTGTTGTGAACCTCGATCTCGACCAGGTGGGAACGTCCGGCCTGGGCGCGCGTGGGAAGTCGTCGGGTGACGGTCAGGCTTCGCAGAGATAGCTCGCTCATCACTCCAGAGACAATGATGAGCGCGAGAAGCATCCCGAGCACGAGATACAGGAGGTTGTTTCCCGTGTTGATCGCCGCGACGCCGACGCCGAACGTGATGAGGATGAAGTACTTCCCCTCACGGGTGAATCGAAGCCTCCGAGGGGGGCGAAAGCGCTTGAGCAAGCGTCGGATCTTGCTGTCTTCGAGGGGTTCGGTCGGACGTTGTCGGGGACTGCGCACGGTGGGCTCGTGGGCGGTCAAAGGGGTACGGGGACACGTTCCGTGATATCGCGAATGGCGGCCTCCGTCTCATCGCGGGTGGGGACGTAGCCTTCCACGTGAGAGGCGAGGCGAACACGGTGAGCAAGGACCGGCACCGCGAGATCGTGGATGTCGTCGGCGATGCAGTAGTTGCGTCCCCGCAGAAGCGCGCGTGCCCGAGCGGCCCGGGCCAGGTTCATGCCGGCGCGCGTCGACGCTCCGAGCGCGAGCAGGGGCGACGTTCGGGTGGCGGACAGCAGGGCCTGAAGGTAAGTGGCGAGTGAGGCATCCACTCGGGTCCTCTGGACTTCGGACTGGAGGGCAGAAAATTCATCGGGCCCGAGGACGGACGGCACGTGCTTGACGCGGTCGGTCTCCCCGTCGAGAAACAGCCGCGTCTCGGTGTGGGCGGGCGGGTAGCCGATCCGGATGCGCAACATGAAGCGGTCGAGCTGGGACTCGGGCAAGGGGAACGTCCCGGCGTAATCGTGTGGGTTCTGCGTCGCCAGAACGAAGAAAGGCCGGGCCAGCTCGATCGTCTTGCCGTCGATCGAGACCTGCCTCTCGCTCATGGCCTCGAGCAATGCCGACTGCGTCCTTGGACTCGCCCGGTTTATTTCGTCCGCCAACAGGACGTTGGTGAAGATGGGCCCTCTTCGCAAGATGAAGTCGCCTGTGCGTTGGTCGAAGACGGACACGCCGAGGACGTCACTCGGAAGCAAGTCACTGGTGAACTGGACGCGGTGGAGCTGTCCGCCTACCGCGCGAGCGAGCGCTCTGGCTAACGTCGTCTTGCCAACGCCGGGCACGTCTTCGATCAACACGTGCCCCTCGGCAAGAAGGGCTGTGAGGGCAAGCTCGATCACGTCGGGCTTGCCTTCGAGGGCTTTCTCGACGGCAGCGCGCAGCTCGGCTAGCCTTGCGGTGGATTCTTCTATGCGGGCGGCCGCGGAATTCATCTGCGCGCATCCTAGCATGCCGGAGGCCCTGGTCACTCGATTGATAGTATTTTTGGTCTCGCGAACAAGACGGCGGTGCTCGCTGGGTCAGGGGTTGGTCATCGGAGGTGGAAT
The DNA here is from genome assembly GCA_964488865.1 of uncultured Polyangiaceae bacterium. Classification (GTDB taxonomy): domain Bacteria; phylum Myxococcota_A; class Polyangia; order Polyangiales; family Polyangiaceae; genus MWCO01. Next base: position 23,792 of record CAZAWR010000017.1, on the reverse strand, counting down.
GGGAGAGGCAATTACGTCCGTCACGCTTCATCGAGTGGGCCGAGTGTTCTCGGGAACGGCTGCGCTACGTGGCGTCAGCGGACGCTTCGAACAAGGCTGCGCTCATGTGATCGTCGGGCCGAACGGGTCAGGCAAGACGACGCTTCTTCGGGTCATGTCCACCTTGCTCGAGCCTTCCTTTGGCCGCGTGTCCTACGAGGGAGTTCCGACGGACCGTGTGCGCGAGTTCCTGGGCCTGGTGTCGCATGAGTCTCTCGTGTACCCGGACCTGACGGCGGAGGAGAACCTGCGCCTCGGCGCTGGCCTCCACGGGCTGGGGGCGGATGCCGTGGATCGCGCCTCCCTTCGTTTCGATCTCCGCGGGCTGCTCCCGCGCTGCGTGCGGACCATGTCTCGGGGGCAGCGGCAACGGGTTGCGCTGGCCCGGTCCTTGGTGCATGGGCCTTCGCTTCTGTTGCTCGACGAGCCCACCACGGGCTTGGACAAGGACGGACTCGCCTCTCTTCTCCGGGCCGTGGGAGAAGAAGTCTCGGCCGGTCGGGTCGTCGCGGTCGTGACGCACGACCCGGACCAATTCTCGTCGGTCCCCACGCGTCTGTGGCGGCTCTTGAGGGGCCAGTGGACTGAATAGCGCCCAGGTTCGAACCCGCCAATGTTGCACGTGAAACATCGGTATTCCGGCCGAAATGTCTTTGCGGCCACGTTTAGCGTGGGACTGCATCCACCCTACGTTGCGTCATCCTCCCCGGATTCTTCTTCCAGATCCCCCGACGCCGCCTCTCCAAGCACCATATCGACGCGACCCAGCAGCTCGCGCGCGCCGAGAGTCGCCAGCTCCATCACGCGCTCCGCCCGCGCCCTCTCTTCCTCCACCTCCTTCGCAAACGTCATCGCCGTCAACAAGATCGAGTCTGGCGTCACGCCCTTTCCGCCGGAAACCGACTCCGCTCGCTTCTCCACTACCCCCACCAAATGCGCGAGTTCGGCGTCCGTGCCCGTCGTCACGACCCTGTACCTATGACCCGCAAGCACAATATGCACGGTCCGCTTCACTCCGCCCTTGCCTCCGCCCTTGCCTCCGCCCTTGCCTCCGCCCTTGCCTCCGCC
>CAZAWR010000017.1:15775-22585 GCA_964488865.1 uncultured Polyangiaceae bacterium | reverse complement strand
CTCCGCCCTTGCCTCCGCCCTTGCCTCCGCCCTTGCCTCCGCCCTTGCCTCCGCCGTTCTCTCCGCCGTTCTCTCCGCCGTTCACTCCGCACCCCCCCCCAAGGCCCCATAGGCCATCAAGAACGGCAAGGCCAACGCTTGCCCGTCCATATGAAGGGCCACGATCATCGCCCGCTCCCCTGGCTCCCCCAACCCCACTCGCCCCTGCACGCTCAACCCCACCGCCATCCCGTACCATCCGTGATAGTTGAAGCTCCGGCTTCCCCAAAACACTTGGGCCGTCACCCCTGGCTCCCAACCCCCGTCAAACCGTCGGCCATAGCCCCCCACCGAACCCACAACCGGAAGATACTCGTGTACTGGAATCAGTAAGCTGCCGCCCCCTCCGACACTTAGATCGTCCCAAGCCGTCAATACCTCCGCGTACGGCCCTGCGCCGAAGTCCCGGTGGCTGCTGCGCCCGAACAACACATCCCCACGCGCCCCGAGGTGCACCGTCACGGCCTCCACGCCTTCCCGCAACGTCACCCCTGCCGTCGCGCCAACGTTCCCTTGAGGCTCCGCCCCCACCGGTCGCGCGGTTAGCAACGCCAACAAACCGAGGACCGACGCCCATCCGCACCTTTCCATCGCGCCATGCTATCGCCTCGCCCGCCGCCTGTCACCCCCGCGCCGACGGCCAGCGCAACCGTTTCACGTGAAACGCCTCAAACGACGGGGTGAATCGGCGTCTCAGGAGTGCCGACCAGCCCTGGCGCCGTCTTCTGCGTGGGGCCTTCCGCACGTCCCACGCGTTCTGAGACCCCCGCTCCCCAGGCGATTCCGCCGGGCCGCCCTCCCGGGCCACCAACAACCCACACGCGACGCCGTTGACTTCACAGGCGCTCGCCACTCACCGACGCAACGCTCGGACCAGCGCATGGACTTTCCGCGTCTTCGTACCGTACGCAAGAACGTGCGAACGTTACCGAACGCGAACCGCCACGGACCGTCTATGTCTGAGACCCCCCCGAGAAGCCTCGCCTCACCCGACGCCGATCGTCTCCCTCACGCCAACCTAGGGGAGACACAACCCGGTCGGTCCGCCCTGTGCCTGACATACCCGACAGTCGATGGGCTCGTCCTGCCCCACATAGCACGGCACCTCGCCAGAGCTCCCCGTCCCGACATTCGCGCAGTTCGGCGTCGGCAAGTCCGGGTCCGTTGCATCCGGAGGGAAGGACACCAGGCACCCGTAGCATACGCTAACCGGGAACCGGAACTCGCCACTCTCTACCTCTCTGCCGCCGAGCGTCCGCCCGAAGACCTTCACCACGATCACCACCCGCCCGACCACCGGGCTCCGCTCCCCCTCCGCGAAACCGGCAGCCAACGATTGCCCGGTCGTCCCGTCAATCAGAACGGCGTGCACAACCCCCCAACCAGGCTCCGTTCCCCCGCTCGGGTCTGCAAAACCACTCACCGGGACCGTGAACGACTGGACCAAGTCGCCACTCGTGGTCTCGATCTCCACTTCAGCCCCCTCCGCCCGGAAACGCGCTGTCTCCGTACGCAGTTGGTCCGACGCTCCCCGCGCCACAAGTTGGTTGCCCACGAGCAACCCCGCCCAGTATTCTCGTGTGAACGCTAGGTCCATCACCCCGAGCGCCAGCGCTGCTCCCCCCGGGTCTGCAGAATACGTGCAGTCCGATCCCGACGGCACCAGGACCTGTCGGATGAAAATGCTCGATTCATTGTCTGCGCACGCCGATGCCCCAACAGCCATTGCACCAGCCACCACCGACAGCGTCAGCCCACGCTTCCACCAATCGTTCATCTTTTCTCTCCGAGCAGTCGTCTTGTGCCGGGGTCTTTCCCGCAACCACAATCCTACCCCGCTCCCCCTAACCACGCCAACTTTGCGGAACCAACACCTCGCGAACTACTGCCATGCCCCAATCCTTCGCCAAATATCACGGCCTCGGCAACGACTTCATTCTCCTCGACACCGAAGCCTCGCCCCTTCCCACCCACCTCATCCGCACTCTCTGCGACCGACACCTCGGCATCGGAGCCGACGGAATCCTTCTCGTCTCCCCACACCCCGAAGCCGACGCCCGCATGATCGTCTACAACGCTGACGGTTCTCGTCCAGAGATGTGCGGCAACGGACTCCGCTGCGTCGCCTTCCACGTCGCCTCTCGCATTCACCGAGCACCTACGTCCGTGGTCCTACGCATCGCCACCGACGCCGGAATCAAGCGCTGTCTCGTCGAGATCGACCCACCCAGCCCCGAAGCCCATGTCCAAATCGACCTAGGCCCGATTACCCCTCCCGTCCCCGAAACCATCCCCGCACCCCAAGCTGCGCTCAGTCTACTCACCACCTCCGTCGGCAACCCCCACGCCGTCCTCCTCGATCCACCCGCCGACCTCCCATTTCACGAGGTCGCCCCGTTCCTTGCGACCCACCCGTCCTTCCCCCTCGGAGTCAACGTCAGCTTCGCCACCCCGACCCACGACGGCTTCTCCGTCCGCGTCTGGGAGCGCGGCGTCGGTCCCACCCTCGCCTGCGGCACCGCTGCGTGTGCCGTCGCTGCAGCAGCCGTCCACGCCGGCCGCGCCTCAATCGACCACCCCCAGACCATCCACCTACCAGGAGGACCCCTCAGCGTCACCATCACCGCAGAAGGCCACGCTATCCTGGAAGGTCCTGCCCGTCACGTCTTCGACGGAACCCTTCCCGCCGTCTGAAGCCTCAACCGCCCCGCTTCAATTCCGTCAAAACCAGCTTCGCAACCGCCTTGAGCGTCTCGAAAACCCCAACGCCGGTCCGGGCCACTGCCTCGAAATCCGGAACTCCGTCGGAATTCAACATCTCACGAAGCTCTTCGACCTCCGCCACCGACGGCAGATCCCGCTTGTTGTACTGCACGACGTAGGGCATCCGCTCGAGCGTGTACCCTTGTTCCACGAGATTCGTCCGAAGGTTATCGACACTCTCCATGTTTGCCTCCATTCGCATTATCTGCGAATCGGCGACAAAAACAACACCATCAACGCCCTTCAGAATCAGCTTCCGGCTCGCGTCGTAGAACACCTGGCCGGGCACCGTGTACAAATGGAATCGGGTCTTGAACCCGCGGATCTCGCCGAGCGAGAGCGGCAAGAAGTCGAAGAACAACGTCCGCTCCGTCTCCGTCGCGAGCGAGATCATCTTCCCCTTCGCGTCCGGGTTGGTGCGGTCGTAGATGTACTGCAAGTTCGTCGTCTTCCCGCACAGCCCAGGCCCGTAGTAGACGATCTTGCAGTTGATCTCGCGCGCCATGTAGTTGATGAAGCTCATCGCGCGCCCTTAGTCGTTGAAAAGGTTGTCGATGTCCTCGTCGGTAATCTCAGCGAACGGCGACTCACCACCCGGCTCCTGCACCTTCCGCAGCAACGCTTCGAAGATCCGGTTCAACTCGTCGCTCGCCTTCTTCACCCGCAACCTCACGAGCCCGAGACTCGAACGCGCATCGAAGATGACCACCAGGATGACCCGGTTTCCAACGAGCTGGATGTGGATGTTCGCCTTCTCCCCCTCGTGAAACTGCGTCGCGAACTCGTTCTCCTTGAGAAGCTTCGCCATCCCGCCGGTCGCCGCGATATTCCCAGCCGTCAACGACGCGAGCGACGTCGTGTCGAGATTCTCGACGTCACCGCTCGCGGCGATCAGCTGACCGTTCTTGTCGACAATGAACACGACCTTCGCGTTCGCGTCGCGTACGAGGCGGTCCACGACCGTCTGGATTTGATTGAACTCCTCCTCGTACATCACCATCTGGGGGTTGACCATCCGTGCCTCCGCCAGCGCACCAGCCGGTTCGAACGCGATCTGAGAAGAACCGACGACCCAAACATTCGAACCGCCGACTCCCTGCCCGGGCCAAGACCCGGACAGGCCTTACCTTCTATCCGATGCCGGCCGGAGACAGCAAGCCGCACCAACCTCATCGACGGCGACTTTTTTTTCGCCGGCCAAATACCACCGTAGGGTCGGCCTCTTAGGGCCCCCTCTACTCTTCCGAGCCATACATCGATTCCGCGATCCTGAATGCCGCCGATTCCAGTTCCTGGTAGGCGCTTCGAATCTCCTCCAACCCTCCGCTGAACTCCAGCAGGCCCCGCAACGCCTCGACCTGCCCCTTCACGTCCGCCACGACCTGCTCGTCCAAGAGGTCCGCGTAGCCCTCCAGGGCCTGCTCCGTGGTGTACAGCAGCGTCTCCGCCTGGTTGCGCATCTCCGCGAGCTCCTTGCGCAGAGAGTCCGTCTCACGGAACCGGTCCCCCTCCTCCACCACCCGCGCGATCTCGTCCTGTGTCAACCCGCTCGTCGGTGTCACCTTCATCGCCTGAGACCTGTTCGTCCCCAGGTCCCTCGCTTCCACGTGCAGAATCCCGTTCGAGTCGACCCGAAACGTCACCTGAATCTTCGGTACGCCCCGCGGCGCCGGCGGAATCCCCGTGAGCTCGAAGTGCACCAAGCTGCGGTTGTCCGCCGACATCTCACGCTCGCCCTGCAGCACGTGCACCGGAACGAACGACTGGTTGTCCACGCTCGTCGTGAAGATCTCCGACGCCTCCGTGGGAATCGTCCTGTTTCGCTCGATCAGCCGATAGAAAACACCGCCTCCGGTTTCCACACCGATGGACAGAGGCGTCACGTCCAGCAGCAGAATCTCATCCACCTCCCCGGCCAACGCAGCACCTTGCAGAGCGGCCCCTACCGCCACCACTTCGTCCGGGTTCACAGTCCGGCAAGGCTCCTTGCCGAAGAACTCCTTCACCGCCTTCTGCACCGAAGGCATCCGTGTCATCCCACCGACCAGCACCACGTTGTCGATGTCCTTCGGACTGAGCCTCGAGTCCTGCAAAGCCGTCCTGCACGCATCGAGCGTTCGATCGACCAAGTCCGACGTCAAAATCTCCAAGTCCGAACGCTTCATGGCCCGCTGGAGGTGCAAAGGACCGGACGCGCCCGTTGCGATGAACGGAACGTTGATCTCCGTCTCCAGGGAGCTGCTCAGCTCGTGCTTCGCCTTCTCCGCAGCTTCCTTCAGCCGTTGAAGCGCCATCCGATCCTTGCGAAGGTCCACGCCGTTCTCGGTCTCGAACTCATCGGCCAGCGTGTCGATGATCCTCTGGTCGAAATCTTCGCCACCCAAGTGCGTGTCACCACCCGTCGCGCGGACGCTGAACACGCCGGACTCGATCTGCAACACCGAGATGTCGAAGGTCCCTCCGCCCAGGTCGTACACCGCGATCGTCTCGCGCTCGTCCAAGTCCAGTCCATACGCCAACGCGGCCGCCGTGGGCTCGTTGATGATGCGCTTCACGTCAAGGCCCGCGATCCGCCCCGCGTCCTTCGTCGCTTGGCGCTGCGCATCGTCGAAGTAGGCAGGAACCGTCACGACCGCATCCGTAACTTTCTCGCCGAGGTACGACTCTGCGACCTCTCGCATCTTGTCCAGGACCATCGCCGACACTTCGGGCGGGGACAGCTCCCGGTCCCTCGCCCGAACCCACGCATCGCCGTTGCTCGCCTCGATGATCCGATACGGGGCCAACTCGATCTGGCGGCGCACCTCCCGGTCCGCGAACTTCCGTCCCATCAATCGCTTCACCGCGAAGATCGTGAACTCGGGGTTGGTCACACCCTGCCGTCGGGCCACGTGCCCCACCAACCGTTCACCGTTCGCGCTGAACGCAACGACCGAAGGCGTCGTCCGCGCCCCCTCGCTATTGGGAATGACCGTGGGCTTCGATCCTGCCGCCGTCTCTTCCAAGACCGCGACACACGAGTTGGTCGTTCCGAGGTCGATCCCGATAATCTTCCCCATGGGTCAGCTCAGCATACCTACTCGGCCGTCAGCTGTCGCGACCGATCTTGCACGAATCACCTACTCTTCAGAACCCTTCCGATCCGCTGCACCTTCGGGGTCCTCGGGCTCGACCACCTGTTCGGCAAGTCCCACCCCCTCACCAGGTTCCTGCGTCGGACTCTCCTCGGAAGCTTCAGGCTCACCCTCCGGCTGCTTTGCGGGCGGCGCCTTCGCTACCACCACCATCGCCGCACGAAGAAGCCGATCGCCCCAACGATAACCTCCCAGCACCTCGGCCATCACCGTCCCCGGCGTCTGCTCCGACGTCTCCAACAACTGGATGGCCTCGTGCACGTTGGGGTCAAACTCCTCCCCTACCGACTTCACGCGCTCCACTCCCAGTTTCTCGATCGTGTCCTCGAACTGCCGAACCACCATCGACACGCCGGTGGCCACAGCGCGAACGTCCGTCGCCTGCTCTGCGTGCGCTCCCGCTCGCTCCATGTTGTCGAACACCGGCAGCAGATCTCGCAGCACGTCCATCTTCGCACGGCGCACCGCGTCCTCGTTCTCCCGTCGTGCCCTCTTGCGAAAGTTGTCGAAGTCCGCTGCCAGCCGTAGCAGCTGATCGCGAACCTTCTTGTTCTCCTCGCGGGCCAACGCCAGAGGGTCTTCCTCGACCACTTCCTCGTCGAACTCGATCCCTTCCGATGGCGCCTGCTCGGACACCTCCGCCGACGAAGCGTCACCGCCCGTGGTCGCTGGCTCCGTCGCTGGCTCCGTCGCTGGCTCCGTCGCTGGCTCCGTCTCTTGTCCTACGTCCTCGGGCGATTCACCCTCTGCCGCGTCAACCCTCGAAGCGCTATCTTGATCTGTCATGGCAATGTCGCCATTTATAGCCATGACCGTCGGCAGGCGCAATTCAATGCGCGCGGACGGACTAACGCCCGTCCGTGCTCTTGGGCCT
>CAZAWR010000017.1:0-15675 GCA_964488865.1 uncultured Polyangiaceae bacterium | reverse complement strand
TCGCGGACTCCGGCCAGCTTCGCTAGCCTCCGTCCACTTCGGTTCAATGCGCGCGGACGGACTAACGCCCGTCCGTGCTCTTGGGCCTTCGCGGACTCCGGCCAGCTTCGCTAGCCTCCGTCCACTTCGGTTCAATGCGCGCGCCTCAGCGGCAGCGGTCCTGCCGAACGGTGCGTCGAACCCCCCCCGAAAACCATCTACTGCTGTCCGACGCAGGGTTGGGCTCAAACCACGCATCGACCGCGACATGCACCGTGTGAAACCGCTGGTCTTGCGGCAATTCCGTGACGGTCGGCCTCGGCTGCCGGGCCCGACCGTACGCGCGATGCTCCACCCGGAAACACCTCCCCTCGGACCCCGGTACGAACAGTTGAGCCCTCCCCGATCCCACGAACCCCCTCGCCTCGTCAACCACGCCGCCGTCGAGCCGAACGGCTCGCAGAACTCGCCACCCCTTGGGAATCCTGACGTCCTGCCCCGCTCCGGCCGCCTCCCCGGGGACGCCTGGCACAACCGCAAGGGTCCGCCCGTCTACCACGACCTCCACAGGCTGGTCCGTCACGTTCACCACACGGACCACAGGATGCCACGACCACCACAGGACGGTGCCGACCAACGCCACCGCCCCGAGCCCACCCAGCAAAGACGGCATGAGGTCATGCTCCGTCACCGGTCGCGCCATCGCCTTGATCCCAAGACGTTCGAGCGTTTCGACCACAGACCGGGAGGCTATCTCGACCGTCCACCCGGAAGCACCCAGGCCTACGACGCGCACGGGAACGCTGCGCCAGCCATCGACTCCGACACCCGACCTTCCCGGCAACACGAGCCCAGCCACGAGCGCGAGGACGACGCCAAGGGCCGAAGTGCCCACGACGACTCCCCAAGGCGCCCATGCCCATGCCGTCATCATCGCCCAGGCACCCCCCAGCCCACCGACCGCCGAGAGCAGGCCGGCCGCAAGGGACCACAAGGTTCGGTGCCAGACACGGACGTGACACCGACGACACAGGGCTACCCACAGGTCCGGCAACGGGCGGCCTAGAAGTCCGATCGCGGTGGAGGGTCTTCGCCCATGGCGAGCGACGGCGCCGCACACGTCACACCTCGCGCCGCGCGCAGGGAGCCCCGTGTTCCTGCTCAGGACGACGCACCAACCGGGCACCGTTCGCATCGCCCCGATCCTGGACACAACCCTGCCCAAGTAGCCTTCTTCCTGCCAAACATGGACCGGGTCTTCGCTTCGCACGGGAATCCCTGACGTCGATCCCTGAACGTGCTACCGCGAGCGGGATGGATTCGTCCAGCACCGCCTTGCCACCGTGGGAAACACCGAGCCTTCCGGAGGTGCTCAACGCGCCTCAACTCGAGGCGGTGACCCACGCTTCCGGTCCGCTGCTCGTCCTGGCCGGAGCCGGGAGCGGAAAGACTCGCGTCATCACGTACCGCATCGCGCACTTGCTCGCGATGCATCGCGTGGCCCCTTACCGCATCTACGCCGTCACCTTCACCAACAAGGCAGCCAAGGAGATGCGGTCGCGCATCGACCGCCTCGTCGGAACCGATCTCGCTTCGGACCTGTGGGTGGGAACCTTTCACGCCACCTGTGCCCGACTTCTGCGTCGTTACCACGAGGTAGTGGGTCTCCGCAGAGACTTCGTCATCTACGACGACTCCGACCAGCGCGCCGTCATGACCCGTGTGGTCAGCGACCTCGGCCTCGACGATCGACAGTTTCCCCCAAAGTTGCTTCTCTCGATCCTCCACGCGCACAAGCAGCAAGGCACCCCGCCAGACCAAATTCCGATCGAAACGTCGGCGGACAAGACGTTCGTCACCGTCTTCACCGAGTACCAGCGCAAGCTCATCGCGGCCAATGCCGTCGACTTCGACGATCTCATCATCCACATCATGAACGCGGCCGAGGACGCTTCGTCCCTGGTAGGCAGCGAGCTCCAACGGCGCTTCGACCACATCCTCGTGGACGAGTTCCAGGACGTGAATCCGGTACAGTACCGGCTCATCCGCGCCCTCGCCACCGATCACCACAGCGTGTGCGCCGTGGGCGACGATGACCAGAGCATCTATCGCTGGCGCGGGGCGGACGTCCGGATCATCCGAGGCTTCAAGAACGACTTCCCCGGCACCTGCGTGGTCAAGCTCGAGCAGAACTACAGGTCGTCGGGCAACGTCGTTCGCGCAGCTCTCGCTGTGATCAAGCCAAGCCGCGAGCGCGAGCCGAAAGAGCTGTTCACCTCCAACCCGCCCGGCTTGCCCGTCGACGTTGTCGCCACCCGAGACGAGCGGGATGAAGGGGCGTACGTGGTGCAGGCAATCCGAGAGTCGGTAGCGCAGGGAATCGCGCTCAATCAGGTCGCGGTCTTTTACCGGATTCACGCCCAGTCCCGCGTGCTCGAAGAAGCCCTGCGGACCAGCGACATCCCCTACCAGATCGTCGGCGGAACGCGCTTCTTCGATCGGGCCGAGGTCAAGGATCTTCTCGCTTACCTGCGCGTCCTGTCGAACCCCGCGAGCGACGTCGATCTTCTTCGCATCATCAACGTGCCCGCACGACAGATTGGCGCAACCACAGTCGACCATCTCGTCCGCGCCGCAACGGCGACGGGACGCAGCGTCTACGAGGTGACGACCGCCAACCTCCAAGCGATCGGTCTGAAGCAAGCAGCGCGAAAGCGCGTGGCAGCCTTCTCTACGATGATGGAAGGTCTACGAGCCTACGCCGCCGACCTCGGACCGCGCGCGTTGGCCGAGCGGGTCCTGCACGTCACCGGCTACGAGAACTCTCTGCTGGCGGACAACACACCCGAATCGCTCGCCCGGGTCGAGAACCTCAGGGAGTTGCTCGGGTCCCTCACCGAGTACGAGAACGAAGCCACCGCCGCAGGCGAGGAGGCTTCCCTCTACGGCTACCTCGAACGCGTCTCGCTCGTGTCCGACGTCGATCAGATGCAGGACGTGGCGCGCGTGTCGATGATGACCGTGCACGCCTCCAAGGGCCTCGAGTTCGAAGTGGTCGTGGTCACCGGATTCGAGGAAGACCTCTTTCCGTATCGCTCGAAGACTTCGGACAGCGACCCGGAAGAAGAACGCCGGCTCGCCTACGTAGCCTTTACCCGCGCCCGAACCCGCCTATTGGTCACGCACACTGGCTCGCGCATGATCTTCGGCTCCTCCCGCTTCAATCAACCGAGCAAGTTCCTGTCCGACCTGCCCCCGGACACCGTCGTGGAACGGATGTCCCCATCGCTCGCCCGACTACGCGCACCGTTTGCGCCTCTGCGCCCTTCTCCGTCGAGTCCCCCCCGTCAACCGGGCGAACGTTACGTGGAGCTCGACGCGCCGGGAGAGCTTGGCGACGATTCCTTCGGACGTGGGAGCCAGGTCCTTCACAAACGCTACGGACAGGGGACCGTCGTCTCGCTAGACAAGGGCCAGTCCCCCGCCGTGGCCATCGTTTCGTTCCCTGCGTGGGGCAACAAGCGAATCGTCGTTACCTATCTGCAGCCCGGGTTCTAGCCCTCGCCCGCGGCTCGGTCGAACGCCAGCACACCGTCGCGGACGTCGACGATGACGGTGTCGCCAGGCGTGTAGTCGCCGCTCAGAACACGCACGGAGATGGGGTCCTCGAGGTTCTTCTGGATAGCGCGCTTCAGCGGTCGGGCTCCGAACTGCGGGTCCCATCCGAGATCGCCCAGGCGGGCCTTCGCCGCATCCGTGACACGCAAGGCAAGGTCCCGCCGCCCCAGGCGTTCGCGAAGACGACCGAGCTGGATGTCGACGATCGCCGCAAGCTCCTGTCGGCCCAGCCGCTGGAAAACCACCATCTCGTCGATGCGGTTCAGGAACTCGGGACGGAAGGACCGCCGTACCACGTCCAGGACGACCTCCCGCACCTTCTTGCGTCGGGCTTCGTCGTCCAGGTCCGCGCGCTCCTCGACGACCATGGCCGCTTCGGTTCCGAGGTTCGAGGTCAGGATGACCACGGTGTTCTTGAAGTCGACCGTTCGTCCTTGCCCGTCCGTCAACCTCCCGTCGTCGAGCACTTGCAGAAGAGCGTTCCAGACATCGGGGTGGGCCTTCTCGATCTCGTCGAAGAGGACGACGCTATAGGGTCGCCTACGCACGGGTTCGGTGAGCTGGCCTCCTTCGTCGTAGCCAACATATCCGGGCGGGGCGCCGATGAGACGAGAGACGGAGTGCTTTTCCATGTACTCGCTCATGTCGATCCGAATCATGGCGCGTTCGTCGTCGAACAAGAAGTCGGCGAGGGCACGCCCTAGCTCGGTCTTCCCGACGCCCGTGGGACCGAGGAAGAGGAACGAGCCGACGGGCCTGTTCTCGTCGCTCAGGCCGGCGCGAGACCTGCGGACCGCGTTGGCGACGGCGTTGAGGGCTTGGTCCTGGCCGACGACGCGAAAGCGGAGGCCGTCTTCCATGCGGAGGAGCTTGTGCATTTCGCTTTCGAGCATTTTCTCGAGAGGGATGCCGGTCCACTTGGAGACGACGGCGGCGATGTCCTGGTCGGTGACCTCTTCCTTGAGGTAGCTGACCTTCTGCTGGACGCGGGCGAGGTCTTGCCGCAAGGAGGAGATTTGGCGTTCGATTTCGGGGATGCGGCCGTACTGGATCTCAGCGGCTTGTCCCAGGTCCCCATCGCGCTGAACCCGCTCCATCTCGAGTCGCGTGTTCTCGAGCTTGGCTTGGAGCGTCTGGATCTGGCCGATGACTTCCTTCTCACGGAGCCACTGGGCTCGCATGGCGTCACGCTCGCCGGTTAGGTCGGAGACGGCACGAGCGACCTCCTCGAGCCTCGCTTTCGAGCCGGCATCTCGCTCCTTCTTCAGTGCCTGCTGCTCGATCTGCAGCTGCATGAGCTTTCGCTCGACTTGGTCGATGGGGCCGGGCATCGAGTCGATTTCCATCTTGAGCTTCGAGGCTGCCTCGTCGACCAAGTCGATGGCCTTGTCGGGCAGGAAGCGGTCTGCGATGTAGCGATGTGACAGGGTCGCCGCGGCGACCAGAGCCGCATCCTGGATCCGGATCCCGTGGTGCACCTCGTACCGCTCCTTCAGACCTCGCAGAATGCCCACCGTGTCTTCCACACCCGGCTGGCTCACGTAGACCGGCTGGAATCTCCGCTCCAAGGCTGCGTCCTTCTCGACACGCTTGCGGTACTCGTCGAGGGTCGTCGCACCGATGCAGCGCAGCTGGCCGCGGGCGAGCATCGGCTTGAGCAGATTTGCAGCGTCCATGGCCCCTTCGGCAGCCCCGGCCCCCACGAGCGTGTGCAGCTCGTCGATGAACAGGACGACGCGCCCCTGCGCGGCCTCGATCTCCTTGAGCACGGCCTTGAGCCGCTCCTCGAACTCGCCGCGGTACTTGGCGCCGGCCACGAGAGAACCGAGGTCGAGAGAACACAGCCGTTTGTCTCGCAGGGATTCTGGAACGTCACCGCGAGCGATGCGCAGCGCGATACCTTCCACGATGGCAGTCTTGCCCACGCCGGGCTCACCGATCAGCACTGGGTTGTTCTTCGTGCGCCGAGACAAGACCTGCATGACACGGCGAATCTCCTCGTCGCGCCCGATGACGGGATCGAGCTTGTTTTGCCGCGCGTCTGCCGTCAGGTCTCGCGTGTACTTGTCGAGCGCCTGGAACTTGCCTTCCGGGTCCCTGTCCGTGATCCGCTGGGACCCTCGAACGCTGACGAGCGCTGCGAGAAGTCGGTCGTACCCCAGATCGTGGGCCTGAAAGATCGCTTTCGTTCGATCGTCGTGTTGTACGGCTGCGAGCAGCAAGTGTTCCACGGAGACGAAGTCGTCACGCAGGGCCTTCGCCTGGTCCTCGGCTCGTTGCAGGACCTGCAAGCCTCTACGAGACAGCTGGGGTTCGGCTCCCCCTGTCACGCGGGGCAGTGACTCGACGTGTTGAAGAAGCTCTTTGGAGATCCGGCTGGGGTCACCACCAGCCTTTTGGACCAACGGGCCGCCGACCCCACCTTCCTGTTCGAGCACGGCGATCAACAGGTGTTCGGGAAGGACCTCCGGGTTGCCGCGCCGCGAGGCAGCGTCCACGGCTGCTCGTACGGCTTCCTGGCTCTTGGTGGTCATCCGATCGATTCGCATACGACACTCCTTGACGCACACGCGCTCGCGCCATCTCCGGGTGGTCGTGCGTCTTGGCGATTCTTCTGGCGGGGATGGCGAACCAGCCTGGGTGATACCGGAACGCTTCGACAACGTAAGTCGGCATTCGGAGCGATCAAGCCCCGGCACGGGTCCTGCAGTCTTGGGTAGTTTCGAGTAGGAGAAGAACGAGCTAGATGTCGAGATTGCGCACGTTCAACGCGTTTTCCTCGATGAACTTGCGTCGGGGCTCCACCTGGTCCCCCATCAGGATGGTGAAGATCTCGTCGGCATTGACGGCGTCGTCCACGCGAACCTGCAAGAGCGTCCGAGCGTCCGGGTTCATGGTGGTCTCCCAGAGCTCGGTGGCGTTCATTTCGCCGAGGCCCTTGTACCGACCGAGGGAAATGCCCTTGTGTCCGCGCTGGTCGAGGAACGCGATGAGGGCCTCCGCGTCGGCCAGCTCGATCCCGTCGTCCTTGCCCTGGGCCATGTAGGGCGCCGCCCCGATGGACAGCAAGTCCTCGTGAATCGACCATAGCTCCTGGTACTCGGCGCTCTCCGCGAGCTGCCAGTCGACCGAGCAGCGCATCGCGCCCGACCCGGGCCTCGGCGAGAAGACGATGCACGCTGCACCGTGCTCAGGCTCCCATTGGACTTCGATCTCCAAGGGAAACAGGTCCGGACTCGTCTTCTCGAGCCGGGCGCGCGCGGCCATGGCCGCTTCCTCCACCCTGCGCCGCTGCCGCAAGTCGTCGCGCGTCAACCGCGAGGTTTGCAGCACGGCAGAGACGAAGCGCGCATCGCATCGCCGATTGATCTTCCGCAAGACGTGGCCCCAGCGCCGCAAGCGCTTGGCAAGATGCCGGAGCGGTGGTCCCGCGATGGAGTTGCCACGACTGCTCTCGATGGTGAGCCCCTCGACCGCGTTGTCGACCAGAAAGCTCTCGAGGGCCTTCTCGTCCTTGAGGTAGAGGTCTTTCTTGCCCTTACGGACGCGGAAAAGCGGCGGCTGTGCGATGTACAGGTACCCCTTCTCGATGACCTCGGGCATTTGCCTGTAGAAGAACGTGAGCAACAGCGTCCGGATGTGAGACCCGTCCACGTCGGCGTCCGTCATGAGGATGATGCGATGGTAACGGAGCTTCGAGATGTCGAGACCACCCGCGTCGTTGATGCCGCAACCGAGAGCCGTGATGAGGATGCCGATCATCTCGGAGGCGAGCATGCGGTCGGTGCGAGCGCGCTCGACGTTGAGGATCTTGCCTCTGAGGGGCAGGATGGCCTGAAAGTGGCGGTCTCTGCCTTGCTTGGCGCTGCCCCCGGCGCTTTCTCCCTCGACGATGTACAGCTCGGACTTGGCGGGGTCCTTGGACTGGCAATCCGCGAGCTTTCCGGAGAGGGAAGTCACGTCCAGGGTGCCCTTGCGCACGGTCTCTCGCGCCTTGCGAGCGGCATCTCGGGCCTTCGCGGCGATGACGGCTTTCTCGATGATGCGGCGAGCGATGGAGGGGTTCTCCTCGAACGCTTGGCCCAGCTTGTCGACGATGATCCCCTCGACGAGCCCTTTCACTTCGCTGGAGACGAGCTTGGACTTGGTCTGGGAGTCGAAGGACGGGTCGGGGTGCTTGACGCTGATGACGACGGTGAGTCCCTCGCGGCAGTCTTCGCCGGACAGCGCGTTCTTCTCTTTGACGAGGTTCTGCTGCAGGGCGTACTGGTTGAGCGTTCGCGTCAGTCCGGATCGCAGGCCCGTGAGGTGGGTTCCACCGTCCTTGTTGTGGACGTTATTGGTGTAGAGGAAGACTTGCTCCTGGTAGCTCGCGTTCCACTGCATCGCGACGGAGACCTGGATGGGCAGGTTGGTCTCGTGCTGCGCGGAGGCCTCGATGAAGATGACCTCTTCGTGGATGGGTTCCTTGTTGCGGTTGAGCAGGTCGACGAACTCACGGATACCGCCCTTGTACTCGTAGACTTTCTGACGGTCTCCGTCGCGCTCGTCGGTGAGGGTGATGACGAGGCCGGCGTTGAGGAACGACATTTCTCGCAGACGCTTGGCGAGGATGTCGTAGCTGTATTCGGTGTCGGTGAAGATGTCGCGGTCGGGTCGGAACGTGATCTTGGTGCCGCTGTGGGGCGTCTCACCGATCGGCACGAGTCGATCGACCGGGACACCTTTTCGGAACTCTTGAAACCACACCCTGCCTTCACGGCGGATTTCCATCTTGAGCCATTCGGACACGGCGTTGACGGCGGACACTCCGACTCCGTGAAGGCCTGCGGACACCGCGTAGCTCGAGTGGTCGAACTTGCCACCCGCATGCAGCACGGTCATGACGACCTCTGCTGCGCTGACGCCCTTCTCGTGCATGCCAACCGGGATGCCTCGGCCGTCATCCTCGACGGACACGGAGCCGTCGAAGTGGACCGTCACCCCGATGTGGGAGCAGGCGCCCGCGAGATGCTCGTCCACGGCGTTGTCGACGGCCTCCCAGACCAGGTGGTGGAGGCCCGAGCCGTCGTGAACATCGCCGATGTACATGCCGGGCCGTTTGCGTACGGCTTCGAGACCTTCGAGGACGGTGATGTTGTTCGAGTCGTACGTGTCCGGCGCGGTAACCGGGACCGCAGGGGTATCGTTGACGATTTGGCTCATGAGCGTCCTTGTTCTGCGGGGACGGCGGACCGCTGACCGCGTGGGTCACGGGTTCGGTGGACCGTGGGATGAAAGACGGTCCAGGTTCGCCTTGAAGGTGGAGGTTTTCTTAGCGCATGGGAGGGGTCCGAGCAAGCGTCGGGCCCCCTCTACACTGTTGTTCCATCGTCACGGTCAAGCTTCGGTGATGCGTCCCGAGTCGACCAGAAACACCTTGGCTTCCCCCATCTTCCGCTCGTACACCGGGAGCATCTCCGGGCGCGTGGTCGTCAAGAACACCTGATCCTTCCGATGACCCAGAAGGTCGAAGAAAGCATCCGTGCGCTCGGCGTCCAGCTCGCTCGACACGTCATCGAGCAACAACACCGGGTTGATGCCACACCCCTCGCCCACGCAAACCATCTCCGCAATCTTCAAGCTCAACGTCAGCATACGGTGCTGTCCTTGGGAAGCATCCGTCCGGGCCAAACGTCCGTTGACCTCGAGCACCAGGTCGTCTCGGTGAGGCCCGAAACCGGGTGATGGTCTTCGACAGTCCTGCCGGCGCGACGAAAACAGTCGCCTCTTGGCATCCTCCTCGTCGAACGACCCACCTGGGACATAGCGCACCGCAAGCTGCAGAGATTCGGGAGCCACCCTCTCGAACGCCTCCCGGGTCGCCTTCGCCAAGCGCTCGACGGCGGCTCGCCGGTAGCACGCTACTTCCACGCCGTGCCGAGCCATCAAGCACTCGTACGCTTCAACCCCTTGCGCGTCCGGGCCATCGGTCTGCAACAGCCGTTGTCTCGCTCGCATTGCCAACACGTAGGCTTGATGCGCACCGTAGCTTTTGGCGTCGAAGAATAGCGCCACCCGGTCCATCAGGGTCCGCCTGCCCGAAGCAGGCCCCATGGTCAGCTCGAGCTCGCCAGGATGAAACACCACCACCGGCGTGCGTACGGCGTACTGCGCCATGCTCGCGGGCTTCTGCCCGTCCACGCGAACCAGCCGCTGGGTTGGCGTCACACCCACGATCTGCTCCCGATTGCCAAGAGCATCCGCTACCCAAGCCTTCGAGCTGCCTCCCGCCGTGCCGTGACGGATCAACTCCCGGAGCCGGTGCGTCCGAAAGCTTCGACTCGTCGCGACCAGATAGATCGCCTCCAACAGGCTCGTCTTGCCCTGCCCATTCGCTCCACAAAGAACGTTCGTGGAGACCGACGGCTCCAGGCTCACCGCTTCGAGGTTGCGCACATCGCGTACCTCGAGTCGCCGAAGCTTCACCGACGCTGGTTGTCGTAATTCGCTCAAATCCGCATGGGCATGACGACACCGAGGAAGCTTCGGGCGTCGGTCTCTCCCGCTGGCTTGACCACCGCGGGGTCCAGCTCGCCGGACAGCAGCAAGTCCACTTCCTCCTCGTCGAGAACCGCAAGGACATCGAGCAAGTACTTGGCGTTGAACCCGATCGTCATGGCCTTGCCGGCATATTCCACGGGCACTTCGTCGAAGCCATCACCGCTCTCTGGGCTCTCGCTCGTGATACGCATCGTGCCGGACTCGATCGACAGCTTGACGCCTCCCGTACGGTCGCTTGCGGCCAAGGACACGGCTCGAAGCGCATCGACGAGAACCGCTCGTGGGGCACGGACCGTGCGCTCTGACGTCTTCGGAATGACCTGTTGGTACGCAGGGAATTGCGCATCCACGAGCTTGACCGAGAACCTGGTGTCCCCGACGCTAAAAAAGGCGTTCGGTCCGGACTGCGCGATCGTCACCATCGTGGGCGTATCGCTTTTGCCGTCGAGCGCCCTGGATTCATCAGCTAGCTTGCGCAACTCAGTGATGGCCTTGTACGGAATCAGCATCGTTGCTGTTGCCTTGCGGCCGGGCACGTCAGCTTCCACCTTCGTCAATCGGTGACCATCGGTCGTGACCATCCGGACGCGGTCCCCATCCCACTCGAACAAGGCGCTGTTGAGATGGGCCCGGGTTTCGTCCGTGGAAATTGAGAACTGGGTCTGGCTGATCAGGCGCGACAGCAGCTCGACCTCGAGCTCGAGGGTGGGCGCGTCGGGAGCGGGTTCGGGCAGAGGTGGGAACGAATCGCCGGGCAGGCCATGGAGACGATACCGACGAGGAGAAGTACCTGACTTGACCTCGGTGCTTCCTCCCGTGCCTACGCTGATGGTGACCGGGCCATCGGGCATGGCCTTGATTCGATCGAACAGGTCCCTAGCTGGTACCGCGGTGCTTCCTCCCTGGTCGACCTCCGCATTTACGTGGCCACTGATGGCCAGGTACAGGTCGGTGGCTGCCACACGAATCGCCTTTGGCGAATCGACACTGATGAGCACGTTGGCGAGAACGGGCATCGTGCTCTTTTTGTCGACCACGCCTTGGCATCGCGCGACGAGGCGAAGCAGGTCCTTCTTGGGTACCGTGATGTTCATGGGTGTTGTGGTGGTCTTCCTGTCCTGCCCAGGGGAAGTCTCTCTTCCGGTCTCCTTCTCATTAATATGAGGTGGTGTCGATAGGGCCTGTGGAGGATGGGGATTGTGTCAAAAAAGACACTAAAAACAATATTTTACACGAAGAGACCCTGTGGAGGGTCGAGGGATCCGCACGGGAGCAAATGGGGAAGCATCGGCTACGCGTCGCGTCAACGTGCGTCAACCCAAGAGAGGATCCCCGGACCCTTCACTCCTTGTCCCCACCCCTTTCCCCAGGATCAGGGTTCTGGTCGAGAGCAGGTCCTGACGTCTCACGAAACGTTTCAGCCAACCGGTCCAGAAGGACATTTCGGTCCGATTCGTACTGCGACCGTGACACTTGGCCACCAGCGAGCCGTTCCTCCAGGCTCCCTACGTCATCCAGCAGCGACTCGCGCTCCCGAGTCGTGGATTGCGGAGAAGGCTCTTCGGAAACGCGGCGACGACCCAGCACTGCGGCTGCGATTCCCCCGACCATCAGCAGGAACGTCAAGCCGATCCCGAATCGCCGGGCGAGCAGACCGGTAGGCAGCCCCGACACGGCCAGGGAGAGTTTCTCGACCTGATCGGCTCCTGCAGGTACCGCATGTTCGACAAGAAGCAACCGCTGGCCCTGCTCGTTGCGGGTTGCGGAAGGAGGCCCCAGGCCTGCGACGTGGAGGGACAGACCTGGACCCAGCCCTGCCATGACGCGCACGGATCCCACGCGGGGAGGCATTCCCACGTCGAGACCCAAGGTATCCGAGCTGGGGTAGGGCAGCTGGTACTGGAAGGTCACGTCGGTGGTTCCCGGGGGAACGAGCCCCTCGATCATGACGCCGCTACCTGGCACAGGCTTGACTTCGAGGGGACCCGGTTGCTCCGCCTCGACGAACGTGAGCGCGTTGGCGGGAAGCCGCACGGGCATGGGGTGAGCCCGCCACGTGTGCCCGCTGAGGTTGGTGAACTGAAACAACTGTTCCACGTAGACGTGTTGATCTCGTGGCTCGAGGTACAGAATGGCGCGAACGCCCACGAGGGCTTCGTCCATGTTCGTGGTCACCGGAAAGACCCGGATGGGAACCCGCTTTCCCGCGCGAGCGCTCAGGCGAAAGGACGATGATGCGTGCGATACGCCCTCGTGTTCGACGACGACGCCGTAGGACACGTCCATGGAAGCAGCGAGGCCCGTAAACTGAGCGGAACCGGTCGCGTCGAGCCGAGTCTTCGCGCGGACTGTCCGCGTAGCCTCCTCTTTGGCTTGGTGCCATTCGACGAGGGAAGCCTCCAACGTTGCAAGAAGCTCAGGACCGAGCCCTTGCGCCTGGACCACGATCGACCCAGCGGGTAGTGACGGGTCTTCCGTCGGCGCGCCCTCCGAACCGCCAGCCGGTGGCGTCATGCCGTCGATAGGAGGATGGCCCGGGGGCAACGCACCCTCCTCAGGCATGTCCTCAGGCATGTCCCCGGGTTGGGCGAGCGATGAGGCCGGCGCTGCCAGCAAGGTCAATGCGAGCGCCAGGACGCGACCCTTCATGAGGCGCCTCCTTTCTTGCCAGGGGAAGGTGGGGTCAGCTTCTCTCCGCATCGCTTGCAGAAGGTTGCGTCGAGGTCGTTGCTCGTCTTGCAGGACGAGCAAGAGAGGGACTTCGAGGGTTTTGCGGGGCGAGACTTTCGGGACTTGGCGTGTGAGGAGGCTGTCGGAGCTTGACGACTCCGGAGGTGGGCTTCGACGAGTTGCTCTGCCTGGGTCCGCAATCGCTCACGGTCGGCGCCGAGCGCTTGCTTCGCGCGGAGGCGAACCTGGTCGCGTAGCTCGACGTAGTCGTCTTCGTCGATCTTTCCCATGCTCTTTTCGTATTCGAGGTCCTCGAGGGCGCGGAGAAGGAAGACCTTCTGTTCGTGTTCTTGGGAAGGGGCAGCTGTGTCCCGTTCGATCGTGACGGGTTGGTCGCCAGCGACGATCTGGAGGCTGGACCAAAGGTTCCAGATTCCGAGCAGGAGCAGCACGGCGCCGATGACGAGCAAGCCCGACGGGAACCCGAACGCGATGGATGCGCCGATCGACAGCAGGAGCCCTGCCAAGGGCAGAAGGTTCCCCCAGGGCAGGGGGGTGGGCGACGCGGTGTCAGCTGGCATGGGAGTCTCCTTCCTTGGTGCGGGTGGCTCCCCTCGGTGCATCCTCAGCGGGTGGTCTTGTTGGTTCCGGTGCGCGGGAAGAGCCCGAGCGTCGAGGCCACAACGAGATACTGGCACCCAGGACAAGGACGACGACACCGAGCCAGATGAAAGACACGAGCGGGTTCACGTGCACCTGAATGGCGGCTCGGCCCGACGGTTGCGAAAGGCTGCCGAGAACTACGTAAAGGTCGTCCCGCAGGCTGCTCAGGACGTCTACCTCGCTGGCGGGTTGGTCTTTGTGAGTTCGATAGACGAACTTGGCCGGCGACACGATCCCGCGTTGTCGTCCTTGCGTGTCGGTGACGACGAAGTCGGCGATGTACATTTCCTTGGCCGCATCGGCCTCCACTCGGAAGCGATCGTAACGTAGGACGTAGTCCTGGATGGTGAACGACTGGCCTGGCTCGAGGGATGCTTGACCGGAAACGTGCCAAGCCTGACCGAGGAAGCCGAGGAACATCATGGTGATGCCGAGGTGGACGACGTATCCGCCGTACCGTCGTCGTGCGCGTCGTACCGCATGGAGCAATGCCACCGCGGGGTTTTTCTTGGCGTGGGCGCGCTGTGCGGCCAGGCCTCGCCAGAACTCCTGGAGGATGACGGCGACGTTGAACGCGGCGAGGGCGACGGTGAGGATGGGAACGATGCTTCCGAGGTATCGCAAGGTCGAGGTCAAGAGACTGGGGTCGTCAGAGGGCAACGTGGTCAGGACGATGGCGGGCATCTTCAGCCACGTTCCGAGGGCGGCGAACAGGGCGACGACGACGAGCGTGACGGCGGAGGGGAAGACGAAGCCTCGACGGAAGGCGGCGCGGCTGGTCTTGCGCCACCCAAACAAGGGGGCGAGTCCCATCAGGGCGAGGATCACGAGGCCGATGGGGGTCATCCAGCGGTTGTAGAACTCGGGGCCGACGGACACGGTATTGCCAAGGAGGGCGTCGGAGATGATGGGGAGGGTGGTGGCTACGAGCACGAAGACGGTAGCGCCCACGAACGCCCAGTTGTTGGAGACGAAAGCCGCTTCCCGCGAGGAAAAGGACTCAATTTGGGCTTCGGCGCGCAGTCGGGGCCATCGCCAGGTGACGAGGGCGGCGGTGGCGGCGATGAGGAGCGCGAGGAAGTAGAGGAAGTAGGTTCCCAGGTCGGACTTCGCGAAGGCGTGAACGCTGGCGATGATGCCTGATCGGGTGAGGAACGTGCCGAAGATGGTGAGAAAGAAGGTCACGGAGATGAGGACCACGTTCCACAGCTTGAACATGGGTCTGCGCTCCTGGACCATGGTGGAGTGGACGTAGGCCGTGGCGGTGAGCCAGGGGAGGAAGGAAGCATTTTCGACGGGATCCCAGGCCCAATAGCCGCCCCAGCCGAGCTCGACGTACGCCCAAATCATGCCTAGGGCGTTGCCTAGGGAGAGGAAGAGCCAGGCTACGAGCATCCACTTGCGGACGGCGACGACCCATTCGTTGTCGAGGCGTCCCGACAAGAGGGCGGCCATGGCGAACGCGTAGGGGATGGTGCACCCGACGAAGCCCAGGTACAGGGCTGGGGGGTGGATGATCATGTAGATGTTCTGGAGCAGGGGATTGAGGCCGCGTCCGTCGATGGGGGGTCCGGTGAGGTTGATGGTGAAGGGGTCGGCGGCGATGAGGGTGACGAGACCGAAGAAGGCCACGGTACCCATGAGGGTGGCGATGACGTAGGGCTGCAGGGCGAGGTAGCGGTTGCGGAGCCAGGCGATGCAGACGGCGGAGTAGGCTGCGAGCAGGAACATCCACCACAGCAGAGAGCCGTCCTGCCCGCCCCACAGGGCGCTGACGAGGTAACCGAGGGACATGGACCGGTCGGAGTATCGAGAGACGTAGCTGAGGCGGAAGTCGTGGGTGACGAATGCGTAGGCGAGGACGACGACGGCTGTGGCGACGAGGGCGGTGGTTCCGAGGGCGGCACGCCGGGCAGCTTCCAACAGGCGGGGGCGGGAGCTGGCCAGGGCGGCGAGGCAGAAGGCGTATCCGGATCCCACGAGCGAAGCGATCAGCAGGCCCGTGCCGAGTTCGGGGATGGTTTGCCACATGTTGCGTCTTTCGGTCGGCGCGCGTTGGAGCGGCTCGAGGGTGGTCGCTGTCGCGCGAGGACCTGGGACGAGGAACCTAGGGCGGGCGGGGCCTGGGTGCAATCAGGCCATGTCGGCCCAGATCCGGAGCCATCGGAGTTGGCCGCAGATTCCGCAGAGAGCCGCAGAGGG
>CAZAWR010000016.1:106069-133522 GCA_964488865.1 uncultured Polyangiaceae bacterium | reverse complement strand
CCGGGTGCAGATCCCGTGAAATTTCGGATGGTTGTGCTCACGCCCACGGACCTATGGCGCGGCGGTGCCGCGCACAGCGCTCGACTCGGCAGTGCCGAGTCGCTACCGCGGCGGAAAGGTATCGGTGCGATTCGCTGCCTTGGCGGACGGCTCCTCCCGTAACTGCGACCCGAGTTTCGTTGCCGAACAGCCTCGGTTCGTGGCCTGTGTGGGCGACCGGACGTCGGTTGGCAGCGATCACAACGCGGGAAACCGAACAGTGATCGTGAGATGGCAGCTCTACAAATCCGCCAACGGAGCGACTCGACATGTCGAGTCGAGCGTTGGGCGCGGCAAGCCGCGCGGTAGGCCGTACCCCACGGGTTCTTCACGCCCTCGTGACCGTAACCGAACGGATTCGTTATCAGACCTGCACCCTCTTCCCCTTCTGTGCCTTCTGCGTCCTCTGTGGTGGCCTGGACGGCGCGGGGACTCAGATGTTGCCCGATCGCCAGGCGAAGTAACCCCACCGCGCAAAGCTCGCTAGCCACAGCGCCAGGGGCTTGTTCTTGGGATAGGGCACCTCCCCTTCCCCCTCGGGAACCTCGATCCCCACCGTCGCGAGAAACTCCCTCGTATCGGCCCCCCGCACGGGCGGAGGCGCCACGTCCACGACCGGCGTCCTCGACAGGTGCATCGGACTGCGGACGAAGGTCAGGGGCTGCGGAACCCCGGGGAAAGACACCTTACGCACGGCGGGACGAGGACCGGGGTCGTACTTGCTGATGTCGTGCACGAGGTTGCGCATGGAGTCCCCCACGAACACCACCACATGGCCCTCGAGCCCCGCTTGCACGACCGTCGTGCGCCAATGCTCCGCGGACCGGAGCCAGAAGGTCTTGCCGATCGCCTCGAACAATGCCTCTGGTGTTCGTTGCCCATGGCGGACCAACCCCGCCCGCTGGGCCCACCGCTCCACGTCGTTGCGCGCACCGGCTACCATGGCATACCCGTCGCGTGCGCGCAGGATCTCCGCCACCGTCTGGCGGCCCGGGTCGAACGAGGCTTTCACCCCGGCGCGAAGCCCTTCCTTGAGCCGTTCGCCCCGCTGGCCCCGGGCGACCCCCGCTACCTGGAAGTACACGGCAATGCGGGTGAGGTGCGTGGTCCCGAAGGTCCCCTCCCCCGTTCGCTGCCTGTGAAACAAGCCCATCAACGTCGAGAGGGCCCCGGCAAGACCGCACCCTATGTCGATGATCGGGCTGGGAAGCAGCCGCGGGCGCTGGCCCCGGGCATACCCCATCTGCACCCCCGTCACCGCCTGCACCACCTGCTCGAACCCTGGCCGGTCCCGCCACCCCCCGTCGTTTCCGTACGCATTGAGATGGGTGTAGACGATGCCCGGAATCCGCGCGCGAACCGCCTCCGGGTCAATCCCGATCGCGCGGGCCACGTCGAGATGCCGATAGTTCTGGACCAGCACGTCAGGCCGGTACCCTTCGATGAGCTTCCACAGCCGCTCCTTGCCCGCATCGTCGCTGAAGTCGAGTGTGACGGACTTCTTGCCTGGATTGAACACCAGATGGAAGGACAGAGCCCAATCCAGATTCGTTGGGCTCTGCACGGAGACGACCTCGGCCCCCAGCTCCGCGAGCACCCTCCCCGCGCAAGGGCCCGCGATGACCCGGGAGAGGTCGAGCACCCGGATGCCCTCGAGCGGGTGCGGCAGCGCCTTGCCCTCGGCCGCCGTGCGATCCCAGACCTCCCGGCTGCGCGCCGCAGCTCCTTGCCACCGCTCGATCAAGCCCCCCACCTCCACCCGTCGACGCGCGCACATCACAGGCGGATGGTCCGGCACCGTCAGCACAGGCCCCAACACGTCCAGCGTCCCCAGCTCCGGGTCCTGCACCTCACAGACATCCGTCATCCCCGCCTGTCGACTGTCTCGCACCCACTCGTCAATGGTGCGGACCTTGATACAGCAGAGCTCCTCGCCCAGGACGCGCTCCCACTCGTCCGCGCTCTTGGTGGCAAAGACTCGCTCGTAGGCGGCTCGGATCCGCTTGGCCTCCGGAATGCTCTTCACCTGGCTCGGGTCCCGACGCGTGTCCTCGGACAAGATGGACCGCAGCTGCGCCACGTCGCTCGCATACCCCATGCCCTCCAACCGATCGAGGATTCGTGCGTTGTGCGCGGGAAGGGTGATGTGCAGGTAGATGTACCGTCCGTCCGCGCACTGCCACGGACTCATGAAAGGCGTCCCCACCATCTTGAGGGGCAAGAACCCCCGGGGGACCCCCGTCTTCACCAGGATCTGAAGGATTTGGGCGAAGAGGTCCGACTCGTACAAGGACACGTCGACCTGCTGGCCGAGCCCACAGCGTTCCCGCGCGATCAGGGCCGCTACGAGCGCATTGGCCGCGTACAGCGCGCTGATGACCGACCCAACCGCGAACTCGTGATAGCGCGGCTTGCCCAAGGGCTTGTCGTATAGGAAGGCAGCCATCCCCGCCACCGTCTCGCTGGGAGGAAGCCCCGACCGAGGATCCCCCGGGGGAAACGCCGTCAGCCGGCACGCGACGAGCGTCGGGTTTGCGTTGCTGCGCACGTCCTCCAAGTCGATTCCCACCTTCGACCAGTCGACCGCGCTCCACCCGTCGAGGACCACGTCGGCGGACGTCACGAGTCCCTCGAGCAGCGCGGCATCCGCCTGCGCGTCCGGGTCCAGCGCTAGCTCCGCCTTGCCGCGAGCGAGCATCGCGTCGAGCACGGGGTCGACGGGCAGGTCGGATCTGCTCACCACGCGGACCACCTCGGCGCCTTGCTCCGCGAGCATCATCCCCACGAGCGGCACAGCCAGGGGCGGCCCCACCTCCACCACGCGAATCCCCTGTAGCAATCCACGGTCCACGATCGATGGCTCTCCTGGGTGCATGTCCCGTCTCCAAGGCGAACAGACGCCAGGAGCTCTTGTATCACGAAGAAAGGGTCAGCGGCCACCGTGGGCCATTCGCCCAGATCCGGAGCCATCGGAGTTGGCCGCAGATTCCGCAAAGAGGCGCAGATGATTTCGTTGCTTGTGCGGATGTGGGTAGCTGCGTGGCGACGGGTCTTGCGTCCGAAGCGACCCATGCTGACCCGCTTCGTGGGAAGGAGCACCACCCACCTGATCGGTGGCCGGCCGCCTCGCCATTCGAAAAGGGGTCCACTCGGTGCCCGCGAGCGCGACGACCCGCAACTCGAAGAGAGTAAATAGGGCACGGGGCAGAACCAGGAAGGGGACTTTTCCGGTTCCGCCCCGCGCGAGAGCAGTCGTGAGGATCGACTACTTGTGCTGCGGAGACTCGCTCAAGGGCGTGCAACCCGCGTTGGCGAAGCCCTTCTCGGTGCTTACTTCGGCGTCGCAGTACCAAACCTCGCCGTTCTCGGCGACGTGGATCTTGATGGGGCGTGCAGAGGTCTTTCGAATTCCGTTTCCAAGAGTATTCATCGTGTTCCTCACGTTTGCTTTGTGTTTGCCGGCTCTGGTGCCGTCGTCTACATGTTCCGATGCGTCACCTTGG
This sequence comes from uncultured Polyangiaceae bacterium, assembly GCA_964488865.1. Taxonomy (GTDB): domain Bacteria; phylum Myxococcota_A; class Polyangia; order Polyangiales; family Polyangiaceae; genus MWCO01. The sequence continues at coordinate 129,980 of CAZAWR010000016.1, read as the reverse complement.
AAAAGGGTCTCACCTCCATGTGACGATTTCGATCGAGGCCAGATCGCAGCGAGGCCAGGGAGAGCAGAAAGCACCTCCCCCTTCTGTGGCTTGCGCGTCCTCTGTGGTTGCTTCCGAGGTCAGGCGCCCAGCAGCGACCCGCCACAAACGCGCAGGACTGCCCCGGTCATGCCCCGGGAGCAAGGGGTGGCAAGGAAGGTGATGACATCGGCCACGTCTTCGGGCAGTCCCCCCTGCCCCAGGCTGCTCGCCCGCCGGCCCACCTCGCGGATGGCAAACGGGATCGCCGCCGTCATCCGCGTCTCGATGAACCCGGGAGCCACGGCGTGCACAGCAATTCCCCGGTCCGCCACGTGCTCAGCCAGGTGCCGCACGTAGCCGATGATTCCCGCCTTCGATGCAGTGTAGTTCGTCTGCCCTAGGTTGCCCGCGATTCCCGCCATCGACGACAAGCACACGATTCGCCCACCGCCGCGCAGCACCCCCTTCATCAATCTCGCATTGACCCGCAAGACAGCCCCGAGGTTGACGTCGAGGACGGCGTCCCAGCGGTCTGCAGACATGCGCGCAAGCGTCTTGTCGCGCGTGATTCCCGCGTTGTGGACCAGCACGTCCACCCCGCCGTGGTCCTCGAGCAACCGAGTTGCGAGCGTGTCCGCCGCCCCGGGCGCGGTGATGTCCAGCGGAAGCACGGAACCGCCCACACGCGCAGCGACGTCACGCAAACCATCCTCGTCCTCGGGGCGGTCCACACAGAGCACGTGGGCTCCCTCCGCCGCCAGCGCGCGCACCGTCGCCGCCCCGATCCCGCGAGCCGCCCCGGTGACAACCGCCACTTGCCCTTCGAGAGGCCGTGTCCAGACCCATGGTCCCGCCTTTAGCAGAGATCGCACCCGGATCGTCTGCCCCGTAACGAACGCCGATCTCGTCGACAGCACGAATCGAAGAATGCCCTCCAGGTTCTCCTCCGCACCCGGCTCGACCTGCACCAACCCCGCCGTCGTCCCCTTCTTGCCCACCTCCTTGGCGAGGCTGCGCACGAACCCATCGAGCCCTTGCTGCACAGCCGCCTGCTCGGCCAAACCGCAAGCAGACGGCGGTGTGCCGAGCACGACGATCCTCCCGCTCGGCCGAACACGGCTCACGAGCGGATGGAAGAAGGCATGCAAGCGGCTCAGTTCCGTCACGTCCGCGATCCCGGTGGCGTCGAACACGAGGGCGGCCACGCGGGGCTGTGGGTCGATGGCATCCGGAAACACTCGGTGCGCATCGGTGCCTTGGTCGAGGGCCTCCTTTCGGAACAGGGAGAGCACGTCCATGTCCCCGGCCACGAGGGCGTTCGCCCCGCCGTGCGCGAGCGTGGCGGCAATCGCAGGGGTCAACCTTCCAAGTCCGGCCCCACCCACGATCACGTAGTCGTCTCGCAGAGGCTTCTCCTCCCACGGGCCGGTGGCTCGTCGCAGCACGGGCGGAAGCGGGATCGGCAAGCCAAGCCGCCGGATGGCCTTGCTCGCATAGGGATTCTCACGCAGCCCGAGAAGAAAGTCGCCCATCGGTTCCTCCTTGCGCTCCTCAGAAACACGCGCACCGAGGGTCTGCCCTGATGCCGGCGCCGACGCAAGCGCCGCCTTTCGCCCCCCAGCTTCCGGCCAAGCTTCTTGGAATCAGCCGCATCTTGGGTTCGAATGGTCCACCCTCATGCACAAACGATTGTCGACGCTCCCGTGGGTCGCCGTCTCCCTGCTCTGTTGCGGCGGCCCTTCTCCCGCAGTCTCGCCCGCCGCGAGCACACCTGCACCGGAGGCTGCCCCCACGCCCGCAACGCCGTCGGAATCGGCCACTCCCGTCGCGCTCGAGCCTCCCGCAGCCACGCCGACAGAGCCCCTCGGAGGCGCGGTCGGGACCGTGTCGCTCCACGCCTTCGAGCGCGTGCTGGACAAGCCCATCCGATCGATCGCCGTGGGCAAGCCACCGCGCGTGGCCGCGCTGGCTGATCAACCCTACCTGCTCGACACGGACGGATGGCAACCGAAGCCGCTGCCGTCGCCGCACGCACTCGGCGCGCAGAGCCGCGTGGAGATCTTCTTCGGCCGAGACAACCGGCCCCGCCTGATGGGAACCACCACCGTCGCGGACGACGGCACGGGCACGGAAGCCATCTACCTTCGCTTGAAAGCAGCAGGATGGCAGAAGGAGCCGTCGGAGATCGGGAGGCTCGGGGGCAAGCCCGCGGGGGGACTGTTCGGAGTCCTGGGCCACGACGACCCGGAGGTGGTGTGCAAGGTGAACGACGTATGCATCGTGAAGCGGCGCACGGGGTGGACCACGCTGCCAGCAGGCGCTGGCATGCCGCGCGTGTTCATGCACGACGGCGCGGTCCATGCGTTGCACAACGACCGCGTGTCCGCTTTGGGAGACGCGGGATGGAGCGATCTGCCGGGGCGGGGGCCCTTCACCCAGGCCACCGGGCTGTGGGGCAGGCCGGGCGTGCTCTGGGTGAGCGTCGCCAGCCAGGACGCGCTGTACGTTCGCGAGGGCGACGACTGGAAGCGGATGGCGTCCCCCGTGAAGGAACCGCGCGGTATGTGGGGCACCTCGGCCAACGACGTCTGGGTGACGGGACAAGATGGGGCTGGCCACTACGACGGCGCGACGTGGCGGCGCGTGGCGGGACCGGAGGGGCCGCTCGAGGTAGCGACAGGCTCCGTCGAGGGGACGATCTGGTTAGGAGGTCGTTCGGGCTTGTGGCGGGGGGAGAAGCGGTAGGGGCGCCACGGCAGGGCGTCTCCCCGTCGAACGACGGCGAGGTCAGCGAGCGTGCTTGCGCTGCCAGGCGCCGACCTCTGGGGATTCGGTCACGGCCATGCCCACGAGCCGGAAGCCTTCGAGGAAGTGCTTGATGCCGAGGCGGACGAGCTCGGGGTTCTCGGTACCGACGTCCGGGTAGCCCTTGCCATCCGGGTCCGGCTGAACCTGGTTCCAGTTGGCGAACAGCCGTCCCCACTCGCTCATCAGGGCATCGTTCACGCGGGTCTTGCCGTACATGGGATACCAGAACATGTCGTGGTACGAGACGGAGGCGACATAGGACCAGGGAGCGAGCCAGGTTTTCAGCGACCACTCCAGGGGCTTCTTGAGAGGTCCCCAGTAGATGCGGTGCTGGTTGCGGGACGCGAAGGTCATGTTCTTGAAGGGGCCGTCGAAGTGCCAGCTCATCTCGGCGGCATCGGTGTCGCCGACGATCTCGATGTCCCTGGGGTCGCCGCACCCGAGGCCCAGCTCGTGGGCAAGCCGCACGAACTTGATGTCGCGAAGAGGGTCGAAGCCCATGAGCTTGGCGGCCACGGCGTCGATGGCCACCTGGTCTTCCGACGCGAGGAGGACGTTTTTGACGTGAGGGATCATGCAGCGCGGTCCCGGCCCGTCGCCGGCGAAGGTGCCATCCATGACGGCGAACACGCCGCGATGGATCTTCTTCTGGATCATGAGCAGGTCCACGAGGGTTTCGTGGATGACAGGGTGGGTCCAGTGGCGGTGCTCGTTGAGCAGACCTCCGAACGCGTTCTTCATCGCGCCCGTGGTCGTCGTGAAGATATGTGTCTTCACGGTCGGCAGGTGGATGATGTTCTCGCCGATGAAGCGCTTCGGGATGGAGAACCCCTTGGGGTACACGTCGTTGAGGACAAGGAACTCGTCGGCGAGGTCGCCGACGGCGTCGCGGATGTGGATCCACTCCTCGCCTTCGTACAGGTGGACGTTGCGCAAGCCGTGGGCCTCGATGACGTCGACCTGTTTGTTCTCTCGCTCCCCGAGGTGGGCATCGATGACCACGGTGCGGTTGTGGCAACCGTGGATGAGGTTCGGGTCGTAGCCGTCGCGCTTCATGGCGCGGATGACCCCTTCGAGCTGCCAGGGGGTGGTGGAGGAGGCAGGGTAGAAGAAGTGCCAGGAGATGTTGATCTTGAGACCGGTGTCGGCGTCCTTCGCGACGACGTCCTGGTAGCCCGCGAGGTTCATGAGCTCGTGGTAGTCCTCGAGCACGGTGGCGGGGCTTGTGCGTAGGATTGCGACTTTGGAACGGCTCATGGCTGAAGAAGAGCTCCTTGCAATCAATAAGACAGGCCGGGTATGTAGCAAGCCCCCTGTGTGGGTGGCAAGGGCCGGGTCTGCAAATATTCCCTAGGAATCAGCCACCCCAGCAGTAGGACTTGGCCTGGGTACAGGTCGAAGCGCCTTGGCAGAGCGTGCTGTAGAACGTCGCGGGGACGTGATTGGTCTCGTAGCCATCGACCGTGGCCCACGTCTCCCACTCGCCAAGGTTTTCGAAGCAACCGACGGCCGAGGTTTCGAGCGTCTCGCCCACCCAACCGGAGGAGCCGATCACACCGGACTCGGCGACGTAGGCGGCTTTTGCGCAGCTGATGTGCCGGTTGTACTTCTGGTACGTGGCGCCTGGGCGACCGTAGATCTTGTAGTCGTAGAGGTAGTTCGGAGCCAGTTGGTCGACCCCTACGTTCATGCACGTCGGCGTCCAGGTCATCGTCGGGTAGTCGTAGCAAGCTCCGGCATGGCAATACTGCCCGCCGCCGCACTCGCAACCGTTGCCGGCAACCCCGTCGCAGTCAGTCCAGCCCGAGGAACAGGTCACGATCGAGCAAGAGCCGCCGGTGCAAGCTGTCTGGCTCACTTGGGGCAAGGAGCAAGAGGTGCCGCAGGCCCCGCAGCTCGAGGGGCTGCTCCAGAGATTGGCCTCGCATCCGTTGGAGACCACCCCGTCGCAGTCGTCGAACCCCTGCACGCAGGACCCAAGCTGGCACTGACCGTTGCAGAAGGCAGAGGCGTTCGGAAAGGCGCAGGCGATGTCGCACCCACCGCAGTGGCTGACGCTCGTGGCGTGGCTGGCCTCGCACCCATCGGAAGCGTTGCCGTTGCAGTCGCCCCACCCGCTTTGGCAGGCGACGAGGTTGCACGCCCCTCCGGAGCACGCGGTGATGGCGTTGGGCAGGGAGCAAGAGCAGCCGCACACGTGAGCCACACCTCCCCCGCCACAGGTTTCCGGCGAGGTGCAGGAACCACAATCGACGACGCCACAACCCGTATCGAAAGGACCACAGGAGGCGCCGAGGTTCGCGCAGGACTTCGCGAGACACCCGCATTGATCGGGCTCCCCACCACCGCCGCAGGTGTTCGGCGTCTCACATTCGCCGCAGGGGATCGCTTCGGCACAGCCGTCGGAGACCCAGCCGCAGGAAGCACCGAGCTGGGTGCACGACTTGGGGCTGCACGTGCCGGTGCCACATCGGTTGGGCCCACCGCCTCCGCAGGTCTGCCCCCCACCACAATCCCCGCACTCAACCACACCCCCGCAGCCGTCCGGCATGCTCCCGCAATCGGCGTTCGCCTTCGCACAGGTGGTCGGCGTGCACTCGCAACGGTTGGGCGTCCCATTGCCCCCGCACTGCGACGGCGGAGGGCATCCACCACAGTTGAGCACGGCGCTGCATCCGTCGGAGACCAACCCGCAATCGGCGTCGAGCCCCTCACATGTGCCGGGCTCGCACTTGGACGAGCCGCAGCGGTTCGGTCCATCCCCGCCGCAAACGCTCCCGTCATCGCACGACCCGCAGTCGAGGATGCCCCCGCAACCGTCCGTCGTGGTGCCGCAGTTGGCACCAAGGGAACTGCAGGTTGCGGGGAAGCAAGAGCCGTCGGGCAGGGGGCCGTCCCCGACGGCGTCGTTCGATGCATCACCGAGCGCATCGCCAGACGCATCGGCGGAGCCGTCCACGCCCGCATCGGACCCCGGTGGCGCGTGCGCCGTCCCATCCTCCGACGAGCACCCGGCAAGCAAGGACGCCAGGCCAGCGATCACAAGCAACCCCGTGACGTGATTTTGCATTTTACTACGCATCAATTGCATCCCTGCGCCCCCGGCTGACCGCACCGATAGGCGCGGACGGCGTCATACACCGGGTAGGGCGTCCCGCTTGCCTGCACCCACGCGAACCTGTCCCACGCAGCATCTCGAAGCATGAACGGCGTCACTCCCACGATGCTGGGGTGGGTCTCCCAGACGTTCTGGTAGGCCTGCACAGTGAATTCCGCCACCTGCTCCCGGCTCCAGTGGTTCGCCTCGTGCTCGATGGTCCACCCCGTCTCCGTGACGAGCACGCCCATGTTCGGCTTCCCGATCGCCTGCAGCTCCTTCTCGAAGAACGTCAGCCCCGGCATCGCGTCCGCATAGGCACAGAAGAACCCCCAACCGTCTCCCTGCGCCGGATACGAGTGCGTGGAAAACACGTCGATCCGATCGAACACGTCGGGCACGGCGTTCTTCATCTTCTGCAGGTACGTGAGCGCCGTCGTGCCGCCCTGCCAGTTGTCCGTGCCGCACTCGCACCCTGTCACTCCGCCGGGCGCAAGTGCCCCGTTCGTCACCTTGATGCGTGGTTCACCCAGCGCATGCACCGCATCCGCCACGTCGCGGAGCATGGCCGCGTATTCGCCCGCGAGCTGGTCCTCGTACAGCCAGCCCACCCCCTGATCGCACGCCCACTCGTAACAAAGGTTCGGCTCGTTGTGGACAGCCACGTACAGCGGCCAGCCGTCGCGCAAGGGCAAGTCCGCGACGATGTCCCTGTAGGCCTGGCCGAGCGCCAGGTAGGACGTGGGGGATTCGCCTTGGTTTCGCACACGGCGGTCTCCCCAGGGGGGCGCCATGCGAATGACGGGGACGAGGTCCCGGGAATAAGCATCCGCGATCGAGTTCTTCCAGCTCGGCTCCGCGTTGTGACGGTCCGGGCGAACGTCGGCGAAGATCACGAGCACGTGTCCGCCCGGTCCTACGAGGTCCCTCGTGAGGTCGTGGTCCGCAGCGTTGCCTTCGTGGACGTAGCCCATGCCATAGCGGTTCGCGGGTGGCGAGGTGGCACCGCCGGATCCGCCCGCGCCGCCCGTACCTCCGGCCCCACCCGTACCGCCCGTACCACCCGTACCACCCGTCCCCTCGGACTCGACCTGACAGGACGCGACGAGTGTCCCCGAGCTCCCCGCTTCCTTGTCCTTCATGAAACGAAGGTCGAGCACCCCCGCACCGTGCCCATCGACACGCCAGGTCCACGTGTAGGGACCATTTCCCTCCATGCCTTGCCAGGTGGAAACGGGAGCCCCCGGCCCTGTCACCTCGACATCCACGTGGGCATAGCCCGGCGTGTCCGTGAAGCTCACGTCGAAGGGAACACCCACCGTCACGTGGCTCGAGGAGAACGAGAAACGATCGTCGCACGGAAGGGGCACCCCGCCCGTGCCTCCCGTCCCCGAGGTCCCTGTACCTCCAGCCCCCGCGCTGCCGCCCGAACCCCCCATTCCGCCGATCCCGCCAGCCCCGGCGTCCACGCCCGCCTCCGCACCTCCCGCGCCACCTGTTGCGTAGGGCCAAGAGCTGGGCTCATCCTCAGAGCACCCCCCAAGGGGGACGAAAACCACCGTCGCGAGGATGCAACCGGAGCGAAGGAGCGAGAACACGGCAAACCTCCCGGATCGGGGGAGTGTACCGAGATCGGGCGGGCGCTGCCAGTCGCGCGGTGGATCCCAGATCCGGAGCCATCAGAGTTGGCCGCAGATTCCGCAGAGTGCCGCAGATGGTTTCGTTGCTTGCCCGGATGTGGGTAGCTGCGTGGCGACGGGTTGTGCGTCCGAACCATGCTGACCCGTCGTGGGAAGGAGCACCACCCACCTCATTGGCGGCAGGTCGTCGCGCCTTTCGCGGAGCAAGATCCAGAGCTTGCTCTCTCAGCCCGTCGCTTCGCTCCGGATCAGGGTGGATTGGATGGATGGGGGGACGGAAAGGAGGACGACTACGCGTTGACGATGAAGCGCTTGTCGCCCTTCTCGAAGAAGGCGACGATCTGCTCTGCGGCGGCGATGCCGGCGTTCACGTTGGCCTCGGAGGTCTGCGCGCCCATCTTCTTCGGGGTCATGTAGAAGCGGTCGCCGTACTTCTCTTGCAAGGCCTTGGCGACGTCGTCCGCGGGCCCGATGTCGGTGGCATAGCGCAGGTCGGCGCGTGCCTCGAAGACCTCGAGCAACTCGGCCTCGTGGATGACTTCCTTGCGAGCCGTGTTGACCAGGCACGCGTTCTTGGGCATCGACATCAGCAACTTCTTGCTGATGGACTGCTTGGTCTCCGCCGTCGCAGGGATGTGCAGGGACAGATAGTCGGATTGTGCGTAGAGCTTCTCGATCGAGTCGACAGGCTCTGCGCCCGCGTCGCGGATCGCATCCGCGCTCACGTACGGATCGAACCCGAGGACCTTCATCTCGAAGCCCTTGGCGATGCGCGCCACGCACCGGCCCACGTTGCCAACGGCGTGGATGCCGAGGGTCTTGCCCTTGAGCTCGGTGCCTGACTTCCCGCAATAGCGAGCGCGAGCCATCATGACCATCATGCCGAAGACCAACTCGGCCACGGCGTTGGAGTTCTGTCCGGGGGTGTTCATGGCGAACACGCCCTTCTGCTTGGCATAAGCGCAGTCGATGTTGTCGTAGCCAGCGCCCGCACGCACCACGAGCTTCAAGCCCTTGGCGGCATCGAGCACGGCCTGGTCCACCTTGTCGGACCGGATGATCATCGCGTCCACGTCCTTCACCGCATCGAGCAGCGCCGCCTTGTCCGTGTAGGACTCGAGCACCACGACCTCGTAGTTCGCCTTCTTCAACACGGCAACGACCAGATCACGTGCCGCCAGCGCAAAAGGCTTCTCCGTCGCAAGCAGGACCTTCTTCGTCATGACGTACCTCAAAGCCGATGGGTTTTTCTTCGGCGTATCGCCAGGGTCGTAGCCCGTTTGGCCTGGCCTCACAACCCCAACCGGACACACCGCCGACGTGTCACGGGCCGTTGCGCACGAGCTTCGCCACGGTCTTGCCATCCATCCCGTCCGTGTCGGACAGCACGCACGAGGCGTAGGCAATCTCCGCCAGCGCGTCTCGCGCTCTCTGCCTCACGTTTTCGTCCTCGGCACAGAGCTGATCACCGAAGGACGCGAGCCACGCTCCCGCGAGATCACGAAACAAGTAGACACGATTCTCGACCGTCGATTCTTTCTTCCCCATGATTGCCCTCCCTCTCGCGCCTACAGGCACGATGGCTGAATCTCCTCGATCCGGCTCCGATTCTCCTCGTTCCAGGACACGTATCGCTGCTCCCACGCCCGATGCAGTCCATCCTTGCCGACCGAGAGCAGCCCCAGGATGCCCCCTGCATCCGTGATGACGGCGCGCAGACCGCGACGATCGTACATGAGCGCACGAACGCCTGTGACCTCGGGGACCTCCTGCCAGGGTGCACCCGTGCTGGCCTGGAAGTAGACACCGTGAAAGCCATCGAAAGGCGCGGCACACGGCGGGTCGTCGCCCTCGACAGGCTGCACCCAGACCGCACCGACCTCGTACACGCCAGCGCCACCGTCCACGTGCCCGCCCAACGCGATCCACCGAAAACACTTCGGCTCCTCGCACCGATTGGGCGGGAGGATTTTCTTCACCGCCTCAGGAACCGGTGTCACCCCGGTGCCTTCCTCGTCCGCAGCCATCAGCGGCAACGCGTGCATCCGACACCCGCGAGCCTCCTCGACACCACGAACGACCAGGTAGCTCGGTGCCTGCTCGTCCAGCTCACATGCGCCCGCGAGCTCCGAGAACACGTGCGTCCGCAACACCCCATCGCCGTAATGCACGGCCCACGGCGCCCCCGTCTCCATCTTGCAGGGCGGCGCCTCATCCGAGACATAGACCCACACAGGCAAGCCCGCAGCCGGCGCCCCGTGCGCCTTCGCCTCCCCCTCCGACATGGGGCGCGCCCCTTCGTCCGCATCCGCGGGAAACAGCTCCCCCTGTCGAACCACCTCCCGCTCGTGCAGCATCCACCGCCCCCCCTCGGGCGTGGAAACACGCATCGCTACCGCAAGCTTCGGGGTGTCCGGACAGATGTTCTCGACGTCCTCCGTCCCCGACGCCGCAGGCTGGACAGCCTCGGGCCCCGTTGTCGCTTGGCGAACAGGCGGAACCGTCCCGCAGTGCGTCGTCACGCCCACCAGGGTCGCAAGCAAACACCCCTGCCAACACGTGCTCGTTCTCATGGCATCCACGCTCACGTAGCTCTCCCTTCAACTGCCCCGGCGCTTCGACCTGTCGCGAACCGTCTCTTCCATCACTTCCTCGGCCGTGAGGAAGTAGCTTCCCACCGGTCGCTTGCCCTTCGCCCCGTCGGGCTGTCCCCTGACCGAAGGCGCGGCAGGGTCAGACACCTTCTGCTTCGGCCTTCGCGACGCCCTCACGGATCGTTTCGTGGAGGGCGCCGGAGAGGGCTCGTCCGTCGGCTCGGACACGGATGGGGATGGGGCGCCAGGACGGGACGCACGAGCTTCCATCAGACCGACAGCATCCCCCGCATCGTCCGGTTCGTCGAGCGCGAGAGCCATCGGGACCGATGCCTCTCGTTGCTTCATCGCCTCTCGCAGGCGAACGTTCTCGGCGTTGAGCCGGTCGCAGTCCTGCAACAGCTGATCGACCCCCATGCGAGCCTGTCCCAGCTCGGTGCGCACGCGCTCCAGCTCGGCCATCAACTCCTGCGCGCGGGACGGCTCCTCCGCCTGCTTCGACGTCCGCAGCTCCTCCATCTCCCGCCGCAAGGAATCCAGCTCCTCGAGCGCGTCGCCGGAGGCCTGCAGCTGCCCACGGGCCCGCTCGAGGTCCTGCAGCGCATCCTCTCGCTGCTTCTCGGCCTGCCGCAGCAGCGACACGTCCACGCCGTTCTTGCGGAGCTCCTCGAGCTGCTCACGCGCTTGCGCAAGCTGCCCGTCGTAGTCGTCCACGAGCTGGGCGATGAACTCCTCCTGCTGCCGCTCGTGCACATCGATCCTGTCCTTGGCCTCGGACCGAACAGCCGCGAGCGTCTCCCGCAAGCTCGTGGCTTCCTTCCACGCTTGCTCGAGCGCTTCCTTCTCCTGCGTCAAGGACGTTGCGAGCGAGACGCGCTCCTGATCCCCTCCAGCAAGCCTGCGCTCCAGATCCTCGACCGTCTTTCGCAGCAGCCGGATCTGCGACAAGCGCTGATCGTCGGAAGCGTTCCACCGCTCCTCGGCAGCCGCACGCTCCTCCTTGACCGCCTCGAACCCAGCCTCGATGTCCGCCACCTTTCGCTCGAGCTCCGCTTTCGCGAGCCCCAGGTCCGTGAGCGTGTCGAGCGTGTCGTTGAGTTGCTGATCCGCCTTGCGCTGCGCGTCCTTCGCCGCGGCGATCCGGGCGTCGGCCTCCCGCATGCGCTGCTCCCCGGCCTGCGCTTCCTCACGCATCCGCTCGCCGTTCTGCTCGAGCGACTTGACCCTGCCCTCGAGCGAGGCCGCTCGTTCCTCCGCTGCTACCAGTTCGAGCTCCGCCCTCTCGAGACGCGACGCCGCCTCCTGCCGCTCCCCATCGAGATGCCCGACCCGGTCCCCAAGATGGTCCGTCTCGTCACGCAAGGCCCGCACGTCCTGGAGCAACCCTGCCCACGATTCCGTCTCCTGGTCGTCGAGCGAGGCGATGCGATCCATCACATCCGACAGGTACGATCGAACGGCATACCGGGCCGACACGCCGGCTTCGCGACGCTCGCCCAACCGTTCGAGAACGTCGTCCCACCCTGCCGCGTCCCCCTGCCGAGAAACGCCCGCATCCGCTTCGCTAGCGTTCGCTTCCTTGACCATGTCCGTTCGGTGCACGCTATCGCCAAACAGCGGGGATGGCGACGAAAACCGTCGCGCCGCGGCATGCGCGGAGAAGCCCCTCTGCGACTACGCTTTGCGCAGCCGAAAGCTCATCAGGAAGGGCAGCATCGTCTCCGGAGGGAAGTGGAGCACCGAGCGCGAAACGGTCCGGCCCTGCGCGTCCGTGATCGCCCCGTAGCACGTCGTGTGCGTCTTGATCAGCTGCAAGGGATGACGAAGGTACACGTCCGTCTTGCGGCCCACATAGCGGTACGGCGCACCGGCACACGCAAAGTCGAGCTCGTACTTGATCGTGTGGTCACGCAGGTAGTCGACAGCCAAGGTCCCGGTGCAGGGTACGGGTTCCGGGGTGAGTCCCTCGGCGAAGAGGGTCCCCGTCGCTTGGTGACGCATGAACCCGTCGGAAAGGGGATTGAGCGACCCAACGGGGGCGCCCCAGTCGATGCGGAAGTGCATCGGTCGGTCGTCGGGCGCACCGAGGGATGGGTCCACGAAGTGGTGGAGACCGCGCATGGTTTCCGTGACAGAGAAGGAGAACGTCATGATTGGCTCGTCGTGCCTAGGGTCCCTAGGGGAGGTCTTCCATGCGACGCTCCGCGCTGGTGAGCATGATGGCCGACGCATCCGACATGGATCGGTACGCACTCACGAAGCGATTCGTCTCGGAGGTGGAATGACCGGCGAGGTTCTCCGCCCACCGGAACCCGATGGGTTGGTACCACAACTCCGCGCGCACGAGCACCGGCCCCTGCGCCCCCGCCACGCTCGCCCGGTAGCGAACCCGGTCGGTCGACGCCGTGAAGTCACCATCGTTCGCGGCGTGACCGCGCACGGCAATGTCGGCCCCTGCGGTCGCCTTGTCGAACCCGGCGGGCAAGATGCGATTGTCCTTGATGAACTGCACACCGCGCAGCAAGCCGGTGGTCACGCGCTTGTCGGCATCCACCATGACGGCCTCGTAGATCTGGACCTGGTCGCGCCGCTGGATCAGCTCGTGGTGCGGCTCGTAGCGCGCGGGATCGGCATCGTTGTCATTGCCCACGATCTGACCGTTCGGCATCAAGCGACCCGACTCGAACAGCACCTGGCCTCCGCTCCCCACGACGGTCAGATGGATCCACACACGGCGCGAGGGGTAAGCGGTTGGCAGCTTGTGTCCCGCCAGGTTCTGCACCGTCACGTCGATGTCGAGAACCCCCTCGGACCCAACGGTCTGGTCGATCGTCAAGCGAGCGGACCGCGTGGTCAGGTGGTCCGTCGTGCGACGCGCGACGGCTTCGAGTTCCTGCGGCGAGGCGACGACCCCCAGCTCGGCGCGGTAGCGGTTGAACAGGCGGGGCATGAAGAAGTTCCCGCCCCGAAAGACGTGCCGGGACACGCCCTCGTGAGGATTGGGCAGGACGCTGGTGATGGGCGACGGCACTTGAATCGCCGGCATGTGGCAAGATTGACAGCTCTGCGTGGTGCGATAGGCGCTGTGCCGCCACTCGAGGTAGGGCACCTGCTCGGGGAGCTTGCCCACCTCGCGGCCCTGGGAATCATAAGCGTGCGTGAAAAGCGTGTGGCACGTGGCGCACATCTCCGACTGCTTGAGATGGGACGAGCGCACCGGCAAGAACCCCGCGGACGACTGCATGACCCGACGACGCCCGGCTTCGACCTCGAAAGAGCCGAAGACCTGCCGTCGACCGGCGGGCAGGCGCGTGTCGACGAGGAACCCCCCGGTGAAGCTCTCCTCTCGCCCGAAGTTCGCCGGCTGCGTCTGGTGGCAGACGCTGCACGAGACCCCGTCGGCCGCGAGCAGCGCGTCAGGCGTGGCCGCCGAGCCGATGGGCAAGTGGGAGAGGACTTGACCCGAAGCGCCTGCCTGCTTCTGCGTGAAGCGGGACATGGGCATGTGGCAGGTCGAGCACTTGTCCTCGATGGCACCGCGCAGCGACGGGTGGTCCAGCGTCTCGCGGCGCACGGAGGCCTGCCAGTACGGGTCCCGCGCCGCGTTGGCCATCATGGATGGGCGCCAATCGAAGCCTACGGAGACGTCTTGCCCGTCGGGCGTCGTGAGGCCGTTGTGGCAACCCATGCAACGGTCCGAGGTGAGGAAGACGGAGGCGGGGGCCGCAGCTTGCGCCTCGGCATCCGACGTGCCCGCGCTGCTGGCGGCTAGGACCATGAGCACCGGAAGCGCCCAACGGGCGACCTGCATCATCGTGCGTGTTCGATCGTTCGTCCGCATGGTTCTACCACCCCTGGTCCAGACCGCCGTCGAACCAATCCCACAGCAGGTACATGAGGATCTGCTTGCTCCGCTCGTCGGTGTTGTTGATGGGCAGTCTGGCTGCCAGGTTCATCATGATGTTCTGTCGCGTGTTGAGGGTGACCTGGAACTGGGGCACGACGTCCCAGTCGGGTGTCTTGCCTTCCTCGAGCTCGAGCTTGCCAAGCACCTCGACGATGGGAGACCAGGTTCTTCCGAAGTTGGCCTGGGAGAAGCTCATGCCGAGGGCGGTCCGCCAGAACAGGTCGTACGGGGCGTCCTCGGTCGGGATCTCGCCGCCAGCTTGCACGTGGACGAACGCGTCGGCGCCCAAGTCTTGCCCGACACCGAGCCACGGCTCGAACACCACCATGCCCTTGCCAAAGCCTTCGTCCTCGTTACCCAGAGGCAGAATGGCCTCGGCGCCCAGGCTCGCGATGGATCCGGTCCCTAGGCTGTGCACCATCACGCGCTTGACCCCGAGGGCCAGGTCACCGATCCCGCTCGTCCAGTCGCCGCCTTGCTCGGCCGCGCGCTCGCGCACATGATAGGGAACCGTGATCTCGAGCTGGTTGCGGGCGCCGAAGCGAGTCTCGTAGGTGAGCTCGTTGGTCACAGACCCCGGTCCTTCGAGCCCGACCGCGGTGGTCAGCACGACCTCGTCCTCGACGAAGGCCTTCTCGGTGAACATGGCCCGGGGGAAGTTGAGGTCGCCGCGAGGCCACGCGTCCTCTTCGCAGAACGTACGCATGTGGGCGATCGTTCGTTGGATCTGCTCGTGGGTGAGGGCGTCGCCGAACGCGGGCATCAGCTCCGAAAAGCCGCGCGCGGGGCCGCCGTCGTGCGTAACGGCATACCAGTCCGAGTCTGGCTCTCGGGTGGCGAAGCTGCAGTCCGTGAAGTCCGCGAGGGGCAGATCGAAACCGACGTGAGCCTTCGGCTCGCCTTGACCTCGTACGCCGTGACAGCTCGCGCACGCGGCAGTGTAGATCTCCGCGCCCGACAGGGAGGTGGGCAGGAGGGGTTGTCGCGGGTCCCGCGCCGCGTCGGCCCGTCCGATCGGGGCTAGGTTTCCGAGGATCGCGCCTAGGGCGGCGGTCATCAGGAGAAGGGTCGAATGCTTGGCTGCCGTGTGCATGGAGCCGCTCCCTCGCAGAGCACGACCAGGCGCCCACATGAGCGTCACGCCGGCCCGAGAGACGGAACGCTATCCCAGGCGAAGGGGCGGATCAATGACCCCGCGGCAACCCAGATCCGGAGCCTTCGGAGTTGGCTGCAGATTCCGCAGAGAACCGCAGATGGTTTCGTTGCTTGTGCGGATGTGGGTAGCTGCGGTGCGACGGGTTGTGGGGCCATCGGTCCGGCACTCCCCCGCAGTCGACCCGACTGACGTCAAGTGCTATCCATCATCCATGAAGCCGGCATCGCCCATGCGCCTCTCGGAGGCGGAGTATCTCGCTCTGGAAGCGCGAAGCGAAGCGAAGCATGAGCTCATCAACGGGGTCGCTTACGACATGGCGGGGGCCTCTCCTGCTCACAACCTCGTCGTGAGCAACGTCGTGTTCGCACTCCGGACCGCGCTCGGGTCCGCGGGTGGCAAGTGCATCGTACTCGGCAGCGATCAGCGGCTGCACGTTCCGGCAACGGGCATGTACACGTACCCTGACGTCATGGTGGTATGCGGAAGACCTGTCTTGCACGGCCCTCCCCCCCAGAGCGTCGTCAACCCCACGGTGATCGTCGAGGTGCTCTCCGAGTCGACGGAGAACGATGACCGAGGCCCGAAGTTCGCGCACTATCGAACGATAGGCTCGCTGCAGGATGTCCTGTTCGTCTCCCAGACGGAGCCTCGGGTGGAGCACTACCACCGTCTCGACACGGGACAGTGGCTTCTCACGGAACTGACGGGGGGATGGGTGGCGGTGCCGGGTCTGGGCTGCGAGGTTCCCGTGGACCTCCTCTACGAGAACCTCGAGCTTCTCGAGTAGCCGCTGAGACCTTGCAGACGTACCGGCCTTCGTTGGCAAAGGAAGCGTCTAGTTATCTTGCTCTTCGTCTGCCCCGCACCACCCGCCACGCCAGAAACAACACCAGCGCGCCCATCACCCACGGTGTGGCTCCCAGCGTCTGCTGCTCACACGCACAGGGCTCCATGCCGTGCGCGGCGTGCGTCGCGGCGCTGGCCGTTGCAGCAGGTTCTTGCGCCTTCACGGCCCGGCCACCTCGTCGAGCTTGGCCCGCAGCATCGCCTCCTGAGGGAGCCCCTCGTGACGCCAGACCTCCCGCCCCGCCGCGTCGAGCAGCACAAGCAAGGGGACCACCCGCATCTTGTACTTCGCCGCCAGTGCTTCGTTCGCGTCGTCCCGCACGTCGATGAATCGCACCTGCAGCCGCCCCTCATAGCCCGGCGTCAACCGCTCGAGCATCGCCCGGGTCTGCTTGCACTGGGCGCAAACATCCATCCCGAAGTCCAGCAGCGTGGGCACCCCGGCAGGAATCTCCACCGCCTTCGACGAACCACGACGCGACAGGCTCCACCCGATTCCGCCCAGCGTGACCAGCCCGATCACGCCCAGCAGCCAAGTGCGGCGCGGAGACCCGTCGCCGCCCGTCATGCGTCCCAACCGTCGAACAGCACGGAGAGCCTCCGGCGAAGCTCGTCCCGGGTCGCCCGGAACGCGTCGAGCACCGTGTCCTCGTCGCCCTGCACGCCGGCCGGGTCAGGCAGCCCCCAGTGCGCGCGGTAGGCTTTTCCGAGGAACACCGGACACACCTCCTCGGCACACAGCGTGATCACGGCCTCCACGGACGAGGCATCCACGTCGTTCACGGACTTGGAACGGTGGCTGGAGATGTCCAGGCCAAGCTCCTCGAGCACTTTGATCACCTGGGGGCGCACCTTCGTGGGCTCCGACCCCGCGGAGGAAACCGTCACCCCCGCCGGGGCCAGGGACCGCGCGATGCCCTCCGCGAGTTGGCTGCGAGCCGAGTTCGCCACGCATAGAAACAGGAGGTGTTTCGGACGAAGCGACCGAATCATCGCCGCCTCGATGCGCCATCGGTCCGGCATCCCCTCGCCGTTCCCGTACACGCGGCATGCGAAGGCAGGCTCGCCGCCCGAGGGATCGACGTCCCGGCCGTCGACGCGGACGGTGGGGGAGCCGGGCAAGCCAAGGCGCTGCGCGTCCTGCTCGGACGCCGCGAGCACTTCGTGAACGGTCGTTCCGGGCACGAGACCTTCTACGACGTCGCGGACGCGGGTGATCGCGCGCTGGGCGTGGGGGCAGTCGGGCGTGACGAGCACTTCGACGTTCATGGGTGCTTTCCTTTGGAGACGGGTCACGGGGATTCGGTTCCGGAGCCCGAGGGGGTGGTAGCTGTGCAGCAGGCGACCGCCTGGAGCTGGGCATCACTCTCCGGGAAGTATCTTCGTTTGAGCCAGAGGGACACGTTGACCAGACCGATGAGCACGGGCACTTCGACCAGGGGTCCGATGACGGCGGCGAACGCGGCACCGTGATGGATGCCGAAGGTGGCCACTGCAACGGCGATGGCGAGCTCGAAGTTGTTGGACGCGGCCGTGAACGACAGGGTGGCAGACTGGGGATAGGTCGCGCCCACCTTCTTGCTCATGAAGAAGGACACGAGGAACATGACCACGAAGTAGATGAGAAGGGGGATGGCGATGCGCACGACGTCGAGGGGGACCTTCACGATGGCCTCGCCCTTGAGGGAGAACATGACGACGATCGTGAAGAGCAGGGCGATGAGGGTGATCGGGCTGATCGTGGGGATGAAGCGGTCGTGGTACCAGGAGTCGCCCTTGATCTTGCGCAGGACGAAGCGGGTGAGCAGGCCGGCGAGGAAGGGGACACCGAGGTAGATGAAGACGCTCTCGGCGATCTGGCCGATGGTGATGTTCACCTCCACGCCTTGGATGCCGAACCAGGTGGGCACGACGGTGATGAAGACGTAGGCGTAGATCGAGAAGAAGAGCACCTGGAAGATCGAGTTGAAGGCGACGAGGCCGGCGCAGTACTCGGTGTCGCCCTTGGCGAGGTCGTTCCAGACGATGACCATGGCGATGCAGCGGGCGAGGCCGATGAGGATGAGGCCGACCATGTACTCGGGGAAGTCGCGCAGGAACACGACCGCGAGAAGGAACATGAGGACGGGGCCGATGATCCAGTTCTGGACGAGGGACAGGCCGAGGACGCGGGTGTTGCGAAAGACCTTGCCGAGCTTTTCGTACCGGACCTTGGCGAGGGGCGGGTACATCATGAGGATGAGGCCGATGGCGATGGGCAGGGAGGTGGTCCCGGCGCTGGTGGCCTGGTTGAGGGCCTCGATCCTGTCCTTCCAGAGGTAGCCGGCGGTGACGCCCACGGCCATGGCGAGGAAGATCCACAGGGTGAGGAAACGGTCCAGGAAGGACAGTTGCTTGAGGACGGGCTTGGCGGAATCAGACATGGCTGACCTCGGGCTTGGAGGGGACAGCGGCACAAGCGCTGGAAGTTCCCTTCGCGCGCTTCCACTGGGCAAGGCGTTTCTCGAGGCCCTTCATGCCGGGGCCGTGCAACGTCTTGCGGAGGGTGTCGATCACGGCGAGGCGTGTCGGGTCCTTGCGGGTGGTGATGCGGTAGTGGACCCAGGGGCCGACACGCTTGGTGGAGACGAGGCGGGCATTGGCGAGGTAGCGCAGGTGGCGGGAGGAGCGGGACTGGGTGATCCCGAGGACGTTCTCGATGTCACAGACGCACATCTCTTCCTCGAGGAGCAGGAGGCCGAGGATGGCGAGGCGGGTGGGGTCGGAGAGGCCTTTGAAGACGGAGGCGAGGTCTTCTAGGGGTTCGAGGTCGAGCTCGGTGGGCATGGGCCACTCATAATCGCATAGGCGAGTATGTGCAAGTGGCAAGGGTACGATCCGGGCTATTCCTCGAGCCCCAACAGCCGCTCCAGGCTCTCGCGAAGCTCCGACACCTCTCCCTTGACCACGAAGTCGGAGGCGCCGGCCTCGATCGCCGGCTTGCGCATTTTTTCGGACGCGTACACGACCGTTCGAATGTGGGCGGTCGCATCCATGTTTCCGAGCCGCTCGAGGAGCCGGAGCCCGTCAAGGGATTGCGTCTTGGCGTCGAGAACCACAGCCTCGGGTTGCACGGAGCCGACCGCAACGATGGCGTCCGCCGGCTCCTGGAACGTGAACAGCTCGAAGCGGCGGGAGAGGGCACGCCGGAGGGCAGCGAGGACGTTGGGGTCCTCGTCGAGGACGATGACCTTGGGCTTCGCGATGCGGAGGAACTCCGGGATGGGATATCCGTACTCCTCCAGGAAGGCGACGACCTCGAGGCGACGAAACCGCAGGTGGCGGCCCGGGGTGCGGAAGCAACGGAGCTTCCCCTTGTCGCACCAGTTGTGAACGGTCTTGAGCTCGACTTCGCAGAACCGGGCCACGTCGCTTGCGGTGAGGATCTCGGCTGGAGACGGGGACTTTTTGGTTGGCATGGGTGATGTTCTCCCGTTCCCTCTGCCGTACAGGAAGCGGCCGAAGGTCTCAACGAAGAACGGAACCCCGGGCAAGGGCGGCTACGCGGTGGGGACCACCGGGGTGACCGGCTCTAGGGGCCCGCCTCGAGGTCAGACCCGAGACGCCTTTCTGCCTCGACTGCCAACGATGACGGCGCGGCTGGGCATCCCACCGCCCGTGGATGGCCACTGACCTGTGCAAGGAGCGACCCGAGGCACCCATCGGCAGCTACCCCGCATGGCAGGGTACCCCGTCGCGACGCCGCCCCGCACGCTACCCCGCCTGCCCCTGTACCGAGACGCAGCGTGACCCGGAGGCCCACCTCGGGTGCCGGAGTACCGGGCGTCAAGTGCTTCTTCCCCCTACCCCGCCAGCAACGGTAGCGGGGCGACGTCATCCGCGTGCCGGTACCGCGGAGAGCAATGCGCCCACCGAAAGGTGCTTCCGCACGTTCCTCACGCGGGGCAGTGGGACCGCCTTGGAGATCCGACGGAAATGTTCGAACATCGCTTCCCCCGCCTGCGCCAGGCGGCGTACAATCCGTTCGCGCTAGCCCTTTCCGCAGTGTTCCGAACCCAAGGGGATGAAACCATGCGATCTTCCGTCCCGACATTCCTCACCGTCCGTCCGAGCCCCCAGGGCGCACGTCGAACGCGGGTTGCCGTCGCGACCGGCGCCACCGCACTCGTGCTGCTCTGCGCGGGGGAGGCTAGCGCGAATGCGCCCGAGTTCGTCGCCGCCCTGACCGGACGCGCGGCCGACCAGTGGGAGAACGACTGCGCCAACGCCACCATCACAGGCGATCCGTGCGACACGACGATCTGCGGCGTGAACGTCACCATCGAGCCCGGCGGAGATCCCAACACGCGCATTCTCGAGGTGAATGGCAAGAGCTACAACCTGCACGACACCGCCACCAACCGCGTGGACCTCGCAGCCGCGGCGCTGCTCAACGCCGTGTGCTCCGTGGGGGCCGGCGACTCCTTCGCGGCCGCCAGCGGCTCGTTTGCCGCCCAGAACGCCCAGATCGAGACGTTCATGGCCCGCGGTGGCGTGTCCGGGGTCGCCCAGGTGCGCGCAGGCACCGTGCCCATGTCCGTACTCAGCCTCGGAGGCGCTTACGAGCGCGGGTCCAATTCCTCCAACGGCTTCCACCTTCCCTTCGCGTTCGCGAAGAACCTGTCTCAAACCCAGTTCATGAACATCAGCGGATCGCTATTCTACGCGACCCGCGGGCCTGGCGACACCCAGCCCGACGGAGGCGAGGTGCCCGGGCTCAGCCAGTTCGGCTTCTCCCTCACGCCGTCGTTCGGCATGGAGATGGACCAGGGAAAGACCAAGTATGCGTTCGGTGGGTATGTGCCCATCGCATACGCCAAGGCCTCTCTCAAGGACACGGACGAGAGCTTCTCGGCGTACGGCGTGGGCATCGGTGGCATCGGCACGATGAGCACGCAACTGGGAAGGACCGACGTGTCCGGCGGCTTGGCCTTCGCCGGCCGGAAGACTGGGGGCGCGTTCGCGCTGCCCGTGTCCGGGTTGGTGCGCGCGGTGCACCCGGTGTCCACCATGCTCGATGGCTTCGGGAGCGTGAGCTACGGCAATGACCCGGTGGGAGCCAAGCTCGGTCTGCTCACTCTCGGAGCAGGCGTGGCGACCGGGGAGATGGAGTTCGGCGCACGCGCGTTCCTGAGCGGAGACTACACCGCGGTGCTCCTGGGCTTCACCTACCACCAGCAGCTCGAAGGCTCGTTCGCCCTGAAGAAGCCGCCGGAGGAGCCAGTGGAGCCCGAGGCCGGCGACAAGACCGAGTGAGCCTCGGCGCCGTCGCCCTCCACCGCGCTGCCGAAACGCCCCCCCGGGTGTGAGCGTGACCCGGAGGCCGCGGTCCCGGGCGTCAGGTGCTTCTTCCCCCTACCCCGCCGGCAACCGTAGCGGGGCGAGGTCATCCGCGTACCGGTACCGCGGGCAGCAATGTGCCCACCGAAAGGCGCTTCCGCAGGTTCCTCACGGCTTCCCGATACCACCCGAGGGTTCGTGCGTAGCAGCCGTGAGCCTTCCACCCACCCCCAGGTGACCCGGATGACGACCCTCACCGACCCGCTCCATCTCATCGGAACTGTGCTGGCCGACAAGTACGAGGTACAAGCCTTGGCAGGCGAGGGGGGCTTCAGCGTCGTCTATCGCGCCAAGCACCTCGCCTGGGACCAAACCGTCGCCCTCAAGTTCCTCCGCACGGTCGAAGCGGCGAAGGACACCGAACGCCACGCGCTGCTCGAAGCGTTCGTCCGGGAGGGCAAGCTCATGATCGAGTTGTCCACGGCCACGACGGCCGTGGTCCAAGCGCGCGACGTCGGCACGTTCTCCCGGCCTCACGGCGAAACGATCCCGTACTTGGTCCTCGAGTGGCTCGAGGGCAGCGCCCTGGATGACACGCTGGAAGCGGAAGCCCGCGCGGGCAAGCCCGCCAGAAGCCTGGGGCACGTCATCGCGTGCATGAATGCCCCAGCGGAAGCCCTGGCCCTCGCGCACCGCCGCGGCATCGTCCACCGGGACATCAAGCCCTCCAACATCTTCCTCGTGCGCTCCGAGGACCCAACCTCGCCCACGGTCAAGCTGCTCGACTTCGGAATCGCGAAGGTCATGTCCCCGGACATGGATCGGTCCCAGGCACTGCAGCACACGACGCTGTCGCTGCGGGCCTTGTCACCGACGCATGCCGCTCCCGAGCAGTTCCGCCGAAGCTATGGCGCCACGGGGCCCTGGACCGATGTGTACGGCTTCGCCCTGGTGCTCGTGGAGATGCTTCGCGGCGGGTTGCCCGCGCTGGACGGGGAGGACCCTGTCGCGCTCGGCATGGCAAGCTGCGACCCCACCCGTCGCCCCACCCCCCGTTCCTTCGGCGCCCTCGTTTCCGACGACGTGGAGGCCGTGTTCGCCAAAGCGTTGGCGATCCGTCCGGTGGACCGGTACGCCGACATGGGGGACTTCTGGTCCGCCTTGCGAGCGGCGGCAGGCGTGTCCCACGAGGGACCGTCGAGCTCCCCCCAGGTGTCCGCCGCTTCGGCGCGCACGCGACCGGCGTCGTCGGCTCTCTCGATCCCCGAGACCGTTGCGCACGTCCCTCGAAGCGGGGCCGTGAGCGAGACGATGCTCGGAGGCGCGTTGCTCGAGGAGCCAAGCGCGCAGGTCGCGCGAACAAGGACGAAACGCCTGTCGCTTCTGGTCACCGCGGTGAGCGCTTTGACCCTGGGTCTTCTTGCTGTCGGAATCGGGGTCGGGGCGAATCGCGCCGGCCCTGTGCCCGCGTTGGAGAGCCCTGACGGCCCGTCGACCACGAGCGCGACGTCAGCAGCCGTCGTCGAGCCTACGTGCGCGCCTGGGATGGCGTATGTGCCAGGGGGGAGCTTTTTCCGAGGGTCCAACGAGCCGGGACACGAGCTCTGGGCGCCGGCGCACAAGGTGCGGCTGGCTCCGTTCTGCGTCGATGTTCACGAGGTGACGGCAGCGGAATACAAGAGTTGCTCGGACGTGGGCGAGTGCCTGCGCCCGGCCCCCGTCCCTTTCTGGCCGAGGTCCGAGACGATCGGCGACAAGGAGCACACGCGGTCCTTGGAGGCCCACGGAACGCTGTGCACCTTCGGCAAACCGGGTCTGGAGCGCCATCCCATCAACTGCGTCACATGGGACCAGGCCGCTCAATACTGCAAGCACCTCGACAAGCGCTTGCCCACGGAAGCCGAGTGGGAGTTCGCCGCGCGCGGGTCGGATGGAGGCGCCTATCCCTGGGGTGATGACCTCCCCGACGAGAAGCACATGAACGCCTGCGGAACCGAGTGCACGAGCTGGCAGAAGGCGCGAGGCCTTCGTGCGGGACCGCGGATGTACGACAAGGACGACGGCTTCGCTGGGACGGCGCCTGTGGGGAGCTTCCCCGCGGGCATCACGATGTTCGGCTTGCACGACGTGATCGGGAACGTGTTCGAGTGGACCGGGGACTACATGGCCAGCTACGAGGCAGCCGACCTGGCCGACCCCACGGGCCCCGATCAAGGTACGCGTCGCGTGATCCGAGGGGGCGCGTTCAATGGGGGACACCCGCTGTGGGTAAACCCTGCGTTCCGGTTCGCGATGGTTCCCGAAACGCGATCGCACGGCATCGGTTTTCGATGTGCATCGCGTCCGTCCGACGCGAGGGGGACTGGAGATTCTCATCACGCGGGTTAACCCATCCGGATCGGGCTCGGGCTCGGGCTCGGCCTCGCGCGGCGCGTCACGTCCCTGCCAACCTCCCCACCAACCCCATCCCCTTCTGTGCTCTCTGCGCCTTCTGTGGTTTCCGGCTCGGGCTCGGGCTCGGGC
>CAZAWR010000016.1:83242-105969 GCA_964488865.1 uncultured Polyangiaceae bacterium | reverse complement strand
CGGGCTCGGGCTCGGCTCGCGCGGCGCATCACGTCCCTGCCTCCGCACCAACCCCATCCCCTTCTGTGCTCTCTGCGCCTTCTGTGGTTTCCGGCTCGGGCTCGGGCTCGGCTTTTGAGACAGCCACTCGCAGGGCCCGGCTGGCACGCAAGAGCCCGCATCGAAGCCATGGTTTGTAGCAGGCTCAGGCGGCAAGGGTCTTGAGGTACCCGAGCGTCCCAGGCACATCTCGAAGCAGGCGAAGCAAAACGTCCATCGCTCCGGTCTGGACGTTGCGCCCCGCCTCCCAGCGCGAGACGGTGTTGAGCCCGAGGTGCAGGAGCTTGGCCAGCTCCGCCTGCGTGAGGCCATGATGCTCGCGCACCGCTCGGATCTCGTCCGCCGAAAGGAGCCGGTGCTTCTTGCGATACGCCGCGATGGCTGCCGCGCGCAGCCGCCTCGCATCGTCGAGGCGCAACACGACCTCACCGCAGTCCGGGCAAAGGAGGTGCGACGCCGCCACCTTGACGTCCTCCCCGTTGACCGGATAGGGCAGACGCCCACGCATCTCGCCCATCACCGCACCGCAGGCGGGGCATGCGTCGTCGGGCAAGGTCGCCGCGCGCTTTGGAGATGCTGGGGACTTGCGAGCTCGATCAGGTCTGGTCATGGTCGTTCTCCTCGTCCTCGTGCAACGACACGACAATGCACCCCTGGCGGAGCGCAATCTTCACGTACAGGGTGGTCGCAGCCACCGTCGGCTTGAACACGTAGAGCCACTCGCTCGTGAGCGACGACCTCAGGCGCCCCGCGCATTCTTTCGGGTCAAGGTGCTGCAGCAAGTGCAGGACGTCTTCCTGGTCCATTCCGAGGGACGCCATCTCGTACAGCGCCTTGTGCGTGAACCGGACATGGCCGTTCGCCGCGAGCTCGCGGACCCGTCGCACGATTTTGGGTGTCCAAGAAGCCATCCATCACCTGAACGAGAATTTGGCATATGGTGAACACCGCGGCAACGGCGATCGCCCAACTCTTGGCAGCTCGCCCGCTCGGCGCTCCGTCAACGCCAACCCATTCTGCATTCGTCGACCCTTTGCTTCATCCCGTCGAGGTACTGGACCACCCTGCGGTTGCGGAGGGTCTCGATCCACCAGGCCGCCGAACTGGTGAGCTGGGGACCGGGGACCGGGAATTCTGAACGGGAGGCACTCTTCCGTCGCCTCCACGGGCGGCGGACGCGGTCTCGATCCACCAGGCCGCCGAACTGGTGAGCTGGGGACCGGGGACCGGGAATTCTGAACGGGAGGCACTCTTCCGTCGCCTCCGCAGCCGATCGCGGAGGCGGTCACGATCCGACCGGCCCACGCAGCCGGTCCATTCTCGCACTGGGGTGGTCACTCAGTGGGGTCGACGATATGCCCTGCGAACAGGATGGTCTTGGTGGGACCGTCCACGATGGCGACGAAGAACGGCCGGTCCACGTGGAAATCGACAGGCTCCGGGGGCACTCCGCTGCCGGCCAGAAGGACGGCCGTCGCCGCCGCGGCTTCCACCCCGTTCTCGTCGATCCCCAGCATCGCCTTGTGAACCACGTCCGAGATGAACAGGGGCTCGTCCTGGGTGATGCCCGAGAAGTCCGCGGTCGCGGGCGAGAAGGGGGCGTTCATGCCCAGGGCCTCGAGCTTCGGCCGGAGCATGATGGACGGCGTCGTGAAGCTGACCTTCGGCATCCGGAAGTTCACCTGATGGGTCTGCATCCCGTCGAACAACGTCTGGAAGCTCTCGCCTGTCAGCCCGGCTTCGAAGGCATCGAGCCCTCCGGTGGGGGGCGCCACGACGACGAGCTCGACTTGGGCGCCTTCGAGCGGGATGCGCACCGCCTGCAGCCCGTCGGCCTCGGCGTACTGCCAAAGCTCGCTCTTCTTGATGGCCGGGGCGGCCACGGACGTCCCGTCGGGGCGCGTGAAGCTCAGGTCCTCGGCCTTGTCGAAGGGCTTGTCCCAGGGCATCTTGAGATGGATGGCGTTGACGAGCACACTGCGCGTGCTGCCGTCGACGGCCCCTTGGGGGATGAGGTCCTGGATCCGGTCCAGGGTCTCCTCGGCCACCCAATCGTTGATGCGAACGCGCTCGACGTCGGGGTTGCCCTTGAAGTCGGAGAGGAACACGCCGGCGCCGTAGTTCACGGCGAGGGTGTCGAGGAAGGGCTGCTCGAAGGTCATGGTGCGCTCGCCCCAGATCGAGTTGACGATGTGCAGCCGGAAGTCAGTTCGCGAGGGCAGCTCCCCTTCGCCGTACATCTCCGCCTCGGACAGGGCGCGGTCGTAGGCGAAGTCGTCCCGCCCTTCGAGGGTCTGATCGAGCCAGTTGAACGAAGCGAAGAGGTCCTCGGGCGGGACGGTGTAGTGGAGGGCGGCGGCCATCTCGGTGGCACTGGTGGCGCGGGCGCCCGCGTAGGCCATCGACAACGCGACGGTCATGCTCGTGGGCGAAAAGAACATGTTCTTGTCCGCGCCTTCGTCCTGCCGGATGAGGTCGAACATGTCGAAGGCGAAGGCGTTGTGCCCGTCGACGAGCTTGTCCTTGGCGTCGTCGCTGATCGCGGGGTTCTCTTCGCGTTGCAGGTCCGACTTGGCGACCTGCTGGTCGGAGGGCGACGGGTCCGGGGTCGTGGTTTCGTCGGAACTGCAGGCGCCGAGCATCAAGAAAGCGAGAGCGGAGGGGATGAGAAGCGAATGGGTGCGCATGTCCGATGTCTCCTTGTCGATGTGTCAGGGAGACGGGGAGCAAGATGCAAGCCACCGGGCCATCGGAATGGACCGCTTGATTTTTAGGGGTTTACGACACGCTGGGCGGGACTGGTCTGGCACAGGTTGACCCAGGGCGTGACATGGATGGGGCGGCTTACCGGGTCAGTTGCGCGGAGGCTCGCCTAGGGCCCCGCAAGATCCGTCACCCGGCCGGAAGCTCGGTAACGCGACAAACTCTCTCAAATCGGGCTGCAGCTTCACCTTGGTCCTCCCGGTACCGAGCGACGATCTCGAGCAGAATGTCCACGCGCTGCTGCGGAGACAACGATCGATAGTACCCCCGGTCCGCCTCGTCCGAACCTCCGTGCGTCGTGAAGACTCGTACTTCGCGATCCATCGTGGAAATTGTACCACCGTGCGGCGTCGTCGGCTCGCACCCGTTCACGCGCCGCCCGCCCTCTCGGGTCACTACTGCGTCCTCTTGAGAACAGCCGAGATCTGGGCGGCGGTAATGTCGCCCTGGAGCATTTCCAGAAGGTCTCCCTTGCCAGACATGAAGTAGATGCCCGGTGGCACCATGACGGGCTTGGCTTTCAGGTAGTCCTTCGCGAGGTCCTTCTGGGTGTCGAGATGGACGCGCTCGACCTGCACGCCGCTGTTGGCCCCGAGTGCGCTCTGCAGTTCCCTCCAGGTGGCGTCGACCCGCTTCATCGTGCAGTCGCACGCTTCCTCCTGGTCGAGGAAGACGATCTGGGCGACGGGTTCGGCCGCTGCGGAGGAGGCCGCAACAGGCTGGCCTGCGTGGGCGCTGCGCGTGTCATCGGCTCGACCACAGCCGATCGCGCAGAGCAGCGGAACAGCGATGGCAATCAAGGGGAAGGTACGCATGAGAGGTCTCCTTCAGGCGCTGATGGCCGAGTAGAGGAAGAACACGCCGACGAGCACGATGACCGCGCCGGCGCCCTTGCGCATCCACTCGGTGGTGCGCGTCACGTTCTTCGATTCGATCAGCTTGCGGGCGGCACCCATGGAGGTGCCCGCGACGAGGATGAGCACGCTGTGCCCAAGGGCGTAAACGAGCAACAGGAAGCCGCCGTAGGCAACGGACGACCCCGAGCCCGCGAGGTACGTCAGCAGAACGACGAGGATCGGGGCGGCGCAGGGGGCGGACACGATGCCGAACAGCAGGCCCATCAGCAGCGCTCCGAGGGCCCCCTTGATCTTCGGCTGCACGTTGATCGGTACGGGGATCGTGAACTTCAAGATCCCCATCAGGTGAAGGCCCATCACGACGCACACCGCCGCCACCACCCAGTTCCAAACACCGGAGACGTCGCCGTACAGGGTGCCGGCGAGCGCCGCGGCCACCCCGAGCACCGAGAACGTGATCGACAGCCCGAGCACGAAGAGCAGGGAGTAGCCCAGGGACCGGAGCACGCCGAGTTTGGTCTCCTGACGCCCAGCCACGAAGGCCATCATCAGGGGGATCATGGCGAGCACACAGGGGTTGCTGGCGGTCAACGCCCCGCCCACGAACACCGCCACGATGGCGAGCCACGGGTTGGTGTGGATGTAGCCCTCGGCGTTCGCAAGGAAGGATTGCAGCATGGCGCTATCTCTCAGCCCTTGGCCTCGGCCTCCTTGAGCCAGGCGGCGATTTGCTTCACGTCGGGGATCTTGCCCGCGCTCTTCACCTCGCCGGCGATGACGAGGCCGGGCGTGACCGCCACGCCGTAGGTGATGATCTCATCGATCTTCTCGATCTTGACGAGGTCGGCCTTGACGCCGGATTCCTGCACGGCACGCTCGGCAGTTTCGAACAGCTTTTTGCACTTCGGGCAACCCGTTCCGAGGATTTTCACTTCCATGACGTTTCCTTTCTTCGATCGTTCACGCGGGCATGACCGTCCCGAAGACGAAGCCCGCGATGGTGCTCATCACCACCACCAGCGAAACAAATACCACCGTCTTCTTCGTTCCCATCACGCTCTGGATGACCAGCATGTTCGGCAGGGATAGCGCGGGCCCGGCAAGGAGCAAGGCGAGAGCCGGCCCCTTCCCCATGCCAGCGTTGAGGAGTCCCTGCAGAATCGGCACCTCGGTGAGCGTGGCGAAGTACATCAGCGCCCCCGCGAAGGACGCGAAGAAGTTCGCCCCGAGCGAGTTGCCCCCCACCATGCTCTGGATCCAGCTGGCCGGGATGACCCCTCGCCCCCCGTCGGGCCCCCCGAGCAGCAAGCCCGCCACGAGCACGCCGGCCAGAAGGAGCGGCATGATCTGCTTGGCGAATGTCCAGCTGCTGTCCACCCACTCCTTCAGCTCATCACGCTTGAACCAGAGCGCGATCGACACGCCGAGCACGAGCAGGAAGCCGCCCGTGACCCACCACTTCGCCGCGTGAACCACGGACCAGAAGCCCGTGTCGCCCTGGGGAGCCCCCCAGTTGGCGAAGACCAGGACCCCCACCATCGCGGCGAAGTAGAGCAAGTCCTGCCAGGGCTTGCGCTCCGAGTCGGACGACATCATCGCCAGGCCCCCCGCCGCCGCCGCCGCCCGCTCCGCCTCTTCCTTGCGGAAAATGAGGTGCATCAGCAGCCCGATGACGACCGCAAAGACGATCGAGCCCACGGCGCGCGCAATCCCAAGTTCCAGCCCCAGCACACGGGCCGTGAGAATGATGGCCAAGACGTTGATAGCCGGACCCGAGTACAGAAACGCCGTGGCCGGGCCGAGCCCCGCACCGCGCTTGTGAATGCCTGCGAAAAGCGGAAGAACCGTGCACGAGCAGACGGCGAGGATGGTGCCGGCCGCGGCCGCCACGGGGTACGCAACCCACTTGCTCGCTTGGGGGCCGAGGTACTTCATCACCGCGCCCTGGCTGACAAAGACGCTGATGGCTCCCGCGATGAAGAATGCGGGAACCAAGCACAAGAGCACGTGCTCCCGCGCGTACCACCGCGTCAGCTTCAGGCTCTCGGTGACCGCGTTCAGGAACGTCTCGTTGGCCACCGGCAGAAACCAGGCAGCAAGGAAGACGCTCAGGATGATGGCTAGCTTGGTGCGCTCTTTCATGTTCGTGGCCCTTGGGCCGCAAGGTTCGGCCGCTCGGACGTCTCACACAGAGTCAGGTCAGCTTCGCTCCCGGATCACGTTGACGGCACAAGAAAAGAAGCTCGTGACGCAGCGTGTGACCAGACGATAACGCACGCCGTTGCCCTCCCGCCGATCGTCCACGATGCCGTGCGCCCTCAGCACGGCCAGGTGCTTGGACACGGTGGACTGGTCGGAACCCACAAGCTCGGTCAACTCGCCAGCGGTGCAGTCTCCCTGGGCGAGGCGGTCGATGATGAGCAACCGCGACTCGTGGGCCAGCGCCTTGAGCACGCGGGCCTGGGCTTTGTAGGCTTCACGGGGAGGGAGCGACATGCAGGTATGGCTTTATGGCAAGGTGACCATATTGTCAACCCGACCTCCTTCAGCCTTCGGCTCATCCCGCGAGAGCCCCACGTTGCACGAGCGCAACATCTTGAATTGTCTACGGGAAGTACCGCACAATCGATTGAACCGCTCGATACCATGTGTCAGTCTTGCCAGGTAGCCATGCAACGCAGAGGACGCCATCCAACGTGTGGGAGCTCGCGGACTCCACCGACGGGCTGGAGCACTTCCGCGGCGGCGCCTACAACTGCTCCAACTCGGAGCTTCTGCACCGCTGTGACCACGACGGCACATGGGGGCCGTCGGCGCGAGGTTTTCGATGCTGCAAAGACCCGGAGTAGCGCTGCTTGTCGCCTGTGGCCTACTGCTCGGCTGCGTTCAAGACGAGCCTTGCAGCGAGTGCGCTGAGCCCCCGCCCTGGACGCCTCCCAACTCCGACGCCGGCGATGCTGACACGTCCCACGACGTGTCCGTCGACATCCGCGAGGACGGCACGAACCAGGATGCCGAGGACACCAGCACGGACGGCCCAGAGGACGGCCCCCCCGAGCTGCCCCCGCTTCCGGCATCGTGCCCGCCGGACATGACGCCGGTCCCTGGTGCTTGCATGGACATCTACGAAGCGTCGCGCGATGACGCGACCGAGACCTCAGCCGGCACCTCCGTCGTAGCGTCGAGCCGGGCCGAGGTTCTTCCGTGGCAACCCGTCGACCTGCCGACCGCCCGTAGCGGTTGTGAAGCGGCTGGCAAGCGTCTGTGCCGCCTCGACGAGTGGGTCTTCGGATGTCGCGGGCCAGACTGGACCGTCTATTCCTATGGCGACGACTACGACCCGCTCATTTGCAACGGGATCGACACCTACTGTGACTGCTCGGGAGCCTGCGGTGAGCAGGCGGCCTGTCCGTACCCGCACTGCTATCAGACCTGCGGCGCGGCGTTCCGTGTGATGCCCACCGGCTCCTTTCCAGACTGCACGAATACCTATGGGCTCTTCGACATCAACGGCAACGTCTGGGAGCTTGCGGATTCGGACGACGGGCTCGACCACTTTCGCGGCGGCGCCTACAACTGCTCGAACTCGGAGTCGCTGCACCGATGTGACCACGATGGAACGTGGGGACCCACCGCGCGGGGCTTCCGCTGCTGCAAGGACCCGGAGCAATGATGCACTCACGCGTGACCTTTGGCGGCCGGGGTCTGCTTCGGTCTGCTCTCCGGCGCTTGGCAAGCCGAAGCACAGCCACCTTACAGCACCCTTTTCCGCCCGCCGGTCGCTTGGCCGGTGGGGGTGAACTTGGTAGAAAGCCCAAGTAGCCGCCCGGTCGCGCCCACGCCCGGCGCCCCGCGTGCTTACCACGAGGTCCTTCCATGACCGTCGAAGCCCCCGTACGTTCCACCGTCCCCACCTTCATCGCCGCGGTCATCGCCGTCGGCTGTCTCGTCGCCGCCATCGTCACCCGCTCCTGGGTGCTCACCGCCGTCCCCGTCGGCCTGCTCTTCGGTTTCTTCCTGCAGAAAGCTGATCTCTGCGGGTCCTCGTCCTTCAGCGAAGCCCTCATGTTCAAGGACTGGCGAAAGCTCGGCGGCCTCGGCGTGATCATCGTCGTTGGCATGGTCGGCTTCGCCCTGCTCGACGCCACCGGCATGATCAAGCTCAACCCCAAGCCCCTGCAGTGGGCAAGCGCGCTGGTCGGCGGCACCGTCTTCGGAGTCGGCACCGTGCTCGCGGGCGGTTGCGTGAGCGGCGCGCTCTTCAAGTGCGGACAAGGCAACCTCAACTCCCTCGTCGCACTGCTGACCATGCCCGTCGGCATCTCTGCCGTGATCCACGGCCCCCTCAAGCCCGCCACCAAGTGGCTCGACAGCAAGGTCGTTCCCACAAGCGGGGGCGGCCCCGTCACCCTCCCCTCCCTGACCGGCCTGCCCTACTGGTCGCTCGCCCTCGTCTTCCTTGCCCTGACGATCGCGGTCGCCGTGGTGATCCGTCGCCGAGCCGGACAGAAGACCTCCAAGCCCAGCGACCGGTCCTTCTTCTCGCGCCCCTGGAAGCCATGGCAAGCGGGCCTCGCCATCGGCGTGCTCGGGTGCGCGGCCTACCTGTCCTCCGCGGCGTCCGGTCGCAACTACCCCCTCGGCGTCACGCACGGCGTGATGCACGTGCAGACCGTGCTCACGGATTACCCCCTGCAGCATGCGTGGAAGAAGCCATCCCCCCCGCCGAAGCCCGCAGCAGAAGCGACACCCGCCCCGCCGCCTCCCACTCCCGCGCAGCCCACGCCTGCCCCGAAAAAGATCGTGTGGTGGCTCCTTCTCGAAGTCTGCGCCGTGGTGGTGGGGTCCTTCGCCTCCGCCAAGCTCGACGGCAAGTTCCGCCTGCTTCCCAAGCCGCCAGACGAAATGCTCGTGGCGGCCGCGGGGGGCCTGTTGGTCGGAATCGGCGCCGCCGTGGCCGGAGGGTGCGTGGTCGGAAACATCATGAGCGGCTATGCGCTCATGAGCGTCGGCAATATCCTGTTCGGCATCACCACCCTGCTGGCAAACTGGGCTGCCACCTACGTCTACCTCATGGGAGGCCTTCGCCGATGAAACGGAAACCCACGGCCCGCGTTGTGTCGCCGGTTGTGTCGCCGGTCCTTGCTGCCGCAACAGACGACGCCCCGTGCTGCGCTATCACGCCCGGTCCGCCCACCCCTGACGCCTACCGCAAGCGAGCCCAGGTGCTCAAGGCCCTCGCCCACCCCAGCCGCCTGATGATCGTGGACGCCCTCGCGCTCGGGGAGCGGTGCGTAGGAGACCTCGTGGCCATCGTCGGCTCGGACCCGTCGACCGTCTCCAAGCACCTGGCCTTGATGCGAGCCGTCGGCCTGGTGGAGGACAGCAAGCGCGGCCTGCAGGTGTTCTACCGGCTGAAGGTGCCGTGCATCCTGCAATTCTTCGGGTGCATCGACGCGGTCATGCGCGCGAACGAAGCGGACTGGCGGGACGCCGCGAGACGGTGAGCCGAGCCCCACAACTCCCTCGACCCCCGACCTAACCGAGAGCATCATCACCGCCATGGACGCGCTCTGGGCCTTCCTGGTGCTGGCAGCCATCGCGGGCTCCGGCGTGCTCACCTACGTCGCGTGGCGCCGAACTCACACAGGCCGCATCCGCGGCGCCATGAAGGGCGTCGCCTCGACCGTCCGCGACGCCCAGGAAGGCGCTCTGGTAAGCCTGATCGGGCGGGTCACCCCGCCGAAGGAGCCGGTGATCGCGCCTCTCAGCAAGCGACCTTGCGCGTTCTGGCAAGTCCGCATCGTGCACGTGGAAGGCGAGGTCGAAGAGGACAAGGGCCTGGACCACGCGCCAGGGGGATTCGCCTTCGAGGACGCCACGGGAAGCGCAAGGGTCGTGACACAGTATGTGGAGTCGCTGCTGCGCGAGGACTTCCACACGGGAGCCGACCCCGATGCCACCCAGGACGCCGCCCACGCACTGCTGCTTCGTCTGAACATCGACTACCACAAGCGGATCGTGCTGCTCGAATCGATCCTCACGCCAGGCACCCTCGTGGAAGTTTGCGGTATCGCACGAAGAGAACAAGACGCCTCGTCGGGCGACGCAGGGCTGCGAGACAACCCGATGCGTCTGGTGCTCGACGCGCCGCCGGATGGCCCCCTGTACGTTCGCGTCCGGTGAGGCGCCATTCCCAGTTCCCCCTCCCCCATTCCTGACTATGGTGTCGCCCACGTCCCCAACCAGGAGGTCCCCGTGCGCCCCATCCGCCTGGCGTTCATCATCCCGCTGTTGCCACTGTTCTGCTCCTCCGAGCCCACGATCACCCAGGCCGCGGAGAAGAAGCCCTTCAACGTCCGCGACCTCGTGGAGCTTCAGCGCGCTTCCAGCCCCGTCCTGTCCCCCGATGGCCGGTCGATCGTGTTCGTCCTGCGAACCACCGACATGGAGGCCAACAAAGGACGCACCGACCTCTGGATGATGACCTCCAGCGGCAAGGAGCTGCGAAGGCTCACCAGCCACGAAGCCAACGACTGGAACCCCCAGTGGATGGGCAACAAGACCGTCGGCTTCCTCTCGACTCGCTCCGGCTCCTCCCAGATCCACGCCGTCGAGACCGACGGCGGCGAGGCTCGCCAACTCACGAACCTGCCCGTCGACGTGGACACGTTCCGCTCGACCGTCGACGGCACACTGATTGTGTTCAGTACACAGGTGTACCCGGAGTGCAACGACATCGCCTGCACGGTCGAGAAGGACAAGAAGCTCAAGGAGCAGAAGACCACCGGGCGGGTCTACGACAAGCTCTTCTTCCGGCATTGGGACACGTGGAAGAACGGCAAGCGCAACCACCTGTTCGCCATGCGCACCACCGGCGGTGAGCCGATCGACCTGATGAAGGGGCTCGACGCGGACTGCCCGATTCTGCCCTTCGGAGGACTCGAGGACTACTCCATCGCTCCGGGAGGTAAGACCGTCGCCCTGTCGATGAAGAAGCCGATGGGCAGCCAGGAAGCGTGGTCGACCAACGACGACATCTGGGTCGTACCCGCGGACGGCTCGGAGGCGCCCAAGAACCTCACGGAGGCGAACGAGGCGCGCGACTCGATGCCGGTGTACTCCCCCGACGGCAAGACCATTGCCTACCTTGCGATGAACCAACCGGGATACGAAGCGGATCGGTATCGTGTGGTTCTGCATGACGTGGCGGCAGGCACGCAGCGCGTCCTGACCGAGGAGTGGGACCGCTCCCCGTACTCGCTCGCCTACGGCGCGAAGGGGGCCCGACTGTGGGTGACGGCGGACCACCTCGGTCAGCACTCCATCTTCTCGATCGACGTGCGAACCGGCAAGGAGAAGCTCGTGATCAAGGACGGGTCGAGCAACTCGCCGATGGAGGCCGAGCGTGGGCTCGTGTTCCTTCGCCACGACCTGCTGTCCCCGTCGGACTTCTACATGGCGTCGAACGCGGGGGGCAACGAGCGACGCCTCACCGAGTTCAACGCCGATCGGCTCAAGTCGGTGGGGTTCGGCGAGCCCGAGCAGTTCACCTTCGAAGGGGCGAAGGGCGACACCGTGCATGCGTACGTGGTGAAGCCCGTGGGGTTCGAGCCGGGCAAAAAGTACCCGATTGCGTTCCTGATCCACGGTGGGCCGCAAGGGTCGTTCGGAAACTCCTTTCACTATCGATGGAACCCGCAAACCTACGCGGGCGCAGGGTACGCCTCCGTCATGGTCGACTTCCACGGGTCCACCGGATACGGACAGGCGTTCACGGACGCGATCCGCGGGGACTGGGGAGGCGCACCGTTCGAGGATCTGATGAAGGGCCTCGATGCCGCCGTCGCCAAGTACCCGTGGCTCGACGGCTCGCGCACGTGCGCCCTCGGCGCCTCCTACGGCGGGTACATGATCAACTGGATCGCCGGCAACACGGATCGGTTCAAGTGCCTGGTCGCTCACAACGGCAACGTCGACGAGCGCATGGCGTACTTCGACACCGAGGAGCTGTGGTTCCCAGAGTGGGAGCACATGGGCACCCCGTGGGACAACCCTGAGGGATACAAGAAACACAACCCCATCGAGCTCGTGAAGAACTGGAAGACCCCCATGATGGTCGTGCACGGGTCGCTCGACTATCGGGTCGTGGACACGCAGGGGTTCAGCGTGTTCACGGCCGTGCAGCGCAAGGGGATCCCCTCCAAGCTGCTGCACTTCCCGGACGAAAACCACTGGGTTCTCAAGCCGCACAACAGCATCCAATGGCACGACGAAGTGCTCGGATGGCTGGACCGGTGGCTGAAGTGAGGACCGTGAGTCACTAAGGGCACGGAGGGGCGACGCGTGCACCAGAAACTAGGAACTAGGAAGAGGAACGCGAACACGGAATGGCCGGATCCGCCTCTCGTTGTAGGAGTTGGCAACACGCGTGCTTCTTTTCTGGTCCGATTTGCATTCGCTGTTCGACTTCCCGTGTTCCTAGTTCCTAGTTTTCTGCGGGGTTTGAGGTGCGGAGACGTTGCCGCCGGTGTCGTCGTCGCGTTGTCTGTCTCGGGGATCGCCTATGCCGAGAGCTCTCTGGGAGGACTGCTTCATCTGACCTGGACTGCCCCCGCGGAGTGCCCCACGCAGGCGCGGCTCGAAACCCAAGTGGCCGACCTGCTCGGGGGCCCCACGGAAACGGCAAGCCACGTTCGAGCCTCGGCCCGCGCTTGGCGAGGCGAGGACGCGATCTGGCACGTGGAGATCCGCACGCAGACCGGCCCCACGACCGGCGAGCGTCGTGTCGACGGGGAAAGCTGTCAGGCCATCGCCGATGCCACGGCCTTGATCCTTGCCGTCGCAGTGGACCCGGAGGCGGTCGCCGCACGCGCGGCCCCGGAGACGGTCCCCGAGACGCCGCGTTGGGACCCGACCCACGTTCCCTCGCCCGTCGTGGTCACGCCCGGACCGGTCGTCGAAACGGCGCCTCCCCTCCCCGCGGTCCCAGCACCAAACCCGCCCGATGTCCCCCTCCCGTGGCATGGCGCGATCATGGTGATGGCCGGTCTCGACGCAGGAACCTTGCCGAGGACGGCAACATGGTTCGGGGCTGGCGTGACAGGGTCCCGCGGCGGCCTGCGACTCGAGGCTCGGGCGGTGTTCCTCTCCGAACAGACCACCCACTTGCGAACCCCTTCCTCGGCGGGCGGCGACTTCGACCTCGCCGCGGCTGGCCTGACGCTCTGCCAAGCAGTCCGGATGCGCTCGCCGACACTCGACCTGTGCGGCGGTCTCGAAGCAGGCCTCTTCCGCGCGCGCGGGTTCGGCGTGACCGACCCGAGCAAGGCCGACCCGCTGTGGCTGTCCATCACCCCCGGCGTGGTAGGCACCTGGCCCCTCGGGTCCGCGCTCTCCCTGCGGCTCGAAGCATCCGGCGGCATTCCCCTGAAACGACCGGGCTTCGACCTCGACCCCTACGGCCAGGTGCATCGCGCGTCGCCCGTGACCGGCCGACTCTCCTTCGGTCCTCAGCTACACTTTCGGTGACGGATCATCCCCTTCTCGGCCACCTACGACATAGCGTCCCCATGCCCTCTCACGCGACTCCCGACACCACCCCCGCGCTCGTCGCGCCCTCAAGGGTTACGTCGGTCGAGAAGGCGCTGGAGTTCGACACGGTGTACGAGCAGCACTTCCCGTTCGTATGGCGCAATGTCCGACGGCTCGGCGTGCCCTGCGAAAGCGTGGACGACGCCGTGCAGGACGTGTTCTTGGTCGTCCACCGCCGGCTCGCGGAGTTCGAGGGTCGATCCTCGGTGCGCTGCTGGCTCTACGGGATCCTGGCGAACGTCGTGCGCGACGCACGCCGCAAGACGCGTCGGAAAGATCCCCGCGCGCGAGGGCAGGAAGTGCCCGACGTCGAAGACCTCGTGGACGTGCGCGGGCCGACGCCCCAGGAGTGTGCGGAACACGCGGACGCGGTGCGCGTGCTGTACGACTTGCTGGAGCAACTCGACTGGCAGAAGCGAGAGGTGTTCATCCTCGTCGAGCTCGAGCAGATGAGCATCCCGGCGGCGGCGCAGGCTTTGGGGGTCAACACGAACACGGTGTACTCGCGACTACGCACCGCAAGGCAAGCCTTCAACGAGTCCGTTGCCCGGTACCGGGCGCGGGAGCAGCGGAGGGTCGGATGAGCGGATTGAGCCCGGAAGCCAGAAGCATCATCGAGGCGGCCCAGGGCGGTGACGACCCCTCCCCGCACGATCGGAAACGTGTTCGGTCTTCGCTCGTCCTTCGCCTCGGCGCGGGGGCGGCCACGGTGGGGGTGGCGACCTCGGCAGGAAAGGCAGCGGCCGCCGGAGCCTCGCATGCCGCTGGAACGGGGCTGCTCGTGGGACTGCTGCCCAAGGGCCTCGTGGTTCTCTCCGCCGTGGCGGCCATCGGCATCGGAGCTTACGTGGCGCACGAACCGGCAGCGCCTTCCCCTGAGGTCGTCGTGTCGGTGGCCGCGCCCGTTGCACCTCCGCCCGTGGCGAGCGAAGTGCGCGTCCCGTCCGAGACGGTCGAGCCCCAACCGCCCGCCGAGATCGCCCCCACGGTGGAGCTTCCCAAGCATGCGCCGGCGCCCGCCAAGGTCCCGGAGGGTCCTTCCCTCGCCTCGGAGGTCGAGTCGTTGCGGGAGGCTCATACGGCCCTGCGCGAAGGCAAGGCGAACGAAGCGCTCGACGTGCTCGACCGGGACGCAGCTCCCGCGGACAGCTCAGCCCTCGATCAGGAGCGCGCGGCCGTGCGCATCTTCGCGCTCTGCCGGCTGGGACAGACCGACGAAGCGCGACAGCTAGCTGGCGAATTCCTTGCGAAGTGGCCTTCGTCACCGCACGCGCCTCGCGTCCGCACGGCGTGCCCCATGCCTTGACCGTCGATTTCCTCACGGATACTGTCCCCCGCGGCCACACATCGCTGAGCGCACCCGCCTGGAGAAATACTCCGAAACGTCACTTACGGGAGTCATCACATGAACGATCAGGCGAAGTTGATCAAAGACTATCTTGAGCAGGTCTGTGGGGAGATGGACCGAGGCAGCCGGAAGATCCCTTCCTGGCAACGGTTCCGCAAGGCCGCCATCGCCGTCCCGGTGGCCGTGGGGCTGACCTTGGGCATGGCCGCATGCGGGGACGAGAACATCGGCAAGGACGACCCGTCGGGAGAGGGCGGGTCAGGCGGAACCGCCGGCGCGGGAGGCCAGGCGGGCACCGGGGGACAGAGCGGGGACGATGAGATCTGCAACGACGGCCTCGACAACGACAACGACGGCGCCATCGATTGCAGCGACTCCGATTGCTACAACGCCCCTGGTTGTTCCGGTGAGCTGTACGGCATTCCCTTCGAGAAGGACTGTAGCGACGGCTTGGACAACGACGGCGACGGGGCGGCCGACTGTGCGGACTCGGACTGCTACAACGCGCCGGGCTGCTCGGGAGAGCTGTACGGCATTCCGTTCGAGAAGGACTGCGGTGACGGGCAGGACAACGACGGCGACGGGGCCATCGACTGCGTCGACTCGGATTGCTTCAACACGCCGGGCTGCAGCGGGCTGCTCTACGGGATTCCCTACGAGGACGACTGCACCAACCAGCAGGACGACGACGGCGACGGCAAGGTGGACTGCGAGGACGAGGACTGCGCGAACGCGCCCGGGTGCGAAGGCATTCTCTACGGCATTCCGTACGAGGACGATTGCACCAACCAGCAGGACGACGATGGGGACGGCGACGTGGACTGTGCGGACTCGGACTGCTTCAACGCGCCGGTCTGCCAAGGCATGCTGTACGGCATTCCTTACGAGACGGACTGCGGAAACCAGCAGGACGACGACGGCGACGGCAAGGTGGACTGCGAGGATGCGGACTGCTTCAACGCACCCATCTGTCAGGGCACGTTGTACGGCATCCCGTTCGAGAAGGAGTGTGCGGACGGGGCGGACAACGACGGCGATGGCAAGATCGACTGTCTGGATTCGGACTGCTACAACGCCCCGGGCTGCTCGGGCACGCTCTACGGCATTCCTTACGAGAAGGAGTGCGACGACGGTGCCGACAACGATGGGGACGGCCAGATCGACTGTGCGGACGCGGACTGTGTGAACGCGCCGGGCTGCACGGGCGGGCTCTACTCGGCGCCATGATCAAGCTGCACAAGAAGTTCGGGTATCGACCGCGGGTTGCCGTCTGGGAGCTCACGCTCCGGTGCAACTTGCAGTGTCGCCACTGCGGCTCACGGGCTGGCAAGAAGCGCACGGACGAGCTGTCCCTGGGCGAGGCCTTGAAGCTCTGCGAGGACCTCGCCGCCCTGGGATGCCGTCGACTGACCCTGGGAGGCGGAGAGCCGCTTCTCCGGGAGGACTGGCCGATCATCGCACAGAAGCTCATCGACCTGGGCGTGACGGTCGGGATGGTCACCAACGGCCTGGCTTGGTCCGACCAGGTGACCCAGACGTTCAAGACCCTCGGTCTCGAGAGCGTGGCCTTCTCCCTCGACGGGCTGGAAGAGAGCCACGACTACCTGCGCGGTCACAAGGGGCTCTGGCGAAAGATCCTCGAGAACATGGATTCGTGCCACCGAGCAGGGGTTCATGCGAGCGCCGTCACCACGATCTACCGTCGCAACGTGGACGAGTTGGAGCCACTTCGAGACGTGCTGCGAGAGCACGGTGTGGAGCGGTGGCAGCTGCAGGTGGGCACAGCGACCGGAAACTTGGCGGACCATCCTGATCTGGTGCTGGCGCCCGAGGAGATGCGGACGCTGGTGCCGCGCATCGCGAAGCTCTGTCGCGACGGGCGCACGCCGCGGGTCTACCCGGGCCACAACATCGGGTACTACGGCGAGCCCGAGAACATGCTGCGAGACCCACGGGACCCGATCCCGTTCTGGACCGGCTGCCCCGCGGGCCTGTCCGTGATCGGCATCGAGAGCAACGGAGGCATCAAGGGGTGCCTGTCGCTGCC
Source organism: uncultured Polyangiaceae bacterium (assembly GCA_964488865.1). Classification (GTDB taxonomy): domain Bacteria; phylum Myxococcota_A; class Polyangia; order Polyangiales; family Polyangiaceae; genus MWCO01. Next base: position 89,321 of record CAZAWR010000016.1, on the reverse strand, counting down.
GTCGATCATGAACGGCGAAGACATGTTCCTCGAGGGCAACATCCGCGAGAAGCCGCTCAAGGAGATCTGGTTCCGCGAAGGGGCCTTCTCCTACAACCGGGACTTCACGCTGGACAACCTCGGGGGCTTCTGCCGGACGTGTGACTACGCAGAGGTCTGCCGGGGCGGATGCACTTGGGGCAACGTGGCCCGGGACCGCTTCGTGCGTGACAACCCCTACTGCTACTGGCGACAATCCCAGGCCAAGGGCGACGACGCCGACCGGTCTGCGGCCAAGCACCTGCCTATCGTGACCTGAGAAACAGAGTCAGAACGCGACCTCAGTCCGTCGCGCCCGCGTCGGCCGGCGAGGAGCCGCCGAAAATCCTCGGAACGGGCGGCTTCGCAGGCTCGGCCGAGGATGCCACGGGAGTGGCCGCCGGGGTGGGAACGGGCGTAGCAGCAGGCGCCTTCTCCGCGGGCGGTGCGGCAACGATGTAGCAACCGACGGCAAACACGGTGAATACCAAGGCCAAGCTGACGAGCAAGACGTTCTTCATGGTTCCAACTTCCTTCCGACTCCGATGGCACGTTGGACGAAGCTCCGCAGGATTTCTTCCACGCGCCCTGATGCCCGACGATGCTGGCCCCGCCACACACCGGTTGTCAACGTCCGCAACTCAGAAGGCGTACCCGATCGCGAGCCCCAGGTAGGGGGCTTCCGTGATGTAGTGGTTCGGCCATGCAACCCCTGCCCATCGACGACGTCTTGCCGGAGATCGGAGCCGCCCTCCGCACGCACCCCCGCGTCCTCGTCGAGGCCCCCCCAGGCTCCGGCAAGACCACCCGCATCCCTCCCTACCTCGTCGATACCCACGCCACCCAAGGCGAGGTCGTGGTCGTGGAGCCCCGCAGAATCGCGGCGCGGTTCGCGGCCCAGCACGTGGCCGGCGAGCGGGGCGAAAGCGTGGGCGCGACCATCGGCTACCAGGTCCGCTTCGAGTCGGTCGTGAGCCCCTCCACCCGCTTGCGCTACGTCACCGAAGGCGTATTCGCGCGGCAACTCCTCTCGGATCCCACACTCCGCGGGGTGGGGGTCGTGGTCCTCGACGAGTTTCACGAGCGCCACCTGCACGCCGACCTCGCCCTCGGATGGGTCCTTCACCTGCAACGCACGACCCGGCCCGACCTGCGCCTCGTGGTGATGTCCGCCACCCTCGACGCTTCCCCGCTCGACGCCTTCCTCGCCCCCTGCGGCCGCGTCCACGCCGAGGGCAAGCGCTTCGACGTGGCCGTCGCGTTCTCCAACCCGCCGGACGATCGGCCCTTGCCCCTGCGTGTGGCGTCCGCGATCCGGACGATGGCGCGCGAGGGGCTCGACGGTCACGTGCTGGTGTTTTTGCCCGGCGCCGCGGAGATCCGCAAGGCGGGAGAAGCCTGCGAGCCGGTGGCCCTCAGTTTTGGCTTCGACGTGGTGACCCTGCACGGCAACCTGCCTTCGGCAGAACAAGACCGAGCCCTCGCCCCGAGCGACAAGCCAAAGATCATTCTGTCGACCAACGTCGCGGAAAGCTCCGTCACCATCGACGGCGTGGTCGCCGTCATCGACAGCGGGCTCGCGCGCATCGCGGGCCATGCCCCCTGGTCCGGCCTCCCTACCCTTCAGGTGGCACCCGTCAGCAAGGCCTCCGTGACCCAGCGCACCGGGCGCGCGGGAAGAACACGCCCCGGCCGCTGCTTGCGCTTGTTCTCGGAAGCGGACTGGATGCGTCGCCCGGACCACGACCCGCCCGAGGTGCGCCGGTCGGACCTCACGGAAGCGGCGCTGATGGTGCGGGGCTTGGGTGCGACCGACGTCCACGCCTTCCCCTGGCTCGACCCGCCGGAACCGGGGGCCTGGGCCGCCGCGGATGCGCTCCTTTCCGACCTCGGCGCCCTCCGTCCCGACGGATCCCTATCCGAAATCGGACATAGCCTCCTGCGCTTTCCCACCCACCCCCGGGTAGCGCGCATCCTGGTCGAGGCCGAACGGCGCGGGGTCGTCAATCAAGCCGCGACCTTGGCCGCGCTCATCGGCGAGCGGGACATCGCACTGAGCCGTCGCTCCACGATGACCGGTCCCGGGGCAAGGGGCGACAAGGGCTCAGCGGATCTTCTGGATTCCCTCGACCTTTTCCGCGAGGCCGCGAGCGATCGGTTTTCCGATCGCACGCTGCGCGTCCTGGGTGTGGACCCGCGAGCCGCACGGGAAGTGGACAAGGTACGAAGAAGCCTGCTCGCGTGCTCCCGCCACGCGTCGCCCCCGCCTTCGAACGCGGAGGATGCCCTGCGCACGTGCGTGCTGGCTGGCTATCCCGATAGGGTGGCGAGGAAGGTCCGGGGACGCGAGGTGGCCCTGGCGGGAGGAGGGCTCGCCGTCGTCGACGCGGACGAGTGGAGCGTGCCCGAGTTTCTCGTGGCGGTCGACGCCGAGGAGCGGCGCGAAGGAAAGACACGACGCCTCATGGTGCGTTCCCTGTGCGCCATCGACCCCGCGTGCCTGCTCGATGTCTTTCCCGATCGGGTCGAGGAGTCCGAGGAGCATCGCTGGAACGCGGGAAGGCAGTGCGTCGAGACCGTGGAGCGCCTGACGTACCGCGGCCTCACCCTGGACGAGTCGCGCAACCCAAGGTCGGTGTCCCCCGAGGCGTCTCAGGTGCTCGCCAGCGAGGCGATCGCGCTGGGGGTGCACACATTCGCCCCAGAGGGTGAGTTGGATTCGCTGCTCGGGCGCGTCGCGTTCTTGCGGGACCTCGGGCATGACGTTCCCGCGATGGACCTGGCGTTCGCGCAGGCCAAGCTCCGGGAGCTTTGCGAAGGGAAGCGGTGCCTGCGTGAGCTGCATGATGCCGGGTTGCTGCACGCGGTGCGAGCGTGTCTGTCCCAGGGCCAGGTGCAGCGGCTCGATCGTTTCGCGCCGCCCTCTGTGCGCTTGCCGGGAGGACGGGAGCTCCGCATCCACTACGAGCAGGGCAAGCCGCCGTGGGGGGCGTCGCGCTTGCAGGACTTCTTCGGGATGGTCGACGGTCCGCGGGTGGCGGAGGGCCACGTGGCGGTGACGCTGCACCTGCTGGCGCCGAACCAGCGGGCGGTGCAAGTGACGAGTGATCTGGCCGGGTTCTGGGCGCAGCACTACCCCAAGCTCCGGACACAGCTGTGCAGGCGATATCCGAAGCACGCGTGGCCGGAAGATGGAAGGGCTGCTCGACCGCCGGCACCTGGGAAGCTGCGGTAGGTTCTGAAGTGACCACAGAAGGCACGGAAGCCGCACGAGGGGGCCGATCGAGAGTCGGGTGCGAAAAAAGTGAGGCAACCAAAAAAAGTTCGCAACCGATCCCGCCCGTGTCCGAAACCTGGGCATGAACACAGAGCAAGCCCTCAGTCCCTATCGTCAGAACGCCCACGATCCCATCCCAGAACACGACGCCGTGCGCGACGGCCGATTCGTCCGGATCCCCGCCGAGGATGGGCGGCTTCCGGATCGATGCATCCTGTGCAACGCGCCCGCGGATTTCTATCGAAAGCACCAGAAGGTCCGACGAGGCCGAACGTTGCCGCTAGCGATCCTGGATCCGGACGATTCGAATCACACGTGCCTGATCGAGGTTCCCCTTTGCCCGAGTCACCGTCGACGCGACGCGCTCGGCAGCAGCCTCACGTACGGCGGCTACGTGGTCTTGGTGGCCGCCATGCTCTTGATGATCGCAGGCTGGTTGTGGCCCCTGATCGCCGGGCTTGGCCTCGGGCTCGTGCTGATGCTCGTGGGCGGCGCGCTACGCGTGGTCGTACGCCCGGTACAGGTGAGCCACGACAGTGTGTGGATTCGCGCTTGCCAGCCCTTCATGTCCTCCATTCCGGCAGGGAAGGACCTGTGACGCAACGAGCACGAGTTCGAGCACGAGCACGATTACCAGGCGGCGCAAATCCGCCAACGGAGCGACTCGACACCGTCGAGTCGAGCGTTGTGCGCGGCAAGCCGCGCAGTGACTGGAACGACAGGGAGCACGACACGAAGGTCGACGAACGACCCACAAACGCAAGCGGCCCCGCCTCGCGGGGAGAACAGGAAGGAAGACATGGGAGCACCCGCCGTTGGATCGATTCCAACCAGAACGCAGAACCGAACCGAAATCGACGAAGCAACCGCACGACCAGCACCCAAGCCCGGAAACAAGGTCGAACCCAGATCCATGGATCTGAATCGACTCACCGAAGCCGCAGCGGCCCAGGGACATCGTCCTTGCTTCGGAGCCTTCGGGAAGGAAGAGGCCCCTTCTCTTCACGATCAGATCGAGACAGCCGTTCGATCGGTCGAGGCCGAAGACCGCGCCATGCAGAAAGTGGCGCGCGCGGCCGCGGAGGCCCGCGCTTCCATTCCCGTCGTGTCCCGAAGCGCAGGCATCATCACGGGCGCTGCGGGCGCAACAGCCACGATTCCCTCCTTCGTGGTGGCCGCGGCGGAGTCCGCACTGCGAGCCGACTCCGCCCCGATCCAGAAAGTGCTCGACAACGCTTCCTACTCAGCCGGGCTGATGGCAGGAGAGTTCAACGACACCTGTGATCGCGCCAAAGCGATCTACCAAACGTTCGCGACGCAGCACCAGCAGTACCTCGACACATCGAACGCGTACAAGACCGCGTTGCGGGAGCAAGACCACGGGACCATCACGCGGCTTGCCGGTCGGAGGCAGGAGCTCGCAGCAGCGGTTCGTAAGACGGTTGCCGACCTGCAAAGAGCCACCGTCGCGGTTGGGAAAGCCGACGCGCGGTTCGAAGCTGCGACGATCCACGCCGCAGAGCACCTAGCCTTGACCGCGGTCACCGTCGGTGCGGGCATGATGGTTTCGGAGTCCGCTGCAGGCGCAAGGGAGGTTGCGCGCGCGGGCGCCGACATGGCGCGAGAAGCGGTGGTGCGGGCCGAGGCCAAGGCGGTGGTGAAGGAAGCCGCCGAGCACGTGGTCGTCGACGGTGTGTTGGGGCGCGCTCACCGGGCTGTTGTCGAGAGTCATTGAGAAAACGGGAAGGGCTCAGCCATGAGACCTACGGAATCGAGAGACGCAGTCACGCACGACGACCGTCGGCGGCTCGCGTATCGCGAGGATCAGAGTCCTCGATGCAGCCAATGCGGCAACAGAATGGCGCGCGACAATCTCGGATTCGACGAAAAGGGCCAGGTGCTGTGCCCTTCCTGCGCGGCGCGCGGGACGGTCCACGCCATCGAACACGAACAGGTTCGAGAGGGCCACTTCCAGGTCTGTCCGTCGTGCAAGGAGCCAACCATGCTCCCGCACGATCCGCAGAGCAGCTCCCCCTTCCGCGGCGACGCCTATCGGTGCGCGAAGTGCGGACGCGTCGTGACCTTCGCCTCGCCTGGATCCACCGTCGCCACCGCATCCGTGCTCTTCCTGGCCGCTGGATGGGGGACGCTGTTGGTTCCCAATGAAGTGCTCGTCCAGACAGCGTTGGCGATACCCGTCGTGCTGCAAGTGGGGTACGAAACGTACAAGCGTCTCCGGTTTCCGCGGTCCCGGCAGAAGGACCTCGAAGCAGACCGCGGAGCCACTCGCGTCGGATGACCTGGTGAACCGGGTCGGCGCTCCTTTCGCGAAGGATCTTGTCTTCGTAACGGATCTTCTCTCCGTTCACCACCCAACAACGGTCGCACCCGGAACCCTTGGGGCGTACCCTTGTAGAGTTGTCCTATCCGCCCATCCGGAGGTTGTCCTCATGCGAACCGGGACCTTGCTCGCCGGGGTCGTTGTCGCCACGCTCACCGCTTCCTGCTCCCTCGACCGGGAGGGTACATGGCAAGATCTCTCACCAACCGCCGGCAGCGGTGGGACCCATTCGATAGGAGATGCCGCGGCGGGCTCGGGAGGTGCTGACGCCTCCTCGTCGGGTGGTGGGACCGGCGGCAATCCAACCGGCGGAACCGGCGGCGATCCAACCGGCGGAACCGGCGGGGCTCCAACCGGTGGAACCGGCGGCGGTCCGACCGGGGGAACCGGCGGCGATCCAACCGGCGGAACCGGCGGGGCTCCAACCGGTGGAACCGGCGGCG
>CAZAWR010000016.1:0-83142 GCA_964488865.1 uncultured Polyangiaceae bacterium | reverse complement strand
GGCGGCGATCCGACCGGTGGAACCGGCGGCGATCCGACCGGTGGAACCGGCGGCGATCCGACCGGTGGAACCGGCGGCGGTCCGACCGGTGGAACCGGCGGCGGTCCGACCGGTGGAACCGGCGGCAGCATCCAAGCCGAATGCGGCAACGACATCGTCGAGGCCCCCGAGGCATGCGACGACAACTTCACCGACGATTGTGGCAGCTGCAACGCCACGTGCACCGGGCCGGGGACGGGGTCCCTCTGCGGAGACGGACAGGTGTGCCCCGAGACCGAAACCTGCGACGACAACTTCACCGACGCGTGCGGCAGTTGCAACGCCACGTGCTCTGCGCCGGGAACGGGGTCCCTCTGCGGAGACGGACAGGTGTGCCCCGAAACCGAGACCTGCGACGACAACTTCACCGACGCGTGCGGCAGTTGCAACGCCACGTGCTCTGCGCCGGGAACGGGGTCCCTCTGCGGAGACGGACAGGTGTGCCCCGAAACCGAGACCTGCGACGACGGGGAGACGAACGCTTGCGGCCCCTGCAACGCTTCATGTACTGCGTCCGGCAACGGACAGCCGTGCGTGACGCAAGCAGCGTGCGCGGACGGCAGCACCGAGCAGGTATTTCAGAACGGGATGGCAGGGTGCGCGGGCAAGGTGACTCGGGCGGCGCGCGCAACACTCTGCGGTGCGGGATCGGTGGTGTGCACGTCGGTGCGGTGGGTCGCGAACCGAGGCAGTTCCGCGCCTTCGAACCACTACTGGGTAGAGGACGCACTTCCCTACTACTCCGGGAGCAACGGCAGCTGCAGCGCGTCTGCCACCGCCGGCTACGGGGAATGCAACGCGGGCACGCCGATGCGAGTGTGCACCACGAACAACTGGAGCAACTACTACAACGCCTACCGGGACCCCCTCGGAAACCTCTGCAACTGGGGGCAATGCGGGCTCGACGATTTCACGAACGACTACTTCGGCGGGTGCAACAGCAACAACACAGCCGGCGCGCTCTGCTGCCTACCGTAAGACCATCCCGTCAGCACACGAAGTGACTCGTCGTTCGAGCGCGACTGAATGAACTTCCGCGTTCTGCGCTCGCTGTGCCTTCTGTGATCGCTCTTCCCTCTCACATCGAAGAACACGTCCCGTCCTTGAACGACTCCCTCAAATTCGACGGCACCAGCTCCAGCAACGCAGCAGGCGGACCGCTACAGTCATCCATGAGCCGGAACCCATCGATGTCCCACAGGTAGTGTCGGCCGGCCTCGAGCTGCACGCTCGAGATCACGTCCCAGCACGGCGAGGAAATGAACCACGGCTTGCCGTCCTCCCCGTGGTAGCTGAAGCTCTCGGGGAAGCTGTAGATCGACGTGCCGGGAGAACACACCGGGTCGACGGTGTCGCCCACGGGGCCAATCCACGTCGCCGTCAGCGTGACGGGCTGATCGGTGGGGACCTCGAGCCAGAAGAAGGCCCCGAAGTTCTGGGAAGGATAGGGGGACTCCTCGCTGCCCGTCAGCGGGGGAAGACAACCGCCACCGAGCACCTTCGTGGGGTAGGAGTGATTCACCATCCCTTGCGTGAACGCCGCCTTGTTGAACGCGTGCGTGCTCAGGACCACGAGCCCGTCAGCCTGCCCCTGGTTGGCGTACGGGTCCTGGCCTTCCGCAAACGCCTTCAACGTCAGGTGCCTCGTGCTGACCGGACTGGCCCACCAGTCCATGCCGAAGAACGGGTCCTTGCGACGCAGGGTGTCGTCGTCGAACGTGCTCGTGTCGCACGGCACCGCATTGCTTGGACGCACGCTCGCGAGGTTCTTCCCAGGAAACTGGTGCGGCTGGCACACGCTCAAGGACGCCGAGTGGGGCGCGGGCGTCGAGTCCCCTCCCCAAGCCGTCTCGGGGAACTCCCCCGTTGCGGTCCAGCAGTCCTGAAACCTCTGCGCCTCGACGGGACACTTGCCCTGCCCGAGACGCTTCTGGCAGATCCAGAGCCATCGGTGCTGCGCGTTGCAAGCCACGTGGGTGTTGTGCCAGAACGCCCAGAGATCGCCGTGGACGTACGCGGGACCCTCCCCCGAACAGGGAACGGGCGCGCTGGCTTCTTCCTCACTGGCGTCCCCGCCACCGGTACCGCCCGTCGTTCCACCCGACCCTCCCACGGAAGCGTCGAGCATGCCTCCGAGCCCGCTGTCGGTCGAACCTCCCGCCCCGCCTCCGCCGCCGGAGCCGCTGTCCGGCGTCTCGAACCCAAAGTCGTCGTACCCGAGAACCTGGGCACAACCTGCCCCTACCACCAAGGTCGCAAGCAAGTAGGCGTAGTGATTTCGCACCCCCCGATCCTAGCGCGGATCCACGGGGGTTGCAGCTTGACCTTGGGGGCTCGCGGACCGAACTTAAGGTGCGCCTGACCGAATCGGGACGATTCGACCCCTCGAGCATGTCCATCACCGAACGCGACTTCATCCTGCGAGCGATCCGCCAAATCGGAGACGCGCTCTCGCGCATGCGAGGCTTCCGAAAGTCGGAACAACTCGACGATGCGTGGGACGAAGCCCAGCGCACGACATCGGCCATCCTCGGACCGTCGGCTACGATGATCGAAAGGCTGGACCCGTCGAGCGCCATCCTGCTGCTGGGAGACCCGGCGAGGGTTCGCGCCTACGGACTCGTCGTGGCCGAGCGGTCCGCCTTGCAAGCCGCGCGCGGCAACGAACGGGCGGCTCGCATGGACCGGCTCCGAGCCCTGGAGATCCTGGCCGCGTGGATGAAGACCACGGAGGCCATGGACGACGACGTGCTGTTCGCGCTGGAGCAACTGCGGGATGGTCCGTAGCAAACGCTACTGGCACATCCACGACATGAAGCAGATGCAGGTAACGGCGCCGTACACGCAGAACTCACCCGTACCCATGCTGCAAGCGCTCCCGCCAGCAGGTTGCGTGGGAGGACAGGTAGAGAGGTTCTCATAAGGTCGCGACGCCGCCCCCACCTGCCAATCGCTGGCCTTGAAGGCGGGGGAAGCCCCGGTGTAGGCGCTGCGAACGTACGCTTGCGTGTCCTGCGTGGACATCGTGATGCCCGTGAGGGGCGCTGGGGTGAAGGTGATGCCGACGGGAGGCAGGGGGGGCTGCGCGCCGGAGGCATGGGCGAAGTAGTCGAGGACGACGCCGCTGGAGCATGGCCCCTGGCAGAGGGCGACGTACTCGCCCGTGTCGGGTGTGAGGTAGATGTTGTCGTTCTGGCCCACGGAGATGTCGCCCGTCTTGGCGCCGTTCACATCGATTACGTAGACGCGCGCCCCCGCCGCGAGCTGTTGCGCGGGCAGATCGACCTCGAGGATGTTCTGGGGGTCCGTGGCCCCGACGCGCAGGGACAGGGTGTCGAGCTGCGCCGGGCAGCCCCCGCGATTCACGAGCACCACGTAGTCGCTGGTGCCGATGAAGACCTCGGCGAGCCGCACCGCGGACGGCGCGACGCCGCCGGAAGGGCACCCCACGCAGGCTCCGCTGCTGCAACCCTTGTTCTGGGCGGCACAGTCCGTACCACCGGCCACGTAGCCGGTGCCCGACGCGTTGCACGTGGTCGCGATCGACCCGTTGCACACCGCCGCCCCCGGAGTGCACACCTGCGTGACGCAAGACGTGGAGGCGGGGTCACAGAACTGGTTGGCGCCACAGGTTTGCACGAGGGATGACGCGGAGCCCTCCGCGTTGCATCGACGGACCTCATCGTCCTCGCAGAACAGCGCGGTGGGAGAGCACACCATGTCCAGACAGGCATCCCCCACGCAGTGCAGGCCCCCGGAAGCACAATTCACGGTCTCCAGCACGGTCATGCCGTCGGCCGAGCAGGTCGTGAGCATCTCGCCCACGCATGTGGTGCCGGGCGAGCAGACAAACGGCACGCACCCCTGGTTGGGTTTGCACACGGTCTTGTCGGGGCAGGTCTGCGGGGCGGTCCACCCCTCCCCGGAATCCAAGCACGTGACCTGCGCGTCGCCCTGGCAGGAAATGGCCCCAGCCTGACACGCGTTGAGCACGCACAACCCAAGCTCGCAGTGATACGCGTCCGGGCATTGTGCGTGGCCCAAACAGTCCACGCAGTACCCAAGCCCCTTGTCGCAGAGCTTGCCGATCGGCGTGCACTGGTTGTCCGAAACACACGAGGTCCGAACCACGCACGCGTTGGCGATGCACATCTCACCCGGACCACAGTCCGCCTCCGTGACGCACGCAACACAGCGTCCCTCCGCCGGGTCACACACCATGCCAGGCGTACAGTCCAGGGACGTCGTGCACGCCTGGTACGGCCGGCAGGTGTTCTCGATGCAGTCCGCCGCCGTCGGACAGTCCGCCGCTTCCACGCACTGCACACACGTGCTGGAGAGCGGATCGCAGATGGTGTTGGGAGGAAGGTTGACGCAATCGAGGCTGCTCGTGCAGCCGACGACGGCAACGCAAGCGTTCCCCTCGCACCGCTCGGAGGGGCCGCACTGGGTGTGAAACAGGCACTCCACACACGTGCCGGCCATGGGGTCGCAGACCGGTTTCGCCCCGGCGCAGTCGGTGTTCACGGTGCACGCCCCGGAACCGCCGCCACCTGACCCTCCCGAGCCTGGGTTGGAAAGGTCCTTGTGGTCCCCTCCGCCGCACGCGGCGAACAAGGCCAGAGCAAGAACGGGAACAAGGGCGAGAGGGGTTCGACGGGCCATGCGCTTCTCCTGGGATCCGATCAGACTACCACGCTCAGCGTGGTACGACGAAGGGAGGGCAGACCTCCCTCCGGACGTCCACCACCCACCCCGCCCGCACAAACACGAGCCTGGCTCGCACGTTCTCCGGCTTGGCGCCGAACAGCCGGGCCGCCGCTCGTCCGTACGCCTCCAGCTGCGGCCGGTAGTGCTCCACCTTGCCCGACAGCGTCGTCTCATCCACCCCGTCCGTCTTGTAGTCCAACACCTCCACGTCGTACACCAGGTCACCGAACCGTCGCACCACGACTCGGTCCATCGCGCCGGTGAGAAGACGCGTGTCATCCCTCAGCGCGAACGGCAGCTCGCGATGCACCTCGACCGCGAGTTCTTCCGTGACATAGGACGACCGCCGAAGCACATCGCGCACCTGGGGCTGGTCCAGCATGAAGCGAAACTCGGCCACCAGGGACTCGGCCCGGTCCGCAGGCGCGCCCGCCGCACGCGCAACCTCTCGCAACGCCTCGTCCGACGGGACCCCGTCCTCCAGCCACCCCACCTGCTCGAACAACGCATGAACGACCGACCCCGTTCGCAGCGACCGGGTGTCCAGCCGCATGATGTCTGCCACCTGCAGTTGCGTGCCGCCTTCGAGGGCCGACGGGCTCGTGCGGGGATATCCCCTCGCCCGGCCCCCGCTCGCTCGCATCCGCACCTGCGAGATTGCCTTTCTCTCGCCTTCAGGAGCGGGACGATCGAACGAGTGGCGCTCGCCCCACCGATCGTCCCCATGCTCGAACAGCACCGCCGAACCTGACGCCATCGCCCCCTGCGCCAGGGCGTGACGCAACAACCCCGCGAACGTGGGCGGACACTCGGTCCTGTCGTTCGGCTCGAGCACCATCACCAGAGCATGCACGGCGCGCGTCAGGGCCACGTACAGCAGGCTCAGGGACTCTCGCACCTGCCCCGCCCGCCACCGCTTCGCCATCTCCCTCAGCTCGGGGATCACCAACCGCTCCGCCTCGTTCGCGTACGGCACTACCTTCGTGGGCGGCGACATCGGACTCGGCGACTCCACCAGCACCGGGGGCCTCTGCCCCACCAGCTTCTCGTCCAGCTCGGGAAGAATCACGACATCGAACTGAAGCCCCTTCGACTTGTGGATCGTCATCACCCGCACGTCCGCGGTCGCCGGGTCTTCCACCCGCTCCGTCGACGCAAACGCCACGAAGTCATCCGCCCGGAGACCGGGGCGATCGTCGTGACTGCTCGCCAGCCGCAGCAACTGGGTGAGTCGACGAGCCTCCCGCTCCTATCCTTGCGGGGCAAGCACCGAAGCCCAGCCGAGCACACTCGCCGCGTACCCGTCCCGTTGCAGCTGCTCTCGCACCTCGCGCGCCACGCGGGCGGCGCTGGCCGCGTTGTTCTTCAACCCGAGGGACTCCCCGAGCGGGGAGGCCGCCACGTGGAACCGCGCCACCGAGTCACCGGGATGGTCCGCCATGCGGAGCAACGACAACACCAGCCCCACCGCCGCCGAATCGGTAATCGGGTTGCCTCCCTCCTCACTGGCTGGGACGTGTAGCTCTCGAAGCTCGGCCATCACCCGTCGCACAGCGTCGTTGCTGCGCGTGAGCACGCCAATCGACGCCCCCCGGCATCGGTCTGCCCACTCCTTCGTCACAAGCGCCGCGCGTCGGAGCGCACTCGTCCCCGCGCTCTCCCCGTCGAGTGACGGCGCCACCTCGAGCCTCGCATACCCCGCGAGCTCCTTCTTGATCGTCTTGTGCCGCACGTAGCCTGCTTGCCACGCGTGCGCCGCCGCCTGCTCGTCCCGCAGCGCCTTGTTGCCACGCAGGTCCTCGAACACGTAGTTCACCGTGTCGATGATCGGAGGCGACGACCGACGGCTCACGTGCAATGGCTCCCACGTGAGCCCCGGCAGGTCCGCGTCGAGCGTGTCGAAGATGTCCGCCACACCCCCGCGCCAACCATAAATCGCCTGCTTCACGTCCCCCACGAGAAGCACGGATCGGTCCGGCGTCGCGTGCGAAGCCACCTCCTTCGCGAGCGGACGCAGCACCTGCCACTGCGCCAGGGAGGTGTCCTGGAATTCGTCGAGCAACAGGTGGTGAATGCTGCCGTCGAGCCGGAAGAAGACCTCGTCGAGACGGCCCAGCAACGACGCCGTCGCCAACGCCCGCGTGACGTCCTCGAACCGCAGCGCCGCGCGAGCCCGCTTGAGCTCCCTCACGTGCTCATCGAACACCGCGAGCAGCCGGTGGGTCGCCCTCCCGCGCCCGATCAGCCCATCGAGCAGCACCGCCCGCACCTGCTCGATCAGCTCCGCGAGGTGGTCCTCGATCTCCGGCGGAATCTCTTCCGAATAGTACGTGTGCTTGCCTTCCAAAAGCTTGCACGGCAGCCCACGCTTGAGCAGGTCCTCCCATCGCCGGGCTCGTGCGTCATCGAGCGTCCGGCCGAGCGACTCCGCCATCCGCCCAGACAGCGCCAAGCTCACCTGGCAGTCTTCGAGCTGCCGGACAATCTCTTCCCTCCAGGCCGGGTCCGGAACCGTACGCGACACCAGCGTGTCCCAGGCCGCGTCGGGCGCGTCGAGATAGACACCGTGGAGCGCGTCCACCGTCTCCGCCACCAGGGAAGCCACGGACCGCCCGAATCGTCCCTTGGAGAGCAGGCGAATCAACACCAACACGGCGTCGACCTCCCCCCGCAACGTCGCGCTCACCGCCTCCGTTCGCATGGCATCCGCCACGGACGCGTCCACGATCTCCCACTGCGGCGGGAACGCCAGCTCCAGCGAGAAGCTCTTCGCGATGCCCGCAAAGAACGAGTCAATCGTCGAGATGCGCATCCGGTGCAGCGACGAAGCCGCCACCTTCAACGTCTCGCCCGCCCGAGCCATCGTCAGGTCGGGCTGGCGCACGTCCTTGGCGAGCGCCTCGCACGCCTGCGCCTCTAGAACCGCGCCAGCGAGCCGCGTGAGAACGCGCCCCAGGATCTCCCCGGCCGCCTTGCGCGTAAACGTCGTCGCAAGAATGTGCGCCGGCGTCTCCCCCCGCAACAGCAGCCCCAAATACCGGGTCGTGAGCCGGTACGTCTTGCCGGAACCTGCAGAGGCACGGATCGCGACGTGCTGCGAGGTCATGGGCATACCTCCTCGAGCACCGGCCCTCCGAGCCGTGTCTCCTGGCAGATGGAACCAAAGTCGTCGTACCGCAACCTCGACGACGGCGGCCAGAAGACCTCGCGCCTCACGGAACGAATCACCATCGCCGCCACCTCGTCCGCGGACTGCAGCTCGTCCTCCGTCCAGCTCGCCAGGGACTCGGTGACCTCGTCGGCATCCGGTAGCGTGATGTAGCCAAGCGCCACCTTGCGGTTCCCAGCGAGGTTCGTCACGAGCCGACGGTAGAGCGGGAGCTGAAGGTTCTTCCACTCTCCCTTGCTCAGGTGGTCTTTGGGCGACCGGGTCTCTCCGGACACCTTGTAGTCGAACACGTAGAGCACGCCCGTCGCCTCGTCCTCGTCGATCCGATCGATGCGACCCAGCAGCCCGAACGGAATGCCGTCGACGTCGATCGAGAGCTGTCCGTACTCGTAGCCAAGCTCGGTGTGCAGGATGCGCTTGCCGCCTGCCGCCCACCGCGCCTGCCACACGGCAAACGCACCCAACCTCGCTCGGAGCTGCTCCACCTGCAGGTACACCGCCGGGGCCGCATGGTCGCCGAACGAGGCCTGCACATGTTCATCGAGTGACTGTCCGAGGAACGCGCGGATCTGCGCCGCGTCCCGGCTGCACGACAAGGGGCCACGACCGAAGTCGGCGAGCACCGCATGCGCCAGGTTTCCGAACGAGGACGCCGTGAGCTCCGTCGCACTGTCGCCGAGCGGTCGAAGCCTCAACACGTGCTTGAGGTAGAACCGGTAGGGACACGTGAGGTAGTCCTGAAATGCCGTCACGGTCAGCCGATCGATGGGCCGATCGAGCGCACGGGGCCGGGGGACGCAGAGGCACGCGCCGCCCTGCCCCGCACGGACGGTTCCACGCACGAGCGGGACGTCCGCCTCGGCCCCTTCGTAGAAGCTGAGCACCCGCTCGGCCACGGTGCGCGACTCGCCACATAGCCACAACCGGCTCGGGGCAAGCGGGTCCGATGCCCGGGTGCGCCGCCCCGCAAGCAGCTTCACGTACCGACGCGAAGCCACGAGGGTCGACAAGTAAAACGCGTCCCGCGCGAACCGCAGCCGGTTTTCCGCCAACCCGAGGTGGCGCCGCAACGTGTCCGGAAGGAACGGGTCCTCGTTGACCGAGCCAGGCACGAACCCGTCGTTGAACCCAGTCAGCACCACCGCGGGGGCATCGTCCTGCGAAAGCTCCAACCAACCGAGCAGCTCGACCGCCTCCTTCTCTGGCGGCTCGGGCACCGTCTCCTGCTCGAGCGTGTCCACCACAATCCGAAGCGCGGTGGCCGCAGGCACGAACCCGACCACGTCCTCGGGCAGCTCCGCGACCGCTCGCAACGCGTCTCGCACCGCTGCCGCCACGGTGATCACCACGCGGTCGTCCCAGTCGTCCGGGTTGAGCGGGCGCTGCCCATAATACGCCACGATCACCGCAACGATCGGCTCCGCCCAGCGTGGCATCGGTCGCAGCGGGCCGCGAAGGTCCCCGAGCGTGGACTCCAGGGCCTCGAGGCGCAACGCCAGCGACTCCGCTGTCCCTGCCTGCCCGAGAAACCGTTCGCCCAGCACGTGGGGCACCCGGTCCTGCTGGTACTGGTCGAGCAGCGTTCTCCAGTCCACCCGTTCGTCCTGCGTCTCCACACGACGACCCACGTCGGGGTGGCGAGCGAGGGCGGCAATCGCTCGGAAACCACGGGAGTCAAGGTACTCCCCCACGGCACGGAGCAAACGCAAGAGGCCGGACCGGTGCATCGGAATCCCCGCGGCGTTGCGCGTCGGAACGTCGAGCTGATCGAGCGTCTCGCGAATCACCGGGACCACGTCCGCATCGGGAACGCCCACCACAACGTCTTGCAGGGTGCACTCAGCCGCAAGCTCGGAGAGCGCACCGGCCACGCACGCTGCTTGCTCGGATGGGCCATCCACCACCGATACGGCGACGTCACCCATGGGACCGTCCTGCCACGACGAGGGAAGGATCGCACCGAAGCGGTCGAACCGATCGGCCACGGCGACGGGCGCGTGCACCCATGCCGTCACCTGCCCCCGCAGCAAGTCCACGGCCTTGCGAACCTGCCCGTTCAGCTCGGCACAGCCCAACAGCGCGAGGTGGCCCGCAGGGGAGGGAAGACGCAACGCCCGGGTCGCGATGGCGTCACGACGCCGCGTCGGCGCATCGTCCAGCCCGAGCCGATCGAGACTCTCCTCGAGAAGCGCTCGAACCCGCGCGAGCGCGCGCCACCGCGCCGCACCGCGAAAAGACTCCAGGTCCCGCGCACGCTCGACGACGTCGTCGAACGTGAGCAGCCCTGCCGCGAGCTCGGCGTCGAGACCATCGAGCAAGCGCCCGAGGCGAATCCACCCCGGCCAGTCTTCCGCGGAGGGAGGACTCGGAACGACCGCGTCACGCACACTCGCGGGCGCGGCTCGAAGGGCCTCCCCCCAGAGCAAGGCCCGAACCAGGCGGTGGGGTGACGGAAGGGAAGGCGGCGCCAGCAAGTCAAGCAACGCACCTGTCGTCACGACCCGTGGCGGAAGGATGGTCCGACCGCCTTCCTCCGCACGCAACACGAGCGACTCCAGCAACCGCGATCCGGCCCGCGCAACGGGGGTCACGATCAGCAAGTGACGCAGGTCGATGGGAGCGCCCTTCGCGTGAGCGAGCAGGTGGTCGACCACGAGGGAGAGCAGGGGTCGATCCCAGCCGAGGAACACGCGGTCGACCTCGCGAGACGCGGTCTGGAATCCGAGCTCTAACTGCGCTGCAGGGGTGCTACGGGGTCGTCGGGCCATGGCGAGGTGGCCGCATGCTCTCACGGATCGCGGCGAGAAGGGCCACGGAAGTCGACGTCACGGTGAGCCGGGCACCCGAGAGGCGCACCCGGGACACCGAGGCGATCTCTGCTCCATTCGAGCAGGTTTCGAGTAGGCTGCGCGCCATGGTCGACGACGTCAAAAGGTCCCTGCGGGAGTCCAAGGCCGCCCGGTGGACGGCCCTGCTGATCGTGTCCTTCTCGATGCTGTGTGGCTACTACGTGGCGGACATCATGTCGCCGCTCAAGCCCATGATCGAGCAACAGTTGGGATGGAGCAGCAAGGAGTACGGCTTCTTCACAGGTGCGTACGCATGGTTCAACGTGTTCCTCGCGATGCTCATCTTCGGCGGCCTGATCCTTGACAAGAAGGGGCCGCGGTTTGCCGGTATCCTCGGGTGCACGCTGATGGTGGTCGGATGCGCCGTCAAGTACTTCGCCGTCAGCACCGATACGCTGAACGACACGATGATCCTCGGCGCCAAGGGACAGGTGCTGATCGCCTCGCTCGGATTCGCCACCTTCGGTGTGGGCATCGAGATCTGCGGCATCACCGCCACGAAGATCATCGCCCGCTGGTTCAAGGGCTTCGAGATCGCCCTCGCCATGGGCCTCCAAGTCTCCACCGCCCGCATCGGCACCGCCCTGGCCCTCGGCCTCGGCGGCCCGATCGCCGCCGCCTTCGACTCCGTCGCCGCCCCCATCCTCGTCGGCCTTCTCATGCTCTCCGTCGGACTCGTCGCCTTCTTCTTCTACGTCGCCATGGACCGGAAGCTCGACGCCTCCGAAAAGGACGTCGCCACCGAACCCGAAGAACCCTTCCGCCTGTCCGACATCGGCCAGATCTTGCGAATCCGCGGCTTCTGGTACATCGCCATGCTCTGCGCCCTGTTCTACGCCGCCGTCTTCCCCTTCCTGAAGTACGCCCCCGACCTGATGGTGCAGAAGTTCGGCGTCAGGGAAAGCCTCGCCGGCGTCATCCCCAGCATCCTGCCCTTCGCCACCATCCCCCTCACCGTCATCTTCGGCGGCTTCTACGACCGGAAGGGCAAAGGCGCGACCATCATGGTCCTCGGCTCCCTGCTCCTCGTCGTCGTCCACCTCACGTTCACCGTGCCCATGTTCAATAGCTGGATCGTCGCGGTGGGCGCCACGGTCGTCCTCGGCTTCGGCTTCTCCCTCGTCCCGTCCGCCATGTGGCCGTCCGTGCCCAAGTTCATCCCCCAACGACAGCTCGGCACCGCCTACGCCCTCATCTTCTACATGCAGAACCTCATCGCCCTCATGGGCGTTCCCTACCTCATCGGCTGGGTCCTCGACCGCTTCTGCATCATCGGCACGCGCGAAGTAGACGGCGTCACCAGCCCCGCCTACGACTACACCCTGCCCATGGCGATCTTCACGGCTCTCGGCCTCCTCGCCGTCGTCTTCGCCCTCCTGCTCAAGGCCGAGGACAAGAAGATGGGCTACGGCTTGGAGCTGCCCTGCCACAAGAAGTAGCAGGACAGCCCGAGTTGCCACACCCCACCCCGTACGCTACGACTCCCCCTCCCCTCCCCATGGACCGCTTCTTCATCCGTACCCTCGGCTGCCAAATGAACGTGCACGACTCCAACCGCGTGCACGAGCTCCTTTGCGACGCAGGCCTCTCCCCGGCCGACAGCCCCGACGACGCCGACCTCATCGTCGTCAACACCTGCAGCGTGCGCGAAAAAGCCGAGTCCAAACTCGACAGCGAGCTCGGCAAGCTCCGGAAACTCAAAGCCTCCCGCAACCGCCCCACCGTCCTCGTCGTGGCCGGATGCGTCGCCAAACAACGAGGCGAGGCCATGCTCCAGCGCATGCCCTTCCTCGACATCATCGTCGGCCCCGACAACCTCTTGGCACTCCCGAAGATGGCCCTCGCGGCTGCCCAGGGAGCCCCACCTGCCGTCGCCACGGAGTGGGACATCGATCAACCCACCTTCCTCCGATCACGTGCGACCCGCACCGACGTCCGTCCCTCCGCCTTCGTCTCCGTCTCCAAGGGCTGCGACGAGCGATGCTCGTTCTGCATCGTGCCCTCCACCCGCGGTCCCGAACGCCATCGCCCCGCCCAGCAGATCGTCGACGAGATCCACGACCTCGTCTCCGGAGGAGCCCTCGAGATCATCCTGCTCGGCCAGACCGTCAACAACTACCAGGACCCCACGGGCGAGCTCGGGCCTCGACCCGCCAACGCCAAGTCCGACTTCGCGGCCCTGCTCCGTCGCATCGCCCAGGACGTGCCTCGACTCGTTCGCCTTCGTTACACTAGCCCCCACCCTCGCTTCTTCGACGGCGCCCTGATCGAAGCCCACCGCGACCTCGACGTGCTCTGCCGCCACGTTCACATGCCCGTGCAGTCCGGAAGCGACCGCCTGCTCAAGCGCATGCTGCGTCGCCATGACCGCGCCGAGTACGTCGCCGCCATCCGCGACCTGCAACGCGCACGTCCCGACCTCACCGTGTCCACCGACCTCATCGTCGGCTTCCCCACCGAGACGGACGACGACTTCGAGGAGACCCTGTCGCTCATGCGCGAGGTCCCCTTCCTCGGCGTGTACGCGTTCAAGTACTCCCCTCGCCCCGGCACGCCCGCTCTTCGTCTCGGCGACGACGTCCCCGAAGGGCTCAAGGCCGAGCGCTTGGCCCGCGTGTTCGAGCTGTCCGAGGCGCTCATGGGGCAACACCTCGAAAGATTGGTCGGCTCCACACTGCGCGTGCTCATCGAGGAGCCTAACCCCCGCGGCGACGGGGGCGTGTCCGGTCACTCGGACCGCAACGAGATCGTGCACGTCCAGGTCGGCTCCGGGTTGCGCGTCGGAGATGGCGTCGTGCCCTTGCGGATCGTCCGTGCCTACAAGCACTCGCTCGTGGGCGAGCTCGACCGCGCGGACCAAGGCGTGCATCCGAGCCTTCGCCATCGACTGCCCCTGCTTCCCAGCGAGCCCTGAGGACCATGCCTCTCATTCTTCCCTTCGGACACCACGTCCCCCGCATTCACCCCGACGCATGGATCGCGCCCAACGCCACGATCATCGGTGACGTCGAGGTGGAGGAAGGGGCGTCGATCTGGTTCGGCTGCGTGCTTCGCGGCGACGTGGGCCCGATCCGGATCGGGGCAGGGTCGAACGTGCAAGACCTGAGCTGCGCGCACACGACGGGCGGCGTCTCGCGCGTGATCGTGGGGCGCAACGTCACGGTCGGTCACGGGTGCGTGCTGCACGGTTGCGAGGTGGGCGACGAGGCGCTGATCGGAATGGGCAGCGTGCTGCTCGACAACTCCGTGGTGGGGGAAGGGTCGGTGATCGGCGCTGGGAGCCTGCTGACCGCGCGCACGGCCATTCCACCGCGTTCTCTCGCGATGGGGCGACCGGCCCGCGTGGTTCGGCCCGTCAACGACGGCGATCGCACCCTCGGGATCGATGGGGCCAGGGTGTACCAGGCCCTTGCGAAGTCCTATCGAACGGGCTGAGCGACGGCGACCTCAAAGCAGGTCCGTACGCGGCCAGTGCACTGCCATCGACACACCAACCCAGTGGGACCACGCACCCTCACCGATGGCGGAACGGCGAACACCGTAGAACGGGGTCAGGCGCAGACTGAGGTAGTACGCAAGGATTTCCCCTCCCAAGCCCACCTCTCCCCCATCGAACAGCTGCGTCGAACCCAGCGAAGACATCCCGCGCGACCAACCCAGGTAAGCATCGGTGTGCACGGTCGCACGCAGCGTCCGCTTCCACGGCGCCGTGCTCAGCTCGAGCCCCACGCGGCCCCCTGCACCGCGCGCAAACCTGTCACCCCAGCCCCACTCCGTCGCCCCCTGCTGATACTCCCCCTCGGAAAATCCACGACGCCAGTACCACTCGACGTAACCAGCACCCCGAAGAGACAGGTGCCGACCCAGCGGGTGCGTCACGCCGATCGCCAGTCTGCCTACGCTCGAAGGGCGGAGCACCTCCTGGCGTTCCACGATGAGCGTGGTCGAAGCCAGCTCCCACAGGACACCCCCGAGCTGCACGGGTGACTCGGGCGCGTCCATCGGTTCGGGAACGAGAAGCTTTGCCGGGCGAGGCATGAAGGGGCACGCCGTTTCCGACAGGCCGACATAGTCGTTCACGAGGGCGCAGAGCGCGGTCTCGACGGCCTCTTCCACACGGCGTCGATTGGCTCGGTTGTCCTCGTCCCCCAGGTGACCGTCTCCCTTCGCGAACCAGATCCCAGAACTCCCCTCTCCCAGGTCCGGTTCAGCCCCCCTCGCTCCGAGCTTCAATCCCTCGTCGTTGTACCGATCATGCACGACCGTGGTGATTTTCGGGTCGCGATCGTCCTGCAACTGGGTGGCTGCATGTCCAGAGGCGTAGGCGTCCTCGAGCAAGTGCATGGCCCTCGCCGCGTTGAAGAGCGCACGGCGGAACGTGTCCTGACAGGACTTCGGGTCGAGCCAGCGCGCGCGGTAAGCGCGGCTTCTCGCGACCTCAAACGCCTCCTCGAAACCAACGACCACGTCGGGGTGAAAGTGCTCGTCCGCGGTCAACGCCTGCCACGCCTCGTTCGGCTTGTCGTGCTTCAGGGGCTCGATATCGCCGCACGCGAGCCGGCGAAGCGCCGCAGCGTCGTTCTTGTAGTCAATGAGCCCGACTGCGTCAGCGAACCCGAACGGGCAATGCGTGGCCTCCGCGACGAGGGCACACTCGTCCGGCACACGGTGGGGAAACATGTTGGTGACCTGCCCCGGAAGCCCAGGGAGATCGCAGTGCGCGGAGCACAAAAGCCCCTTCGCGATGCCAATCCTTCGCTGCGTCTCCGACTTCTCCGCGCTCGGAGGTCGCTTCGCGTGAGCGATCTCCGCTATCGACAGCCTCTGGCAGACCGACTGCACGGCGGTGCAAGTCAGTGCCCGATGCTCTACATAGTTCCACGCCCTCGCGGGCGAAACATACGTGAGGATCGCGAGAGTGACCCCCACCCAGACGAAACAGGGAGAGATGAGATCCAGCAGTGGCTGTGGACTTCGACTCATCATCACGGTGCCCCTTCAAGGACGGCGGTCGTTCACCGAATGCGGCATATCCAACAAGTCAGCCAAAAGGATGGCAACACAATTCGGATACCAGAACCGTCCCGAAAGGGATCCTGCCGCAAGGCTGCTGTGCTACGCGTTCGTCACCAGCACCTTGCGAGCCGCCTCAGGAAGGTCCACCCGCACTAGAAGGCTCCCATCGAACACAAGAGCCAGCATGCGCAGAGCTTACCAGGCAGAGCTGGACGTCGCCGACTCCGCCGCCCAGGGACGGCTCAGGATCGGAGCCGGGCAAAGACATGACGAACGATGTCGGCGCTCGGACGAACATCGACGTTGAACGCGTCGGCCATCACGGCGAGGGCACGCTCGTGGCGTACCGTGGAGAGGGCAGCTGAGCAGTCACTGGGCACAGCGCAGCGAAACTTGCGCAGCTGCGCGTCGCTCGCCGTGGCGAACACACACTGATCGGTTGTCAGGCCGGCGAGCACCAGGGTCTTTGCGCCCATTTGGTCGAGCACCAGATCGAGCGGTGTCGAGTAGAAGCCTGAGCGACCGGGCTTGAGAACGGCGACGCTCAATCTCGCGCGCAAGCGACGGTGAGGATGAGCACCTGTCAACGATGTCCTGGCACAAACGTGCAAACTATGGGGTGGCATAGGACCCCGCTCATTGCTGCGCCACCCACCCACCGGGAAGGACCAACTCGGCGATCACGCCGAAGTGGTCCGAAGGGAAGAGAGCGGGGCTGCCGGCCAAAGCTCGGTCGCCCATCAGCGTGATGGAAGCCTCGCGCCATTCCTCCGATCGCAAGAGGATCCGGTCCAGCCTCCGGCTCCTCTCGCATGCAAACGCGTTGTTCTGCGCCATGGTGTTCCTCGCGAGGTCGAATGTGTATCCGGCCTCGCCGGGGCGCAGCTCGGCCCACAGGTCGCGATAGGGCGCTTCCAGGCTCCAGTCCTCGGGTTCTCGGTCACCGAAGTTGAAATCTCCGAGCAGCAGGCCGTGATCCGCATCCCTCAGCAAGTCGAACACGACCTGTAGCTGCTCGGCCCTGATCTCCCGCCCGTCCAGGTCAGCGGCCAAGTGAATCACGGCCGCCCGCACCGAGATGTCGTGAACTCGAATATCCGCGTAGAGCACCGCGCGCCCTTCGTCGCCGGGGAGGTCTATGACACCGCAGCCCTCGATAGGGTACTTCGAAAGCAGGTAGAGCCCACCCGGCGAAACGCGCTCCCCCCCGATCGCCGTCCCCGCATACGCGCTGACCCACGGCTGTCGATGCAGACGGTCCAAAAACCAGGATGAGGCCTCCTGAAAGGCGAGGATGTCCGCATCTGCCTCTTCCAGCTCCGTCATCAACGCGGAGGCTCGCTCGCTAGCGCCGGAAGGATCCCCGAGCACGTTGTAGGTGAGCACTCGGGTTCTGGGCCCGACCGGGACGGGCATAAGGTGGCTAAGACCGTGCGTCGGACGTTGTGCGCTCGGTTCGGGTGTGCCCCCGCCGCAGGCGCATCGGCATCCGCCCAGGGCGGTCAACAGAACCCCGGCAAGCCCCAGCAGAAGCCAACGTCCCACTCCCTCGCTTCGGTTGCCGCCCATTTCAGGAACATGAGCATTGAAATCCGCCGGGTCGAGACTTGTAAAAGCTACAATTGCACACAATGTAGGATGGCCCAGGTTTGGAGCGGCGACGAGGTTCGTCGAGGGTATTCCTCCCCTGGTTCGCAGCCGGATGTTCGACGCGTGGGTTCGACCTTTGTGCGGACAGGGATCGCAAATGCATGACCTGATTCAGGCATCGGCGGTGTGCCTCACCGCTTGACGCGCCCAGGGCTGCGCGAAGCGTGGCGACCCAGCCGAAACTCGTGACGTGGTGGCTCGGCAGACGCCAATGTCCTATGTTTTCCTCTTTATGTCTGGACATGAACGTTCGAACAATGTTCATTTAAAACGGTTTTCTGGGTTAGCGCGGGCAAGGAGGTTTCGGATGGGGACGACAATGCGTGTATTGAGTGTGAGTGGATGCTTTTGGGCGTTGGTGACCCTGCTGGGCTGCAGCGACGATGAGACTGCTCCGGCATCGCAGCCGCCGCAGGACGATGCTGGCCCCGATGGCTCGTCCGGTTCCGGCGGCGCCGGAGGCGTCGGTGGTTCCGGCGGCACCGGAGGGACTGCTGGAGTCGGCGGCGCCGGAGGCGATGGCGGCGCCGGAGGTGATGGCGGCATCGGAGGCGATGGCGGCACCGGAGGCGATGGCTTCGCGCCCAGCTGCGGCGGGCCCGTGTTCGCCACCCAGGCGTGCGCGGATTGCCTCGACACCTCCTGTTGCGACGACCTCACAGCTTGCGAAAACGAGCCGGAGTGCAAGCAGTTCGTCGAGTGCATCTCCGCCTGCGACTCGACCGACTCGGCGTGCTTCGTCGACTGCGAAACGAGCTACCCCGACGGCCAGCCCCTCTGGGCCGTCACCGCCATGTGCCGCAACAAGCACTGCGACGCCGCGTGCGAACTGTCCTTCGATGCCCCCTGCGGGAGCGTGATGTCCGACGCTGCGTGCAACGGCTGCGCCGTTCAGAGCTGCTGCGATGAGCTCTACGCCGCCTTCCACGAACCCGGGTTCTGGAGGTACCAGAGCTGCTACAATGCTTGTCCCAGCGGAAACACGGCGTGTCTATATGACTGCGTGTCCGCCAATGCCGAGGGCTATGCTCGTTGGAACGTGGCTGCTACCTGCTTCGAGACAACGTGCAACGACACGTGCGGTGGCTCCCCTTGCGGCGTCTGGAACGACGGAACCGGTGCCGATTGCATCGCATGTGAGGCAGCGGGCCCGTGCTGTGACGGGCTGATAGCGCAAGGCAGCAGCTACGAGGCCAACCTGCTCATGGCCTGTCAGGTAGGATGTGGCAGCAACAATGCCTGCCTGCTCGGTTGCTTCGAGCAATACCCGGACGCGTACACCGAGGGCATGGTGAATACGTCCTGCAGGGCCACTTCGTGCTCTGCCGACTGCGCCTCCTACAACTGGTCTCCGTGCGGTAACATCGGCAGCGACAATGCAACCTGCGATGCGTGTATGGAGTCGAGTTGCTGCTCCGAATTGAGCACGCTTGGAGAAACGGAAGCGTTCTGGGCGTGGTACCTCTGCCTCAACCTCTGTAGCGATGACGCCTGCCGGCAGCAGTGTGCGTTCGACAACACGGGCGCCTTGAGCCCCGGCTCCGACACAGACCAATGCCTGGCCACGAATTGCGATGAAGCTTGCAACTTCGACGCCGGAATCGCCTGCGGGTTCATCGTCAGCACGGACTCCTGCGCCACCTGCATCGAGGCTTCGTGCTGCACGGCGAGCAGCACCTGCAATGACAACGCCGACTGCAAGAACCTCGCACAGTGCTTGCGCGTTGCCGAGTGCGGCAATGATGCCACCTGCATCCAGACCTGTCGCAGTGCCTTCCCCGACGGCACCACCGACTTCGACGCGTGGGATACCTGCCGGACCACCAACTGCAGTGCGGACTGCCAGCCACTTTGAGCTTCGCCGCAGACGGCGTCGATTTGGATCGGGGTAACGTGCAAGACCCGAGCTGCGCTCACACGACGGGCGGCGTCTCGCGCGTGATCGTGGGGCGCAACGTCACGGTCGGTCACGGGTGCGTGTTGCACGGTCGCGAGGGAGACGAGGCGCTGATCGGCAGCGTACTGCTCGACGACTCCGTGGTGGGAGAAGGGTCCGTGATCGGTGAAGGGAGCCTTTGACCGCGCTCACGGCTGTCGCGTTCCCGATCGGGAACATTGCTTCGAAACGAGTGGAGTATCGCAACTCGCCCTACAGCGGACGGCCGAAGACATTCCCGTTCGGGAATACATCGCTCCGAACTCCGAAGATTGGCCGGGCAACCAAGGAGCGACGAAGCATAGATGATCCCGATCGGGAATATTTGCTTGCCGCGCGGACGCCTCACCCCTAGCGTTCTCTGTGGATGACTCCCCATGAGCAAATCGCCGCGTTCGTACGAGAGCGCCGAAAAGCGAACCGGATGACGCAACGGCAGTTGGCCGAGCTCGCCGGCGTGGGGACCCGGTTCGTCTCCGAGCTCGAGCGGGCCAAGGCCACGGTGCGCCTCGAGTCAACAAACGCAGTGCTCGCGGTGTTCGGCAAGCAAGTCGGCATCGTCGATGCGGAACGCGAGGAGATCGATGACGAGACGCGGTGAGGTTCGGCTCGACGGCACACGTGTCGGCACCATCGAAGAGACTCGGGAAGGGTCGGCCTTTCGCTACGACGCTGCGTGGTTGGGGGACCCGAATGCTGTGCCTGTCTCGCTGACGCTCCCGCTTCGTTCGGAACCCTACGAGTCGCGGGGCCTGCACCCGTTCTTCGAGAACCTTCTGCCAGAGGGGTGGTTGCTCGAGATGGCGACGGCCAAGCTCAAGATTCCGAAGGACGACGCGTTCGGTCTGTTGCTGGCGACCTGCGCGGATTGCGTGGGAGCCGTGGAGGTCATGGCGATGCAGGACGAGGCATGAAGGGGGCGTGTTCGATCTGCCTCGAGCCGGTCGAGGCCGAGGAGAATGCTCACGCTCGGTGCGTGCAGCATCTCTTCGGAACCACGCGAATGCCAGCGGTCGACGTGGATCGCGGCAAGCTGCACACCCTTGGGTTGGCGATGGCGGGGCGGACGTCGATCTCGGGAATTCAGAAGAAGGTGTCTCTGGGGCTCACGTCGGACCGCATGACGTTGCGGTTGGCGCTCGAAGCGGGGATGTACATCCTGAAGCCTTCGTCCGAGCACTTTCCCAACATGCCCGAGAACGAGCTTCTGACGATGCGCGTCGCCGAAGCTGCGGGCGTGGAGGTAGCGGCATGCGGGTTGGTGACGCTGGTGGACGGTTCCCGTGGGTACGTCACCGCTCGGTTCGATCGAACGCGGCAAGGTCGGAAGCGCAGGCAGGAGGACTTCTGCCAGCTTGGTCTCAAGGCGCCCAAGGAGAAGTACGAGGGTTCTGCCGAGCTCTGTGTTCGGCTCCTACGCAAGTACTCCACCGAGGCGCCCATCGAGCTTCTGCGGTGGTTCCGGCTGGCAGTGGTCGTGTGGTGGACCGGAAACGGGGACATGCACTTGAAGAACTTCTCGCTGGTTGCCGACGACGAGGGCCGCTTCAAGCTGAGCCCCGCCTACGACCTGGTGTGCACGCGACTGTATATCGGAGACGACCCGCTGGCGCTGCCGGTAGGGGGCAAGCGTGACCAGCTCACCGCCCGTTCGTGGGTCGCTCTCGCGAGGTACTGCGCGTTGCCGCCCAAGGCCGCACGGCGTGTCGTCGCGGAAGTCGTGTCGGCGGGGCCTCGCGCCGAGCAGCTCATCTCGCGGTCCGGGCTTCCGGAGGACATGCAACGAGCCTATCTGGCGTTGATCGAGACGCGTGCACGCGTGCTCACGGAAGCGGCAGAC
Source organism: uncultured Polyangiaceae bacterium (assembly GCA_964488865.1). Classification (GTDB taxonomy): domain Bacteria; phylum Myxococcota_A; class Polyangia; order Polyangiales; family Polyangiaceae; genus MWCO01. The sequence goes on along the minus strand of CAZAWR010000016.1, from coordinate 61,933 downwards.
AAGCTGGTTTCGCGTTGACGGCGCCGGAGAGCTGGCGAACGTTGAGGAAGGAGAGTGTGGTGAGGTCGCCAGTTTCGAGGACGGCTTTGAAGCGATTCCCACGTTCCGGAGGATTTCGTAGCCGCGCATGGGGCGAACACCGCGAGAAACTCGTCGGCAGCACGTTGCGCGTGCTCATCGAGGATGATCTACCGCGGCACCTGAGAGCTACACGTTCGTCACGAGTACCTTGCGAGCCCCGCGACGCCCTGCGTGCTCGATGGCCTTCACCGCCTGCGCAAGCGGATACACCGCATCCACCCATGTCTCTGGATTGACTGCTCCCTCATCCAACAACGCAACCGCCCGGCGGATCTCCCCGCATCGTGGTAGGGTGCGAATCATGACGATCTCCTCGCAGCCTCTGGACGCCCCAGCGTGGGGAGCCGGAAGGCTGACGCCAGAGGCCGAGGAACGGTTCGAGCAAGGTGTCGCCTACTGTGAGAGATTCTTCATGGGAATCGCCGAAGCCCAGTCCGCACTCTTCCGCTTGACGGCCATTCTCGAATCCGAGGGGCTGCCCTACGCCATCATCGGGGCGTTTGCGCTCAACGAGTACGGACATCATCGTGTCACCGTCGACGTGGACCTGGTGATGCGTGACGAGCACCTGCAGATCTTCAAGGCAAGGCATCTGGGGAAGGGCTACGCGGAGCGGGTGGTCGGCACGGGCAAGCTGCTCGACACGGAGCTTGGGGTGAACATCGACGTGCTGAGCACCGGCCGGTTTCCGGGCGACGACAAGCCGAAACCCATCGCGTTTCCCGACCCGGCGACGACGGCACTTCGAGGCGAGCGCTTCGCGCTGCTGCCCATGCCCAAGTACATCGAGCTCAAGCTCGCCTCCGGCATGGTGGCCCCACACCGCGGCAAAGATCTCGTGGATGTTCAAGAGTTGATCCGAAGCGCCAACCTCCCCGCTAGCTTGGTGGACGACCTGGACCCATGGGTGCGCGAGAAGTTCATGGAGCTCTGGCATCTCGCCCAGGTATCGGACCCATTCTGACCGAGGACCGGGTGTGCTCGGGGAGAGTGCCAGGTCGTTCGCCATCATGTCCGATGCGACGGCATATCGGGGAGGGCATCCCTGGGACACCGCTTTCCCTCCCCATGGACCGCTTCTTCATCCGTACCCTGGGCTCCCAGATGAACGTCCTGCAGCGCCAGTGGCTCGTCGCCGATCGAGATGGAGAGCTCCTCGTCGTCGGCACGCGAGAGGCTTGGCCGAAGGCGACGACGATCGTTCGCATTGACGTGAAGACCCTGGAGGTAACCAACGTCATGGTCGCATCGCTTCCGCTTGCGGTCCCCTCCGATCGTGGACCGTGCAGGATACGGTTTGCTTTGGGAGAATCGAAACGGACGCGGGGTGACCTACAAGCGCAGCGTTGGCCTGGGAGGTGCGCCCACGGGCTTCAGCTCGGTGAATCCTCCACCGAGCTTCTACGTACCGGCGAACGCGGGGACGAAGTGCACGTGCTACACGGAGCCGGGCGGAGACGAGGTCTGCCTCCTGCCGACGGTGGTGACGCCCGCGCAAGCGACGGTGAGGAGGCTGCTGGAAGGACGCAAGCAGGGACCAGCCTCGAGCAGGCTACCGCGCGACCTCCACCGAACCGCCCCCATCGAGCCCCGCCGCCTTGTCCACCAGCCCCAGGAACTCACGGCGATACCCCTGCCCGTCCTGCCCCACGCCCCTCGCCGCCAACTGGCGAACGAGCGCGTAGCTCGCATCACCTTTGTGCTCGGACCGGCGAAGGATCATGCCGAATGCCGCCACCGAGGAAGCGAACGCAAACTCCCCCGTGGGCTCCGGCTTCACGTCGTTCGTTCGAACCACCGACGACAACAGCTGGCTGTCCTGCGCGTCCGGCGCCTTGTAGCGAAGCTTGATGGTGAGAAGCTCGTCGGTCGACGCCGGGGCGCTCGGCGCCGTGCCCTGGTACCGGAGCGGGTCGACGTTCCCGGCCGGCGACGACACGCCGTGGGGAACCAGCTCATAGAGAGCCGTGACCGAGTGACCCGCACCGATCTCCCCCGCGTCCTTGCGATCGTCGTGGAAATCCTCGGCCCGGAGCATCCGATTCTCGTAGCCAATGAGACGATACGACTGCACGAACCGCGGGTTGAACTCGACCTGAATCTTCACGTCCTTGGCGATGGTCACGAGCGTGGCACCCGCTTGCTCCACGAGAACCTTGCGCGCCTCAGCCAGCGTATCGATGTACGCGTAGTTCCCGTTGCCCTTGTCGGCCAGCATCTCCATCGTGCTGTCCTTCACGTTCCCCGTCCCGAACCCCAGCACGCTGAGGAACACGCCGCTCTGACGCTCGCGTTCGATGAGCTGAACCAGGTCGTCGTGACTGGTCACGCCCACGTTGAAGTCGCCATCGGTCGCAAGGATCACGCGATTGACCCCGCCCTTGCGGAACTGCGCGCGAGCCGTGCGATACGCCAGCGCGATGCCTTCCCCACCGTTGGTCGATCCACCCGCTTCCAGGGACTGCAACGCCTCGAGAATCCGCGCCTTGTTCGCGCCCGACGTCGGGGGAAGCACCATGCCACTGGCCCCTGCGTACACCACGACGGCCACCGTATCCTGAGCCCCGAGCTGGTCCACGAGCATCCGGAACGCGCCCTTGAGGAGCGGTAGCTTGCGCGGCTCGTTCATCGAGCCCGACACGTCGAAGAGGAACACGAGGTTGCGAGGCGGCATCGCCCCCGGCGGCAGTGCTTTCCCCTGCAAGCCTATCCTCATCAGTTGGTGCCCCGGCTTCCAAGGACACGCCGCAACCTCGGTCGAGACTGAGAAGGGCACGTCACCCACCGGCTGTTCGTAGTCGTAGCTGAAGTAGTTCACGAGTTCCTCGATGCGCACGGCGCCGCGAGGCGGCAGCGACCCATCCGTCAGGAACCGTCGCACGTTGCTGTAGGAGGCCGTGTCGACGTCGATCGAGAAGGTGGACAAGGGGTTGCTGGAGGAATCGAGGAACGGGTTGTCGGAAACCTCGGCGTACTGCTCCGTGTTGAATTCAGCCTGGACCCCTGTTTCCTCCGCCGCCATTTCCGCCCCCGAGGCGCTGAGTGCGTAGGACGCAGGCTCAGCCATGGGAGGGCTCCCGGGGGCCGATGGGTACGCCTTCATGGCGCCGCCGCATGCGGGGAGTACCACCGTCGTGATCAAGACGGCAGCGTGGCGAAACGTTCGGATCGTAGCTCGGTTCATCGTGGGTCTCCTTGGCTCTCAGGCAGAACGACGAACCCCGCCCGACCTGACAGTCCGACGGAAAAATGACTGACGCCACGGCCGCGGAATGAGGCGATGTCATGAACCAGGTTAGCTACGATTCCGACGGCGAGCGCCGACCGTGGCAAGACCGGCAAGTACGAGAAGCGCTGCCTACGGCCGCACAGCGATGGCCTTGAGCCCGAGCGCGGGCGCGGACGCGATCTGGTGCGCGTCATGGGTGTAGACTTCGGCAAAGCCGTGATGCACCGCCGTGACGAGGTGGAGGCAGTCGGCCGTGCGAAGAAACACGGAATCCGGCAGCGTCGTGAAGGTCCTGGCAGCGGCATCCGTGATGGTCCTGTCCAGAGGGAGCCAGGTCCAAAACGCGGAGATGTCATCGCGCAAGAACTGTCTCGTTGCCACGTCGAATTCGGCCCGAGTCCACTTGCGCTCCCGCAGCCTCCGGTGGAATACGCCGAGCAACTCCGGGCGGGCAAGCTCAGAGACGTAGACCGCGTCCTCCGCCTCGAGCAGCCTGCTCACTGCAGCCGATTCGCTCTCCGGGACGTAGAGCTTCGCCATGGTGGACGTGTCGCAGAAGATCATCGGTCGCCGCGCACCGCGTCGAGGTCCTCGCTCAGGTCGTGTCCGGGCACGCCCGCCATCAGCGCCGCGAACTCTGGCAGCAGCGTGCGCTTGCGACGTCGGGACCGGAGCAGGGCCGGATGGGCCAGGACCGCAATGGCCTCGCCACGATCCGTGACGATGATGGGAGACCGCGATCGGGCCGCGCGGCGAACGTAGTCCCCTGTGGTAGCGTGCAACTGCTTGATCGTAACGCGCGACGGCATAGTGTCACTGTGACACTCCGACGAGCCACCGTCAAACGGGTCCCTCGTGAACGGCAATGCCGCTTTGCTGGCTTCGGGACACGTCGCCAATTTTGTCCTCGCCCGCCCCACCCGCTACCATGACGGTGTGACCCATCCGCGAACATCCCGGCTCCTTCGCGCCATGCTTTGGTTCGGCCTGTCCGCGACCACCGTCTCCGCAGCCTCGGCCGGCGCGATCGCCTTCATGGCCCTGCCCTCCGAAGGCCAACCCGCACGAGGCCTGTTCGTCGGCAACCACATTCCCCCTTCCGACCCTTCCCTCGGAACCTGGCTCGAAGAGCGCCGTCGCCGCCTGTCCGGCGAACCCGTCACCCTGCTCGACGGCCTCGACGCGTACCCCACCACGCTCGGCGAGCTCGGCGTCGAATTGGACGTCGCCGCCACCATGGACCTGGCCCTTCGCCCTGGTCGCGAGTCCAACCTCCCAGAGCGCGCTCGCTCCCTGCTCCTCGCTCGCACCGGCTATCTCGACACGCCCCTCGTGTACACCGTGGACTTGCGTCGCGCGGAAGTGGGCATGCGCGAGATCGCCGAGCACGTGCGACGAGACCCCGTCAACGCCCACCTCAACCTCACCGCCCACGCTCGCGTGCCCGACATTCCCGGCGCTGAGCTCGACGTGCAAGCCACGGTCGTGTCCATCATGCATGGGGTCCTCACAGGTGAGCGCTCCTTCCTCGTGCGCACCAAGGACGTCCGCGCCGACGTGACGGAAGACGACCTGACCGCCGTCGACGTCACCAAGGTGGTAGCGACCTTCGAGACCAAGTTCGCGCTATGGGGCGATGGACGCGGACGATCACGCAACATCGAGCTGGCTGCCGCCGCCATCGACGGCATGGTCCTCAAGTCTGGGCAGTCCTTCTCGTTCAACACGGTCGTGGGCCGTCGCACCCTCGAGAAGGGATACGTGTGGGCCCCGGTTATCGTCGGCGACGAGATGCGCCCCGGCGTGGGAGGCGGTATCTGCCAGGTCGCCAGCACGCTCTACGCGTCCGCCCTCTTCGGAGCGATGCAGATCACGGAACGTTGGGCCCACGGTCGCCCGTCGAGCTACACGCGCATGGGTCTCGACGCCACCGTGGCCTATCCGTCCAAGGACCTGCGCTTCGTCAACACGCTCCCCTATTCCGTCATCCTCCACCTCCACTTCCCCGAGAAGGGTAGGCTGCGCGCCGAGATCCTCGGCGGCGAGCCTGTCGCCACCGTGAGCTACAAATACGGAGTCTCGCGAACGATGCCCTTCGTTCGACGCATCGTCTCCGATCCCTCGCTGGCTCCGGGCACGGCGCGTCGAAAGCAGAAGGGGATCCAAGGCTACTCGGTGGTGTCGATGGTGGAGTTCGACTACGGCACGCGCCTGGACAAGCGGACGTATTACTCCGAGTACCGGCCTACCCCGGAGATCTTCTGGGTCTCGCCCGAATACGACGCGGCTGCGTTGCCGGAGCTTCCCAAAGGCGCGAAGGGCGTCGAAGAGAAGCTTACGGAAACGACGCCGGACGGGGACCCGGCTGGGTGATCAGTGGTACGTCGCCGTGAACAGGATGCCCGGCACCATGGGGGTGTACTTCTGCGTGAAGGTCGTGTTCGCCACGTCGCTCTCGTACTTCACGTTCGCGTAGGTAAACCGCCCGGCCACGCCGAGGCTCCACTCCTCGCTCACAAACCATTCGTGCCCCACGCCCGCCGACAACCCGAAGCCCGTAGCGGCCTCGTCCGCGTCGTCGTCAGTCCCTGAAGCAGATGCGTACCCGAGCAGGAGCTCGAAGTGCAATCCAGCGCTGGGGTCCGGGTAGTACTGCACGAAGGGGCCGAGAAGGCTGAGGGACAAGTCGTCGTCCGCATCAGCCTCGAAATCCCCCACCTTGATCTTGGGCTTGGACACGACACTCGCGAGAGACCCACCGCCGATCACGAGCCCGTCTGCAGGTGTGCCGCCGAGAAGTAACCCAGCGACAGCGCCCATGCCGCTGATGTCCACGTCGGTGCTCGACGAACCTCCCTCCAAGGTGCCTGGCATCATGAGGTAGCCCGCCCCGAGTTCCATTCGCAGGAAAAAGCCGTCGTGACTCTCCGGCTCCGCAGCCGCGGAAGCGGCAGCAGTCAGGCAGGCGAAGCAAGCAGCGGAGGAAATGAGAAGGGACTGGACACGCATCGAACACTCTTCCTTTCAAGAAACGAGCAGTAAGGAAACGCTGCCAGGGACCTGGCACCGCCATCGTCGACAGCAATCCCTGTACCACAGAGAATTACACAGGCACACACTCGTTAACCTGGGACTTGACGCCTGACGCGTGACCAGGGCTTCACAACGCGCCGCAGCCGCGCGTTCACGCGCTCGCCGTGGCCGGGATCTGGACGTTCCCACGTGGGACCTCTGAGTTCATGGCGGCAAACCTCGGAGAGACAGTGGCGAGGCAAGCCCCTCGAGGCCCAGACAGACGGCAACGCTCGAGGACGGCACCGCCTTCCCCATCGCAGAATCGAGGCCTTTTTGGCCCGCATCCTTTGCAAACCACGCCGAGGTTTGGCATAGCACCGCCCATGCGACCGATGCATGGCAGCGTCCTGATCCTGCTAGCAGCCGCCGCATGGTCCGCCTTGGGATGCAAAAATGCGAACAAGGGTTCCAGCTCGGCTGCTAGCGCCTCCGCACCCGCGATAGCGCCGGAGCCCGCCCAGTCCGCACACCCAGAGGGGGTCGACCTCGAACAGACCGCACAGGATGTCCCCATCCTCGGGGCCAAGGGGCTCTACGTCATGGTGCGCAACCGGCCCGACATGAAGAGCGCCGGCAAGCTCGGCTACCTTCGCCTCGGCGCCATCGTCGAGCGCTCCCCCGACCCTGTCGCCGGCACCGGCTGCAAGGGCGGATGGTACAAGCTCGAGCCCCAAGGCTACGCCTGCCTCGATGCCGACGGCACCCTCGACCGCGACCACCCCATCTTGCGCGCAGCCAACCGACGCCCTGAGCTCGAGAAGCCCATGCCCTACGCCTACGGCTTCGTGCGCGCCGTCCTGCCCCTGTACCTCCGCGTCCCCACCGAGAAAGAACAGTTCGAGTCGGAGTTCCAACTCAAAGAACACCTCGAGTGGTGGGAAAGCGAAGGCAAGAAGATCAACGCCGCCCTCCCCCTCGGCTCCAACGACGTCTTCATCGATTCCATGGGCGTGCCCGACGACACCAAACGCGTCGCCAAGCTCAGCACCGAGCTGGGCGACGGCGAGCGCTTCGGCGGCAAGGCCAGCGACGACCCCATCCCGTGGTGGCTCCAAGGGGGACGCAAGATCCCCAACGTCGCCAAGTTCCAGGTCCCCGAGTACGCGGTGTTCGCCGACCGCGCCCGACGTTTCTCCGGGCTCACCTTCGTCGGGTCGTTTCCCACGGGACCCGAATCCTTGCACCGTCGTTTCGCCATCACCGAGGACCTGCGCCTCGCCCCTACCACGAAGGTCAAGCCCGACGCAGGCCCCACCTTCCACGGGGTCGTGGTCAACGCGGAACGGCCCCTGCCCTTCGCCTGGGTCAAGAGCCGTGACGCCAAGCGCTACCGCATCGACGGCACGAACGTGCGCGCGTACAAGCAGCGCGCCGAGCACCGTGAGATCGTTCGGCTCACCGGTAAGAAGCAGTTCCTGGACAAGCGTCTCTACTACGAGACCGACTCGGGCAAGTGGGTTCGCTCACGGGACATCGCGATCGCCGCCGCCCCCACGGAGATGCCGAAGGCCGCCAAGGACGGTGAGAAGTGGATCGACATCTCGATCCGGCAGCAAGTCCTGACCTTGTGGGAGGGGACCACCCCCGTCTACGCCACCCTCGTGTCCACCGGCCAGGACATGCTCGGCGACCCCAAGACCACCAAGTCCACCGTGCTCGGCACGTTCCGGATCGAGAGCAAGCACGTCACCACGCACATGGATTCCAACGAGGGCCTCACGCGCGACACCGGTGACCCCGAATACGGCAAGACCAAGCGACGCGGCCAGGGCACGTTCCTCCTCCAGCACGTGCCTTGGGTGCAGTACTTCAAAGGGAACTACGCCCTGCACGCTACCTACTGGCACGACGTCTTCGGCACCGCTCGCTCTCACGGTTGCGTCAACATCACCCCCATCGACGCGCACCGCATCTTCTTCTGGACCCATCCCAACCTGCCCAGAGGCTGGCACGGCGTGTATCCCGCCAAGGCGGAAGAAGGCACCGTCGTGTACATCCACGAGTAGGTGCCCCCGAACCGCTCACCAGGCGCGTCGTTCCACGCCACACATCTTGGCCTCGAACTGCCCCGACAGCGTGAACCGCCACTCCGCGTCGTCGTTCGGATTGTCTGCCCCGAGCCGTCCCCTCACCACGCCGCCTTCCTTCAGGTCGACCGAGTCGATCTGAACCCAACCGGCGCCGTGCGCAGCTTGGACGCTTCGCTCCGAGAACTGAAACATTCGCATCTGCATCTGCCACTCCGCAGGCAAGGCCGCCCCTTGGAAGTACTTGCCAGCCCTCCCCGCCCCAACCTCCGCACCAAACAGGTACGGCGTCGCGCTGCGCGTGGTGTGGCAAACCACGTCCCCCTCGAACCCCTTGAGCATCACGATCGGCGACCCGTACCCGTCGTCACGCACGTACGCGAGCATCGACGTCAGCCTCACGGCGCGCCCTGCTACCGTGCCTGACACGGGCGACTCCCCCATGGGAAGGGCACGAACCGAAGGAACCGTAGTGCGGTTGTTGCACACGCGCGCGGTGAACACCCCTTCAGAGGCGTAGGACGGGGCGTCGGGGTCAGTAGCGGTACGAAAGCGGAAGCTGAGGAACCCGCGGACGGTGTCGTCGTGCTCGGGCCGGAAGGGCTGGATGCGAACAGTGACGTGACCCGGGGGAATGCGGCTGACGCCCCCGGCACCGTGCAGCCGAACTTCGAGGGGGATGTCCTGCCCCGCGAAGAAGTCGTTCCTGGGGCCGGAAGGGAGGGTCATCTGAATGCCGAGGTCGCTCTCCACAAGCCTCGCGCTGTCGCAGCGAGCCTCGCGATCGAGCAGGGTCACGGTCAACCAGTGCGGATGAAGGGAGATGAGCGCGGAACGCGCAAGGAAGGGACGTTGGGACCAGAGCCCGTGAAGGGCGTCTTCATCGGGCTCTTGGGCAACGACGGTGGCAGGGCCCTGCGTGGGGACGGCCGAAGCGGATGCGGGCACTGGCTGTCCCGATACGGATTTTCCTTTTCGACAACCTGAGCACCCCACGATGTGCAGCGAGGCCACGGCCACCACGAACGCCAGCACCCGGGGTCTCACGTGCGAACCTGCACCGCCCCCGGCAGCACCCGTGCCGTGATCGGAAGCATTCCAGGCGTCTCCCCGTCCATGTCGAGCAGCACCCGCTGGCTCTTGCGCGCGGGAGTCGCCTCCACCAGCACCCCGCGCATGCTGGCCACCTTGGGATGTGCGAGGTGTGTCCCCTCGTAAATCTTGCCAGATAGGGATAGAGCTTCCACACGGCTCATGTCGCCCAGGCTCACCACGTCGAGCAAGCCGTCCGAGGGGTCCGCCTTCGGGGCAACCATCATGCCCCCGCCAAAGTACCGCCCGTTGGCCAGCGCCACGTTGAACACCGGGCCGTCGACGAAGGTGGTTCCATCGACCACCACGCGGACCTGTTCGTTTCGGTACTGCAGCATGGCCCGGACGCTCCCAAGGAAGAACGACGTCTTGCCGCCGAGCCACTTCGGCGTTTCGTTGACGAGCTTGTCGGTGACGCCACCGATCCCGAAGGAGGTGATGTTGATGAAGGCCTTGGTGACCTCTCGCCCGTCGAAGTCCGTGAGCCGCAAGGCAACGACGTCGATGCTGCGTTGGTTTCCAGCACGCAGCTTGGAGACGGCTTCGATCAGGTCACCGGACAGTCCGAGGGTGCGCTTGAAATCTCCGCCGGTTCCCATGGGGAGGATCGCGAGGTCGGGCCCTTCGCGCGCGTCGCCGTGTTCGTCCACGTACGCCTGAACCACCTCGTTGAGCGTGCCGTCGCCGCCCACGACCGCGAGCAGGTCGACCCCGTCGTCGAAGGAGCGGCGGGCAATGCGTGTCGCGTCGCCGGGCCCCGCGGTTCGGGCGATCTCGAAGGAGAGGTCAGCTCGATGCATCGCGTCGACTAGGTCGGGCAGCCGGCGCGTTGCGGCTCCCCCGCCTGCGCGCGGGTTGAACACGAGCCTGACACGAGGGTCCGTCATCAGGACACCGAGCCTATCGCGGACGCCGTCCGAGCGGCAGGGGATTCTCCCCCCGGGAGGATCTTCCGTTCAGTCCGGCACGGCCCGGAGAGCGCAGAACCACGTCGATTCGCGGACTTTCCCCGATCCGGGGGGGGGTCGGGAAGGTCCGTCCAACCCGCCCCTTCATCTAGCGGTTTCCCCGCCGAATCGTGGCGGTGTATCCTGGGGGAGGTCCACGAGAGGACCGTGCGTCGGCGCCGGCGCGCCGGCAACCGAAAGGAGAGGCACATCTGCATGTCGACCGAGGATGCTCGCAAGCTGTTCGTCGCGGGCTTGCCCGATACCATCACCGAGGACGTTCTCCGTCAGCTCTTCGAAGCGACCGGGGGAACGGTCATGGATGTGAGCATTCCTCGAGACCGGGCCACGGGGAAGCCACGTGGATTCGGCTTCGTGACCATGTCCGGATCGGAGCAAGCAGAAGCAGCGCGAGATGCGCTCGATGGGTCCGTGCAGGCAGGACGCTCGATCTCTGTGCGCCCCTTCCAAGCCGAAGCCCCCAAGCGATCAGAAGGACCTCGCCTCACCCAACCCCCGATCAGCCAAGACCGCACCCTGTACGTCGGAAACCTCCCCTACGACTGCACCGAAGAAAAGCTCGACGCGTTGTTCAAGACGCTGGGCGTCGAAGGCGTCGCCCGAATCAACTTGCCCGTCGGGGCAGACGGACGCCGGCGCGGCTTCGGCTTCGTGAACATGGAGAGCGGAGAAGCCGCCGTCGATGCGCTGACGAAGCTGCAGACCGCGGAGATGAACGGCCGGCGGCTCATCATCAACATCGCGCATCCCAAAGGAGACCGGCCTGCGCGGCCGGAGCGTTTCGATGGGCCTCGTCCCATGGGGGGCCCGCGGCCAGGAGGCGGACCCGACTCCGGCGACTTCGAGTTCATGCCGCCTCCACCCCCGCAGGACGCCCCACGCCGAACCCACGAGGATCGCAAGCGACCCAAGCTGGAAGCCGAAAAGGCCAAGGGCCCGGGACGACCCAAGACAAAAGAGAAGCGGCGTTCGGGACGACGGCGGGGCGGGTTCTCCGACGACTTCGAAGACGAGTAACCTTTCGCCGCACAACGTGGGCATGCTCCACCTTGACTTGCGACGGCACGGGCATATAACGCGCGCCCTGCGTGTTGTGGCTCCGATCACAGACTGAATTGAGCTTCCGCTCCCCACCCGTGGTGGGGAACGTCGTCGTTCGTCTCTCGCAGTCGGGCCCCGGCACCCCTTGTCTGAACGCACGAGCAGCCTCCCGATGGCCCGATTTGCCTTGCCCAGGGTCGCGTGTTACGAGACCCGCCCAGACCTGCAAGCGTCTCGATACCCTGCTCGAGCGGAGCTTGCCCACCACTTCCCTTGCTTCTGGACCTTCGGATGATGGATTCGTCAACCTCGTCCGCCCGATTCTGTTCAAACGATTGCATGCCATGAGCCATCGCCGGACCGCAGAGGCTACGAGATGATCTTCGATTGGCTCTACGGCCTCTTCTCCAACGACCTTGCCATCGACCTCGGCACGGCAACGACGCTGATCTACGTGCGGGGCAAGGGGATCGTCTCCTGCGAGCCCTCCGTGGTCGCCGTCCAGCAAGACAGCCGCGGTGCCAAGAAGGTGCTGGCCGTCGGACGCGAGGCCAAGGAGATGCTCGGCCGCACCCCCGGGAACATCCAGGCGATCCGCCCCCTGCGCGATGGGGTCATCGCCGACTTCGAGATCACCGAGGCCATGCTGCGCTGGTTCATCGCCCGCGCCACCACACGCCGCACGCTCGTCAAGCCGCGAATCATCATCTGTGTGCCCTTCGGGATCACCGAGGTCGAGAAGCGTGCCGTCAAGGAGAGCGCCGAAGGAGCCGGTGCCCGCGAGGTCTACCTCATCGAAGAACCCATGGCCGCCGCCATCGGCGCTGGCTTGCCCATCACCGAGCCCAGCGGCAACATGGTCGTCGATATCGGCGGCGGAACCACCGAAGTCGCCGTCATCTCCCTCGCTGGCATCGTCTACTCCCAGTCCGTTCGCGTCGGCGGCGACAAGATGGATGAGTCCATCGTCGCCTACATGAAGCGCAAGTACAACCTCGCCATCGGGGAGCAAACCGCCGAGCGCATCAAGATGACCATCGGCAACGCTTATCCCCTCGAACAGCAAGCCACGATGGAAGTCAAAGGCCGCGACATGGTCGCAGGCGTCCCCAAAACCATCGTCGTCCACTCCGACGAGATCCGGGAAGCCCTCAGCGAGCCCATCAACGCCATCGTCGAAGCTGTCCTCGTCGCCCTCGAACGCACTCCCCCCGAACTCGCGGCCGATATCGTCGACAAGGGCATCGTCCTCACCGGTGGAGGATCCTTGCTCAAGAACCTCGATGTCCTCCTTCGGGAGGAAACCGGCCTGCCCGTCATGGTCTGCGACGACCCCATCTCCGCGGTCGTGCTAGGAAGTGGCAAAGCCCTCGACCACATGGAACTCCTCAAGGAGGTCACGATCGGCTAGCGGACGCGGCCCGATCGCGACCGGAGCAACACGATCGTGAACTCCCTTCGGCGCTATCGCGACGCAGTCATCGTCGTCATCCTCTTGGCGGTGCCCTTCTTCTTCCTGCGCGCGAACGTGCGCGACCCGCGCGCACTCAACCCGCTCGACCGCGCCATCATCCGCGTATCCACGCCCTTTCAGTACGCCGCGTCCCTGCTCGCCCGCGGCATCTCGTCCATCGTCGGCGACTACGTCTACCTCGTCGACGTCAAGGCCGACAACCGTCAACTCGCATACGAAAACGCGCGACTCAACGCCCGCGTCCGCCACCTCGAACAGCTCGAGATCAAGAACGCCCGCCTCAAAAAGCTCCTCGACCTCCGAAGCTCCCTGCCCGCCGACCTCGTCTCCGCTCACGTCGTATCCAAGGACACCACCGAGTTCTTCCGCGTTGCCCGCGTCACCCTCGACCGAAGCGCGCGAAACATCCGGCCCAACATGCCCGTCCTCGCCCTCGACGGCGTCGTCGGAACCGTCCACCGCGTCGCCGGAGACACCATCGACGTCCTGCTCACCGTCGACTCCGGCAGCGGCATCGATGTCGTCGTGGAACGCACCGGCGCTCGCGGCATCGTTCGCGGAACCGGGGACCGCTCCCGCTACTCCTGCCGAGTGGAGTACGTCCAGCGCACCGACGAGGTCGCCGTCGGCGACCTGCTGCTCACCAGCGGCGTCGGAAAGCGGTTCCCCAAAGGCCTGCCCGTGGCCCGCGTCACCGAAGTCGTCCGACGAGACTTCGGGATCTACCAGACCGTCGAGGCGACCCCTGCAGTCGACCTGTCACGCCTCGACAACGTCCTCATCGTCACCTCGATGGAGCCCGAAAAGGGCGCCGACGAAACACCCAAGCCCTGACCATGCGCAACACTGCACTCCTGCTCATTGGCCTGGGTCTGCTGTTCGTTCAGTCTTCCCTGTTCTGGCTCCTGGGATGGGTGCCCCTCTCCGGCTTGACCCCATCGCTCATCCTCCCCCTGCTCGTCTTCATGGGCGTGCATGAGTACTCCCTGTCGCGAGGTGCTGCCCTTGCTTGCGTCATGGGCTATGGCCTCGACCTGCTCGCCTCCGCTCCCGTCGGCCTGTTCACCTTCGTCTCCGTCGCCACCTTCGTGCTCGCCCGAGCCGCAGGCGTTCGCCTCGCCGCGCAGCACATCATCACCCAGGTCCCCCTCGCCTTCGTCTTCTCCGTCGTGCAAAGCGTGATGGTGCTCGTCTTGCTCGCCATCTTCGGTGCCACCCCCCACGGTGCACGCGAGATGCTCGACCTCGTGCTGCCCCACGCCATCGGAACCGCGCTGTTCTCCCCCATCGTCTTCCGCCTCGCGGCCAAGCTGCATCAGGCAACGGGCGCCCTGCCCCGCGCGGAGCGAACACCGACATGAGCTTGCTCGCTTCTCGCACGGACATCGCCGAGTTCCGCCGTCGACCACGCTGGCTCGCCCTCGGCGTCGTCCTCGGCTTCCTCATCATCACCGTCCGACTCTTCGTCCTGCAGGTCCTCGACTCCGACAAGTACAAGGCTCTCGCGCGGGAAAATGTCATCCGAAAAACCACCCTCGCAACCACCCGCGGCGTCATCCGTGACCGCTTCGGTCGCGTCCTCGCCGCCAGCCGCCCCTCCTACAACGTCTACTGCGTCCCCTCCCGCCTCGACATGAACGAGGTCTGGCCAAAGCTCGTCGACTTCATGCAAATCCCGGACGCCGAGCGCGACCAACTCGCACAGCGAATCGAGAAGCTCCGCGCTGGACCCCGAAAGGATTGGCAAATCCTCCTCAAGGAGGACGTCTCGCGCGACACCGTCGCCATCCTCGACACCCATAGCGGAGACCTGCGCGGCATCGAAGTCGTCCCCACACCGGTCCGCTACTACCCCTTCAAGGAAATGGGCGCCCAGGTCCTCGGCTACATGTCCGAGGTCGACGGAGACCTGCTCATGCGCCTTCGCAGTATCGGATACATGGAAGGCGACCGCAGAGGCGCCGCCGGCGTGGAGCGTGGTTGGGAAAGCTACATGCGCGGACGCCGTGGCTGGGAGAAAGTCGTCGTCGATGCGCGAGGGCGCAGGCACTCCACCGCCGAAGCCGCCCAACTCGTCGACGACCCTAAGCGACGGGACCCCGTTCCCGGACGAGACATCCGGCTCACCGTGGACCTGGATATCCAGCAGGCCATCCACGCGGCCATGCGGGCCCACCTCGCAGGCGCGGCCGTCGTCGTCGAGGTACGAACCGGGCGCATCCTCGGCATGGTGTCCAAGCCATCCTACGACCCGAACGATCTGTCCGGAGGCAATGGGAAGGCCGCCCTGCGCTCCGCTTACAAGCGAGCCCTGACCGACCCCCTCCGACCCATGCTCGACAAATCCATGAGCGGCGCCTACCCGCCAGGCTCGACGTTCAAGCCCTTCACGGCGCTCGCAGCCCTCAACGAACGACTCCTCGACATCCGCCAGGGGACGCGGTGCCGCGGCTTCCACCAGTTCGGCAACCGCGTGTTCAAGTGCACCCACGTGCACGGCAACGTGGAACTGCACAAGTCCATCGTCGAGTCCTGCAACGTCTACTACTACCAACTCGGTGAGCGCATCGGCATGGACCGCATCGCCAAGGTCGGCCTGGACTTCGGCTTCGGTCAGAAGACGGGCCTGGGCACCAACCCCGAGGCCGCCGGCCGCATGCCCACACGCGCGTGGTACGCGCAGCACTACCGCCAGTTCCGACAAGGCTTCACCCTCAATGCCGCCATCGGACAAGGCGCCACCACCGTCTCCGTCCTGCAGCTGACACTCGCCTACGCCGCCCTCGCCAACGGCGGCACCCTCTACGAGCCCCAGATCGTCCGCGCCGTCGAGACCGCGGACGGCATGGTCGTCCAGGACTTCTCGCCCCGTGTGCGACGTCGCGTGACCGCACGACCAGAAGACCTGGAACTTCTTCGCAAAGCGCTGTGGGGCGTCGTCAACACCGACCGCGGCACCGCCTACCGGGAACGACTCCCCGGCATCGACGTCGCCGGCAAGACAGGCACCGCACAGGTTTCGCACCGAACGGTCAGGGCCGGCGACGACACCAGGATCTGGTTCTTCAACCGGGACCACGCGTGGTTTTCCGGATACGCCCCAGCCTCCGCACCCGAGATCGCCCTCGTCGTCATCATCGAGCACGGCGGCGCAGGCGGCAAGCACGCCGCCCCCGTCGTCTTCCAGATCGTGCGGGCGTACGAACAGCTCAAGGCGGAACGCGCCGCCAAGGGCAGCACCGACACCAAGCCAGGCGCGGGGACCCCATGAGTCTGCAGCTAGGCAACCAGGGCCTCCAGACGAGGGACCGTTTCGACTGGCCCTTGTTCATCTGCGCCGCCCTCATCGCCGTCATCGGCATCGTCAACCTGTACAGCGCGACCAGCGTCTACGGCGCCTCCCGCGGCGAGCTATACCTCAACCAGGTCTACTGGCTCGTCGCTGGCGGAATCCTCGCCATCATGGTCGCCTCCCTCGACTACCGCTACTTCGAGCAAGCAGGGTACGTCATCTATGCCGTCGGCGTCCTGCTGCTCATCATCGTCCTCATCCTCGGAAAGGACATCCGCGGCTCCGCTCGATGGATCAACATAGGCTCCTTCGGCTTCCAGCCGAGCGAGTTCATGAAGCTCGCCCTCACCATCGCGCTCGCCAAGTACCTGCACAACGACCCCAAGTCCGAAGCCCGCACCCTGCGAGACCTCGTCATTCCCACCCTCCTTACCCTCTTGCCCGTCGTGCTCGTCCAGCAACAGCCCGACCTTGGGACGTCCATCATCCTCGGACTCATCTTCGGATCCATCGTCGCACTGACCCGCGTGCACTGGAAGACCGCCGTCTTCAGCCTCGCGACCGTCTCGACCGTCGCTGTCCTCATGTGGAACTTCGGCCTCAAGGAATACCAGCGCGGTCGAATCACCGCTTTCATGAACCCCGAAGCCGACATCCGCGGCGTGGGCTGGCATGCCCACCACGCCCGCATCGCCGTCGGCAACGGCGGCCTCACCGGTCAGGGCTACATGAAGGGCACCCAAAACCAGTACCTCTTCCTCCCAGACCAGTACACCGACTTCCCCTTCCCGGTCTTCGCCGAAGACTGGGGATTCCTCGGCTGTCTCGCCCTGCTCAGCCTCTACGTCTTCCTCATCCTCTGGTCCGTCCGCATCGCCGCCCAAGCCCGTGACCGCTTCGGTGCCGTCGTGGCCGTCGGGGTCGGCGCCATGCTCTACTGGCACGCCATTTTCAACCTCGGCATGGTCCTCGGCTTGCTCCCCGTCGTGGGCGTCACCTTGCCGCTGTTCTCCTATGGCGGCTCGTCCGTCATCACCATCCTCATTGGCCTCGGTTTGCTCATGAACGTCTCGCTCCGCCGATTCTCGGGCACCACCCTCCAGGGCCCGCGACGCCTTCTGTGACGTCTCGCCAAGGTAGTTTCGAAAGGCCGCTTGTGCGGGTCGGAGCAGGCTCCTACAATTGAAGGCATGTGGCATCGTGCGCGCGGGGTGTGGCTATCTTGTGCGTTGGTTGTCGGTTGCGGGTCGCTCTGCTGCGCACGGACCGTCCACGACACGGAGGAACTCCCCCCGGGCGCGGGAGCGAGCGCCGGGGCCGCGGGAACAGGTGGGGCCTCCGGGACCGCGGGGCAGAACACCGGAGGCTCCAGCGTCGGGGGCACGGCGAATGACGGCGGGGTCGATGCGGCCGGCGACGCGGGAGCGAGCGGGACAGGGGGCGCAGCCGGGGACAGCGGCGCGTCCGGAGCCAGTGGGACCGCGGGGACCGGCGGGACATCGGGCACGGGGGGGACGGGCGCGACGGGTGGAACGGGGGGGACAGGAGCTACCGGAGGCACGGGGGGCACGGGCGGGGCTACCGGGGGGACCGGAGGCACAGGAGGCACAGGAGGCACCGGAGGGGCCACGGGCGGGTCCGGTGGGGCAACGATGTGCCCTTCTCCAGGGGACATGTGCGGGTCCAAGGAGTGCTGCAACCTCAGGTGCAAGATCGGCGGCATAGTCCCAGTGGGGGACTTCGAGGGTTGCTGCGCCGACCCGGCTTTCGGGGTTTGCGGGGTCATCGAAGAGGGTGACGGCGGGCCCTCGTGCACCCTCATGAACCTCCTCATCGACATTTATCCTGGGATCGAGTGCACGCCGAAGTGACTGGATGTTTCCGTGACGGGCGGCCCCGGGGTTGGGAGTTTCAACCAAGCTCGCAAAGTACAGAGATCAGCTTGAAAGGACCTTGATCGGTCTATTTGCACAGGTCGTGGCGTGTGGTAGGTTGCGTGAAGAGTTGGTTCGGATGGTTCGTCCGGCCAGGTGCCGCCTTAGGAGAAGTGCCCCGATGAAACGCTCCCCAGGGTTCAAGCAATTGCTTTTGATCGCGTGCGGTGTGGTGGTTGCGGGTTCGGTATTTCCGCTGGCCTGCGCCTCTCCCGAAGCAGACCTTGATACGAATCCGGGTACGGGGGGCTCCGACGCTGGGACGGACGCAGACAGCGGCGGTTCGGGCGGTTCGGGCGGCACGGCAGGTACGGGCGGCACGGCAGGCACGGGCGGCACGGCAGGCACGGGCGGCACGGCAGGCACGGGCGGCTACGCAGGCACGGGCGGCTACGCGGGCACCGGCGGCTACGCGGGCACCGGAGGCGGCACAGGCGGCGGCGGAACCGGCGGCGGCACAGGCGGCGGCGGTGCAGGCGGCGGAACAGGCGGCGGCACAGGCGGCTCCATGGCCTATACCGGGACGCAATCCGACCTCAGCGCAGAGTGCGACGGCGTCTGGGCCTTCGGCACCTGCCTGTTCTGATCCCTCCCTCTCCTCTCCCTTCACGCACACCTAGTCAAGCGGTCGACGTCCTCGCACGAGGCCTCGTCCCCGCCGTGGATGAGCCGCGAGGCGAGGCTTTGCGCATGCACAGACCCCACCGCACGGCAAGCAAAAAGCTGAACTCTCTACTTTTTATTTTTTTTGAAGGCTGCGGGGCAAGGGAGGACGGGGGGCCGGTCAGCCATCAACCGCAAAGAGCTCTTCGATATCCGTTCGGGTGAGCTTCTTCGCCCCTCCCTCGTCCTCGCTGAGGACCGCGGACACCAACTCCCGCTTCTTGGCCTTGAGTTGGAGGATCTTCTCTTCGATCGTCCCCTCCGCCATCAGCCGGTAGGTCGTCACCACCCGCGTCTGACCGATTCGATGCGCCCGGTCGGTAGCCTGATCCTCGACCGCTGGGTTCCACCAGGGGTCGAAGTGGATCACCGTGTCCGCCGCCGTCAGGTTCAGCCCCGTCCCTCCCGCCTTCAGGCTGATGAGGAATACCGTGACCGTCGGGTCCATCTGGAAGCGATCAACGGCCGCGGTGCGATCCTTGGTCGACCCGTCCAGGTACTCGTACTTGACGGAATCACCGTCCAGGACCTTGCGGATGAGGTGCAGCATCGTCACGAACTGCGAGAACACGAGGACCTTGTGGCCGCCGGCCACGCATTCATCGACCAGCTCGCGCAGCGCCATGAGCTTTCCAGAGTCCTCGTCCGTGAACTGGCGCGGCAACCCGAGCAGCCGAGGGTCGCACGCCGCCTGCCGCAGGCGCGTCAACCCGGCCAGGATGTGGATCTGGCTCTTGGCAAGCCCCTGACGCTCCACCTCGCCCATGACCTGCGCACGCACCTCGCGCGCGACCTGTGCGTAGATGACCCGCTGATCCCCAGCGAGCTCGCAGATCCGGTCGGTCTCGATCTTCTCCGGCAGGTCTTGCGCCACCTCGAGCTTCGTTCGACGCAGGATGAACGGGTGGATGATCGCCCGGAGCCGAATGGCGGACTTCGAATCCCCCTGGTCGATTGGACGGCTGAACTTCTCCTCGAACTTGTTCAGCGGCCCGAGCAAGCCGGGGCTGACGTAATCGAAGATGGACCAGATCTCCGACAAGCGGTTCTCGATCGGAGTGCCGGTCAACGCCAGACGTCGGTCCGCCTTGATGCGCTTGGCCGCCTGCGCCGTGGCGCTCGCCGGGTTCTTGATGTGCTGGGCCTCGTCGAGCACGCAGTAGGTGAAGTCCAGGGACTGCAGCAGCTCCGCATCGCGCCGCAGCAGAGCGTAGCTGGTGATCACGACCTCCGCGGTCTTCAGCTCGTCCTCCTGCTGCTTGCGTTCAGCGCCGTGCCACACCATGACCTTGAGCGATGGCGCGAATCGGTTGATCTCCCGCTCCCAGTTGCCCACGACGCTCGTTGGGGCAACGACCAGACACGAGATCTTCTCCTGCTCGGCCTTGACCAACAAGAACAGGGCGATCGCTTGCAGCGTCTTGCCCAGGCCCATGTCGTCGGCAAGCACGCCGCCCGAAGCGATGTCGTGAATGAACTTGAGCCAGGAGATCCCTTGCTCCTGGTAGGGACGCAGCTTCGCTTTGAGGTTGCGTGGCTTGCGCACGACGGCGATCGAATCGATGCTCGCGAGGCGCTCGAACATCTTCTTCGCGGCGGGCGTGGAGGAGCACTTGCCGACGGAGATGAGGAGATCTTCGAGTTCCTTGACACGTCCGGCCTGCGCCAAGGGGAGCTTCCCTCCCTTCGCCGCGGTCATGAGTTCGATCTCCCGGTCGAGGACGGCCTGGATTTGCTGACGGTTGATGGACGCGTAGGAGCCGTCTTCCATCTTCACGTACTTCTGGCCGGAGGCAAGACAGCGACCGATCTCCTCGCGTGAGACGCCTACCCCCTCGGCTTCGAAGCCAAGCTTCACGGATAGCCAATCGACGCCGGAAGAGATGCGCCCGAACGGCGTGATGTGGGCCGTTCGCACCTGGGTATCGACCAGGTCGTCCGGCACGTACAAACTCCAGGTCTCGGGCAAGGCTCCAAGACCTTCCGACCAGAATTGGATCGCGTTGTCGCCCTTCGCCACGAAGTAGTCACCCGACTCGTGGGGCGTCAGTCCCAGGTCAAGCAGCTTCTGCACCGCGTCCTGCTGGGCGGGAATGTCAGCGCGAATGCAGCGGATGCGCCCTCGTGATTCGGGGCTGGGCGGCTGAATCAGCACAGGGGGTCCGAGCCCCGACGCACGCACCGGGTTCTCTATGTCGGCGTAGCCCGCGAAAAGAAACACCTCGGCGTTGACGAGGTCGCCCTGTGCGTTCATCCGGAACGAAGGCTCCATGTCGAGAACCTGGGCGACCCCATCGAGGTCGGGCAACTCCGCGCCCACTTCCGTGGCGATCCGCGGGAGCCCGGCCATGATCAGCTCCGCCACGCTCGAGATCGGTTCCGCGATAGTCGGAGACCGAACCAGGCGTCGGAGGGCTGCAGGAGAGACGCGACGGTGCAACGGATGCGCCGTCCCCGTCGACGTGTCGATCTGCCAGCCCGGAGCGCCCTCGAACCACCCCCCTTGGGACAAGGAGAAGCGACGACGATCGCTCGACCGCTCGAAGCTTGCCTTGACGACGAGGGCATCACTCCCTGCCAACTCGAGCTCAAACCGAGGGACCAGGGGGTCGTCGACGAAACGCAGTTGCATGAGAGCGGGCTCGAGCAACACGCGTCGTTCCCGAAGCAAGGGCAACAGCTCGGCAACATCCTCGCCACGCACGTCGACCGCAGGATGCCTGGGATTTCCGCTCTCGAACCGGGCGAGCAACCGCAGGGGGTCGCGGTCTGGCGATGGCTGCAGCGCTTGCCACGCGAGGGCTTGGGACGGGAGCAACGGGACACGGGCCTCCGTGTCGAGCACCGTGACGGTGATGGCGCCTTGTCGAACGTGGATCCGGTACTCGAGTGCGCGCGGGAGCGTCTGCCCCGCGGGAGGTAGCCACGCGCCGATGCCCGTCGAGCTGGCCACTGCATCGGGCTCCGGCACGGATCCGAGCTGCGGAGGAAGAGCGTGCATGGCTGTGGGGCGTCGCCGCCTGTCGCGTCGACGGCTCTTGCCTTCGGTCGACACGGTCGCCGCGGGCGCATTCTGGGGGGTGGACGGAGCAGGTCTTCGAGGCATTGACCCTCGTGCTTGGTCTCGGACTGTGATGAGCAGCGCGGCGACGTGCTTGCAGTGCTGCCCAGCCTTGGCAAAGGCTGGGCACGTGCAGTTGGATTGGATTCCGGAGGCCGTCAGCTCGACGTTAACGGCGTAGGGTTCGGCATCCGAGCCACGAACGCGTCCGCTCGCGACGGCCTCCCCCACGTCGACCCCGTCGACGACCTTGCGCCTGGCGTAGTCGAGGCCCCGGAGGAATGTTCGTGCGCCGAGGAGGCGACGCAGGCCACGGTCACTAAGGGTGGATAGTGCATCCGAAAGAGACGACAAAGTACGCCTCCCGTGCGGGAGAGCCCGTCTGTCAAGCTCGGAAACGGGCTGTTGATCAGAAGAGGAGCGCTGCGAGCGCCAACGCCGCCGTGGCGAGCAACTTCACGGAAGCGTGGATACAAGGCCCCACCAGGGATTGAAGGGGCCTCCCCAGGGTGTCACCCTCGTCCGGAGCGCTAACGGGGCCATTGTTGGCCCATTTGTCCCCTACGTCAACTGGCTTGTCGCATGCCGGGGAGGTTCGGTGGAAATCGTGCGACGATTTTCTGGCGAAAGAAGTCCCCAGAGACAACAGGAGGCCCATCAGGGACGCACCAAGGATCACCCCTACGGTGGCGGTGGCGACGACGCCTGGGCGTGTCGTCCAGAACAGCGCGGCCCAGAGCATAGCCGGCACGGTCGTCAACAACACCAGGGAGGGAATTCCCTGACGGGCGGACTCCTGGAGCGACGCGCTCACGTGGGGCGCGAGGACGAATGGCTGCGCGGTTGGGGTCTCCGAAGACAGACGCAGCAGCACACCCAGCGTAGCCGCGAGAGCACGCAAGCTTGCGCCGATTTGCCATGTCACGAGCACAGCGCCGACGAGCGACGCGCACAGCACCGTCAGGACGGCACGGGGATCCCACGCGGGAGCGTCAGTCAACGTGCGATGAGCGAAGGCCGCGCATGCCACCCAGCCAGCGACGGTAGCGCAGGCGGAAGCATGCGTTCGCAGTCCGCGCCCCGCGTCCAGCGACGAGGCCAGTTGTTGCTCGCACGCTCCCGCGGCGTCGCCGACGCTCATCAAGTGACATCGTGCCATGGCTTCGAAGGCCGCGACCGCGAGCAGGAACGGGGCAGGCGCGAGCAACCCGAGCACAGCGAAGGCCATCCCCACCCCGGCCCGTTCTTCGGTTCCCATGCTTCGCCCCAAAAGATGACCGCCAGCAGCAACGCCAGCCACGACGACACCGAGCAGCGCGGCGCGTTCGAGGTTTCCACCCCATCGCTCCAGCGTCGTCTGTTCCGAGCGACGATGCCCGTGCGTAGACCACCGGTCCGTCCATAGCATGGCGATCGCGCCCAGCAGACCGATCGCGGATGCCGTCGCCAAGCGCCACCCATCGTGACCGAACAGCCAGTGAGAAAGGCCTGCAAAGATGGCCGCACTCAGGGCCAACGTAACCCACAGACCTCGGTCGAGGGCGCGGGCCCCGGTTTCGGTCGCATCGGCTCGCACGACGAGGATGCCCACACCGGACGCAAGCAAGCCGAGCGCCCCAGCGACGAGTGGGGCGAGGGGCAAGGACGAAGCCAGGCTCTTCGCGCCGGAGCAGATGGCGGTGGTGGCGGCGAGGACGGTGGCGATGGAGGAGAGGGTGTCGGCGACGCGTGTGACGGGCACGTCGAGGTGGAGGTGCACGAGAGACGGGCGGCCTGGGGCGCGAGGAAGGGCTGTGGAGGCGGTAACGAAGACGCCCCCGATGGCGTGCGCAACGATGGAGGAGACGACCGTGCCGAGTGCGTAGGCAGGCAGGAGGGAAGCGACCGTCCGGAAGGGAGCGGGGTTTGGGGAGACGGCTGTCGCCCCGTGGAGGGCAAGAGCGAGGGCGGAGATGCAGAGAATGATCAGGGCGACCGAAGCGAGGGCTGCGGCTCCTGCCCATCGGACGCCGTCCCTGATCGCGGACGACGCGCCAGCTTTGGCGGCATCGCCGAAGCGAGTGGCCACGCGGGTCAGGGCATGAGCGGTCAAGTGGATGGCGCCGGTGCTGGAGAGCGCACCGAGGACAAGCGCGGCCATGACCCATGCAGCGAGGGCGACGGGAGAAGATGCGGGGTCGTTTGGGCGAAGCTCTCGCACGATGCCGAACCCCACGAAGACGGCAAACGCGACGAGACCGGTGAGGACGAGCAGCGAGCGGTCATGGATGCGCAGGTAGCTTCGGGTCGTAGCCGCCAGTGGCGCGTGGGGCGAGGTGATGAGACGCAGCCGCGTGGCGCGCGTGAGCAGAGGGAAGCCCAGAAGGACGGCGATCCCGAGAGCAAGCGCGCCAGCGCCGAGGATGAGACCGAATTCGATCATGGCGAGTCGTTGGCGAGCGGGCCGTCGAAGAGACGAGGCGAGTCGCGATGGTCAGAGGCGCGCGTATCACGCGAGTCGCGTGGGACGCAAGCGGCGGCCTATTCCTCGGACGCTTTCTTCGACGACAGAACCATGAGGTGGTACCTGCCGAAGCTGGAGGCGCCGAGCGTGTAGAGCACTTCGATGAGGAGCCGGTAGGGAGTCGTTTCGTCGACGATGACGATGGCTTCGGAGGTGGAGGGGTCGAGCCCCTTGGCCCTTCTGATCTGCTTGTCGATCTCGCGCACGTGAAGCAAGGACTCGGCGAGAGGCACGATGTGCAGATCGTTGATGCCGCTCTTTTTGTAGATTGCATCGAGCCCGGATTGGGCGACGGACTCTCGGGACCATCGTTGCACGACGGGCTGAGGGTTCTCACCGACGAGGATCTGGGACTTGGTGACGATGACGGCGACGCCTTCCTGGTGGGGTTCGGTCCGGAGGAGGGAAGCGGGAAGGGTGAGGTCTTTGGACTGGGGGATCGACGCGCTGGAATTTGCCATGCTCATGAGCAAGAACACGAGGATGATCGTCATCATGTCCAACATCGCGGTGATGTTGAGGAAGTCGATCTCGTGGTCACGCTCGTTGCGCCGAATGGCTTTCCGGAGCTCGGATTTGTATTGGGCGACGGTTCCGGAGTTCGTCTTGGTAGGCTGCGCGGCTGCGGGGGGTGTCATCCTTGGCAGCTCCGATCAGCGAGGGACGGCGAAGAGCACGTCCGGAAAGAGGTCTGTCTTGTCTGCCGCGGTTCCGCGCACGGCATCAATGGTGCCGATGAGCTTGCGGTAGCTGATGTTGTTGCTGGCGGTGATCCGGATCTGTGTCTCGTCCTTGAAGTCTGGAGACTGATCCTTCAGGCGCTTGGCGCAGCGAGTGACGGCGGTGTAGTCGAGGACGGGCTGGCCGTCCGGGTCGGCTCCGATGGCGGGGATGGTGATGCCTGTGCCGATGCCCTCGCAACCTGGGGCGATCGATCCGCCTGCGGCCTTGATGGAGATGCCGTCGTTGGTGATGAGCACGGTGAGGTTGAGGGACTTGGACTCGGAGATGATGCGGGGGCCCTTGCCACCGCTGGACGGCGGTGTGGTCTCGATGGTCGCGGTGAACGTGACAGCGAGGGTGGCGAGCACGAAGATGAGGATGTTGACGATGATGTCGAGGAACGGGATGATGTTGAGTTCACCGCCTTCGTCCTCTGGGCTCTGTTCCTTGGGAACGGACAAGCGCCGGACCTTCGATCGCTGCGAGGCTGTGAGCGACGAATTAGCCATCGACCAGACTCCGTGACACCGCTAGTAGCCTGCCGGCTTGTTCGTGATGGCGAGGAGGTTGAAGACCTTCTCCATGGTCGACTCGAGCTCGTGGGAGAGCTTCTTGGCCCTCTGACTGAGGAAGAGGTGAGCGATCATGCACGCCACGGCGATACCGAGGCCGAAGGCTGTGTTCCACATGGCCTCAGCGATGCCGAGGGAGAGCAGGCGCTGTTTTTCGGCCTGGCTGAGTCCCTGGGCGGAGACGGCGGCGAAGGTGGCGATCAGGCCGGTGACGGTGCCGAGCAACCCGATGAGGGTAGCGATGTTGGCGAGAGACCAAAGCGATCCGATGCGTCGCTCGATGGCGGGCTTGAGCTCGGAGTAGCGCTCGCTGAGAGCGGCGTCGATTTCGTCGGGGCTCTTGTTGGCGTGAGTGAGGCCTGCCTTGACGAGCTGGAGGATCGGGTAGTCGCTCGCTTCGCAGAGCTTGATGGCGCGGTCGATGTTGTTCGCAGTGACGAGCTTTTTGACCTGGGAGAAGAACTCTTTGGAGTTCACCCGGTACTTGGTCAGCTGGTACAGGAGTCGCTCCACGATGATGGTGACGACGACGACGGACACGACCATGTTCATGGTGAGGAACCATGGGGCCTTCTTGTAGGCCTCCATGAACCCGATCTCGCCACCACCTGCCGAGGCTTCCTGCAAGGCTGCCAACATCAGCACAAGACGCATTCCTCAAGGCTCCTTTCTAGGTCATCGCGCGAGAAGCATCAGCTCGCCGCAGGGCGGGTGGACGAATGCGAAAGACTGACGAACGAGATGCCTCCACCGACGGGATGGGACTATAGACGGGTGGGATTGGACAAGGCAAGCGCGAGGTTGCCGGACAGACACGAAGGTTTGGACGGCGCGTACGGCACCGTGTATAGGGGGTCAGGCACATGGAGTGTCCTCGCCGGCCCCGGGTCGGCAAGTATGCGATTGTGGAAGTTTTTGCTCCCACGCGAAGATCCGACGAAGCGCGACATTGTTCTTGACGAGTTGCTCGCGGCCCAGACAATATCCCATGAGAATTACGGAACGGATCACCTTGCACTCGTTGTTCATTCTTGCGCGACACAGCCTGATGAGAGCTGGGACCCCGGCAACGACGAGGTGAGTCATGCGACTGCAGGCCGGTCGTCGCGCCGCCACATTCGAGATCAGAGTTCGTTCAGCTTGCCCATGATGAGGGCGGGTCTGTAATTGAGTGCACCGAGAGGCACCCGAGGAGGAAGGTCAGATGAGCGGTCTTTGGAAGAGCTATCAAGATGGCGGCTGGGGCATGTACCCGATCACGCTGTGGTCGATCGTAGCGATCGGGATCATCGTCGAGCGCGCGATCGTCTTGTACTCGCAGTCGTCGATCAACAAGAACATGTTCTTGGCGTCGATGCAGAAGTGCATCTTGGCTGGGGACATCGCCAAGGCGATCAAGATGTGCTCGGCGGCCAACGCCCCGATGGCGCGGATCGTCCAAGCGGGTCTCGTCAAGGTGAATCGACCGGACGAAGAAGTCCAGGCGGCGATGGACGAGGCCGCTCTTCGTGAGCTTCCCCGCATCACCACCCGAACGGGCTACCTGGCCCTTCTGGCCAACCTCGCGATGCTGTCCGGCCTGCTGGGCACCATCACCGGCCTCATCAAGGCGTTCGGCGCCGTGGGTGGCGAATCCGTGGACCCGAGCCAGAAGGCTCGAATCCTCGCAGAAGGCATCTCTGAAGCCATGAACTGCACGGCCTTCGGCCTGATGGTCGCCCTCGTTGCCCTCATGGGCTACGCCGTCCTCAACGGAAAGACCCAGCAGCTCGAAGACGACATCAACGAGGCCACGGTGCAGGTTCTCAACTTGGTCATCGCAAATCGACAAAAAGTGAACCTCCAAGGGGCACCTCAGGCGTAGGCGGTTGTCTGTGCTTGAAGCGCGATCAGGAAGTTAGGAGGAGACAATGGGTGGAGTAAACGTCGATTCTGGCGGCAAGGGCGGACGAAGATCGCTCGATTCGGAACTCAACTTGATTCCGATGATCGACTTGTTCGTGGTCTGCGTCCTCTTCCTGATCATGACCGCCGTCTGGTCGCAGATGGCGCGGATCGAGGCCAACGCCCAGGTCCCCGGCCCTCCTCGTACCGATGAAGAGGTCGAGAAGGTCGAGCCGGAGAAGATGCTCACGGTCGAGATGAAGCAGGATGACCGCTTCGTCCTCATCTGGAAATCCGGCGCCACCGTCCACGCTACCTCGGAGGTCCCCCGCAAAGGGCAGCCGATCACCCTCGGCGGCGACACCGTGATGCGGTACCCGGACCTCGCTACCGAAATCGCCAAGCAGTGGAAAGAATACGGCAGCCACCAGAACGACAACGACCGCAAGGTCGACCAGGCGATCATCTCCGTCGACAACCGAGCGCCCTTCTCCGACATCATCGCGGTGATCGACGCGATCTACACGCCGAAACGCACCTTCAAGGGCGCGGAAGTCAACGCCTTCAACGTCACGTTCTCGGCACGCTGATAAAGAGGGACCCATGTCGGCCAGAGGAAAACGCCACTTTCACCACGAAATGATTCATGCGCCGGGCCGCCGGCTCATGCATAAGGTCCCCCTCAGGTTCGTCCAGCACAAGGTCAGCGGCGGCGGAGGACGGTCCGTCAACACCAGCCTCGCGCTCATCCCGTTGATCGACTTTCTCGTCGTCGTCGTCCTCTTCCTCCTGATGTCCTTCTCCGCCAGCGGCGAAATCCCGGTGGACAAGAACACCAAGCTCCCGAACGCCGAGAATACCCTCGACATGGTCGATGCTCCCGTCGTTGCCATCTCGGGCACCAACATCCTCGTCGACGGTTCTCCTGCCGGGTCCACTCGACCCATCGAGGACTCGGGCCGGCTCCAGAAGATCGACGACCTGCACAACATCCTGAAGAACAAGCGGGAACTCTGGAAGCAACTGAATCCCAAGGGCGTGGCCCCCGGTGTCGTCGTCATGCAGGTCGATCACCGTGTCTCCGCGCTCGTCGTCAAGTCCGTCTTCCAAACCGCTGCCTTCGCCGGCTATCCCAACGTCTCCTTCATGGTCGGCCAGCTGCCCAAGACCAAGAAGGGTGGCGGCGGCGAGCACTGACCGCCCCTGACCCGCCTCGCGCATGAAGAACTCCGAGGAGCCCAAGTCCCGAGGACTTCTGGCCGTCCAGGAAGGCCGAAAGCGCCGAGTCGAGTTCCCTCGCATCCCCCCTCGTTTCTTCCTCTGGATCTTCGTCATCCTCGCCGGATGGGCCATCATCTATTGGAAGATCGACCAGAACGAGCTCGAATCCTGGCGCAACCGGCTCATGTCCCGGCAGCGCGCCGTCGCCTCCGAGCTCGGGCCCCGCTACCATCCCGTGGTAGACCAACTCGAAGCCTGGATCCTCGAGGCGGCCGGTCCCTACCCCGGTGACCTCGTCTCCGAGGAAGCCAAGACTTCCCCCTTCCGGTCCAAACCTGGCACCTACCTCAGGCTCTACATCGACGATGCCAAGCAGGCGGAAACGATTCGTCGCGCCGCACAGGATTCCCTGCGCGATGGGTTCACCTCGTGCTTCACCACCTTCCCCAACCCGGACCCGTTCAAGGGCCCAGAGTGCAAGAAGAACCACGAGTGCCCGACGGGCCAGCATTGCAACGAAACCTTCCACTGCACGGAACCCTCGCAGCCCTACAACCTGCGTGTGGGCTACCGCGCTGCACGCGTCCTTTCCGATGCGTGGGTGAAAGACGTCCGCGAAGCGAGCAACGACATGCGCCTGCGGTTGCTCGAGCGCGACTTCGACAGCGCCGTGCAGGAAGACATCCCCCTCGCCATCGACCTACTCGTCCGCGCTCAGTACTTCCTCCTGGTGCTCGACGAAAACGCCGACAAGCCTGACGAGGTCCCCGACGCCGGCACCTACTCCGAGTCGCTCCAGGCTGTGCAGCACCCCGTGCGTGTTTTCGCCTGGGACCTCGCCTCAAAGAAGCTCCTGTTCCGCGTTCGCACCGACACCATGGCTGCTGTCGGCATGACTGCCGAAAGTGCCGCCGCCCGCCTCGCCGTTCGCCGTCAATCCAACAACTGCTCCATCGCCGTGGATGTCCGTCGACGACTCGGCGACGAATCGGTGCAGTAGTCACCTCGCCCGTAGCACCGCGTACACGTCGGTCAGATTCGACCCCGTGGGGTTGCCTTGCAAGGACGAGCCGAGCACGGTGTGGACCGCCACGTCGTCGCGACGGAAGAGACACGCGTCGACCGAGGCCGGGTCGATGCGGTGCTTTCCCATTCCCGTTACGCAAGCCCCGCCCGCCCCCCCATTGCCGTCGACGCCATCCGAGGCTGCAGCCCACAACGTCACGTCCTCCGGAAGGGAACGCAACGCGTGCAACGCCACCCACCCCGCGCGGCCACCGCGTCCGGCGCCCTCAGGCACATGAAGTGTCGGCTCGCACGCAACGACCCACCCTTGCCCCGGAACCAGCGCGCGAGCATGGCGCAGAAGCACCTCGGAGAGCCTCTCTGCCGTGGCTTCGAGCATGTTGCCGTCGCGCACGTCCCATCCCTGCGCGCGAAGCCTCGAGGACAACGCGTGGGCGAGGTCCTCCGGCGAGGCCAGCATCGCGGAGCTGACGCGAGCGAGCACGTCCTCCGTCGGCTTCAGGGACTCGCGAAACGCAGACTCACAGAGCGTGTACAGGCCTTCGTCTAGGTGCTGACGAACGACGTCCCGCGCGTCCTGCACCGTCGTTGGATCGACCACGGCGGGTCCGGATCCAACGTCGTGCGCGGCGCCTCCCACGACATCGCTGATGACAGCGCAGTGCACGCGGGTTGGGCAAGCGACCGCGAGCCCTCCGCCCTTCACGCCGCTGATGTGCCTGCGGACCGTGTTGAACGCGCGGATGCTGGCACCGCTTCGCAACAGCTGATCCGTTACCTTTCGCTTCTGCTCGAAGGACATACGGATCGGAGCACAAAGAAGGGATGACGCGCCCCCCGACACGAGCACGAGCAGCGTGCCGTCCTTCGAGGCTCGTGCGAGACGCAAAGCAGCATTTGCGGCTGCGATCGATCGTGCATCGGGGACAGGGTGGGAAGCGAACACGACGCGGGCTTCGGTCGGAAGGCCTTCGAAGCAGGTGCCGTCGGTGGTGATGACCAACGCGGGTGTGGGGCGCGCCAGCGCTTGAAAAGCGCCGAGAGCCATCGCTGGAGCGGCCTTTCCCACGGCGATCACGGTGGCGCGACCGCGGGGCGCGAGCTGTCTCACGTGCTCGCGAACGAGGCGCGTGGGGTCGAGGTCACGCAGGGCTTCGCACCAGGCCGTCTCGAACGCAGCCCGGGGGGAAGTCATTGCGGTCTCCCGTCCTCCCAGTCGACGAGACCCGACCGGAACGAGGCCTGCCAGCCCAGGGTGATGGTCCAAACGAACGCGTGGTCATGGTGGGCAAGCATGGCGTCGTGAGGCCAACGCCACACGCCGGAGGTGCTCAGCCAGGGACCCGACGCGTACGGCAGGATGGGAACGCCGAAGCCGAGACCGGTCTCGAACCCTTGACCGCGAGAGAAGGGACCTCGGTCGGCCGTGACGGCACCCACACGCAAGGAGAGGCTGTCGACCCAGAGATTGAGCCGCGGGTCCGACCCCTGCATGTGCTTCAGAAACCTCGGGAGAAACAGCGGACGTAATTCCACGCCCAGGGAGACGATCAGACGGTGATCCGCGTCGTCTTCAAGAGGAACCATCCACGTCGTGTAGGCGCCCGCGGTTTGCAGATACCGAACCGCGAGACCGCTCGTCGTCGAGACCGCTCCCTCGGCCACTCCGACGCCGACGTCCCCCTGCACGGCCATGTCAGCATCGAGTCGACCCCAGGCCCCGTCGGCCCAGCTCGGCCCGGCCCACGACGCGAGGACCGAGAAGCAGGCTAACGGGACGCACGTTCGCTTCATCCGATGTCGACCGTCCGGAGAATGTCGTCTCTGACCTCCGGAGCCACGATCAGGCGTTCTCGCCGCAGCTCTTCGCCATCAAGCCGGCTGAGCAGGAAGGACACCTGGACCGGACGACGGGGCGGTCCCTTGGAGAACACGACGACCAGATCGTCGTTGCCGTCGTCGAACGGGGTGTCCGTGGCGACGTCGAGGCCCAGGTAGACGGCAGGATCGAGTCCCGCACGGCGCGTGGCGAACTCGGCATGGTCGATCAGGCGCCGACGGATCACTTCGTCGGTCCGCATCTCACCGACCAGCTCGATGGTCTTGAACAAGCGCCTCGACCGAAGCCGCTTGCAGAGGTCCGACAGGGTGGGGTCGCGGCAGTCCTCCCAGGCGTGCAGCGCAGCGGTCAGCACACCGTCGTCCAGGCCGAGGTACTCCTCGAGCGAGGGCGTGCGGCCCGCGGCTGCGGAGCGAATGGCAGGCGGGGTGGAGGGCAGGTCGAAGCCGTCGGCGAGACGCTGCACAGCGAGGCTCAAGGCGGCGTGGACCATCCATTCGGCCGCGCGTGTGGCCTTGTGGAAGTACACTTGCTGGAACATGAACAGCCGAGCCAGAACGAAGGACTCGATGGCGGGTATGCCCTTCGCGCCGTCGATGGCCATGGCGGGCGGGCTCCCATCGTCGCCGAGGGGCGCGAAACGAAGGCTTCGCTGGAGCCAGTCGAGGTCGAAATTGCCGTAGCGCACGCCCGTGGCATGAGCGTCACGCAGCAGGTAGTCACAACGGTCCACGTCATAGGTTCCGCTCACGGCCCGGGCGAGGCAAGGGAGCGCGTGGCGACCTGCGATGAGCTCAGCCACGCGGGAAGGCATGCCGGGGTCTTGCCTGGCGAGCACGGCATGGACTTCGGAGGCGGGGTCGAGGATGATGCGTTCCGTCCAGGCTTCATGAGGATCCGAACGCGGCAGCGCGTCTTCGAACATGTGCGAGAGCGGGCCGTGGCCGATGTCGTGGAGCAGGGCGGCGGCCAGGGCGTCTTGCACCAACGGGGGCGTGATCCTGTGCTCGGGCGCGAGCGGGGCTTGCAGGTCGCGCAATCGCTGGATGAGCCGCTTCATCACGTGGGCGGTGCCGATGGCATGTGCAAACCGTGTGTGCTCAGCGCCAGGGTATGCGAGCGACGTGAACCCAAGTTGACGGATGCGTCGCAATCGCTGGACCTCACGCGTCTCGAGGAGCGCCTCGATGATGCGCTCCTCCTCCGACTCGAAGGCGATCAACCCGTGGACGGGGTCACGGAGAATCATGGAGCGGTGTTCTCACAAGCAACGGTCGTGTGCAACTGCAGATGGTGGTCGTGGCGGAGGGTAACGGCTTCAGGGGCTGGCAATTCGCCACCGAAGCGCTGGACTTGTCGAGGTGCTTTCGGCTACTTGTGACGGTCTGATGGGCTCGTACGCGAATGGGAGCGGGCGCAGGTGCTTGCCGTTCGGTTCGAAGGCCAGGATCAGCGAAGATGCGTGAAGCAAAAAAGAGAGGAACGACGCAGCAAGGTCCAGCGCGGCTTGTGGACGTCCTGCGCTCACTTCCGAAGATGGAGCTCGAGTCTCTCGCGCAGCGCGTGGGGGCAACGATCGACCGCAACAAGCGCGTCGATGGTCCCGTGCAGCTTGCGCGGGTGCTGGTGACGATGCCTGAGGTGCGGGACATGGCGCTGTTGGGACCGGCGCCGGCTCAGCTTCTGCGTCGACTCGGGGAGGCGGGCGGCGTGCTGGTGGTTCGCGCCGTACCGCCCGCGTTGGAGCCTCTCGCGGCGCGCGGCCTGGTCTTCGCCCGTGTGCACGACAACGGGCTGTACGAGCTGGTGCTGCCGTCGGCGTACCTGGTGCAGCTTCCGACCTGGGAAGGCGAAGACCCGCGGGGGATGCGGTCACTTCTTGCGCAAGCGTCGGCGGAGACACAAGCCGCGATCGCCTCTCACTACGCGGGGCGACCTGCCACCCATCCGGTCGCGCTCGCGCTGGAGGACGCCTGGGATCTGCTCTCGAACCGTGATGCGATCGCCCGGGAGGTTGAGGGGTTGTCGTCCGCGGAGAAGCGGCTGCTCGAGTCGATCTACGAGGAGGGGGGAGAGGTCGACACGGAAGAGTTGCTCGATCTGGAGCGCGAGCCGTTGCGATTGCGAAGCGCCACGGGAGCGACGCCTTCCCGACGCGGAGTGGGTTTCTCCCTCGAGCGACGGGGCATGTTGATTCCGGTCCATCCGAACCGGCATATCGTGCCGACGGAGGTCGCGGCGGTCATCGGAGCGGAGGATGTTTCGTCGCGAGAGGCGAAGCGTGCGCAGATACGGGCGTTCGTTCTGGACGGGGATCACGAGCCACGGAGGGCGCGGTTTGCGCTCGATCCGGCGCCCATTGCGGCGGCGCTTGCGATGGCGGCCCGGGAAGGGGGCATGGAGGTTCGTGAGACGGCGGGCACACCGCGTTCGTTGCTGTTGCGGCTTGCGCAGCGGTTCGGCCGAGAGCCGCAGCCGGTCGCTCTGCTCGTGGCGTTGAGCCGGGCCCTTGGGCTGTGGGATGGCTCGTCTCTTTCGAGAGCCACGCCTCCTGGCGCGTGGACGTTGCCCGAGCTCGGCCTCGCGCTGTTCCGGGTGTGGAGGCAGGGAGGCGCCTGGGATGAAGGTCGTGCCGAGCCGGAGGTCCTGCGGCTGCCGCCTGATGCCCGTGATTCCAGTCCGGTTCGCGTCGTTCGGGAGATCGTGCTCGACGCCTTGGAGGACCTTGGGGAGGGCCGTTGGGTACCGTTCGAAGCGCTCGCGGACTATGTTCGCAACGATCCGCGTACGCCGGGGGTGACACGGCTGCTGCGACGGTGGGCGGGTCGTGTGGGCCTGGAGCCGCCGACCCCTACGGACGTGGCGCAGACCATCGTGCTGGATTCGTTGCCAGCGCTCGGCATCATCGACGTCGGGGAGGCGGATTCGGAGGACGAAACGCAGGACGGATCGCCCCTCGTTCGGATCACGCCACGCGGACGGGCGATCCTTCAGGGCAAGGTCCCGGCGTCCGAGACGGGCACGACGGCCTTCGTGGACGACACCGTGCTCCGGATGGGTGGGGACGCGACGGTCGGTGCCATTCTGACCCTGTTCCCGTTCTGCGAGGTGGGCAAGGTGGCAGACGTGCTCGAGCTGGACATCTCCAATGCGGCGATCAGCAGGGCGGTGGCCTCGGGGGTGGAGGGCGACGTCATTCGTTCGGCCATCGCTGCCCTGGCCGAGCCGACCTCGACGATTTCGAGGTCGCTCGATCAGCTCAGCATCGTGCTCGGCCGGGTGACCTACGTGGCAGCGTCCGGGTTCCTGTGGTGCGACGATGCGGACGTTCGCGAGATGCTCCGATCACGAAGGCAGACATCGGACTTGTTCGTGGACCCGTCGCCTCCGGGAGGCCTACTGTTGGGGCTTGCGGCGTCGATTGACGTGGTGGCGCGACGCTGCCGGGCTCTTGGCGTGGAGGTCGTCGCGGAAGGCCAGGTGATGCGAGCTCGCTCGACGATTCCCCCCGCCATGCTGGATGGGGCAAGCCGGCAACGTTCGACGCGTCCGCCCAAGAAGACGGACAAGCCCTCGCGCGGGGCGCCGTCGCGGAAGCCATCGAAGCTACCTCCCCGGCAGTAAGCCCGCCAAAAAGCCGACTCTCCAGAGAACAAGTTCTCGTTCGAACCGTCAAACAGGCTTTTTTGGCGGCTGCCTGACCCTTGTGGGTCCACCGGTTGTAGGAGAGCTGGCCGTTCTGAAACCAGGCATGCCGGGGATGTGGCATCCTGCTTCTGGAAGCACATGGGAACACGCGTGGAGGACAACCGGCGTTGGAGGCGATTGCGGGTCGCCGAGGGCGCGACGCGGGTTTGCGGGCTGCTGGACGAGAAGGTGGGGCGATGAGCATCGGCCCGTCCCCGTCCGCCCCGGAGTTGGTGAAGTACCGACTGCTGGACGAGATCGGGCACGGAGGGATGGCGACGGTATATCGCGCCATCGACATCCGTCTGGACCGCGAGGTCGCGGTCAAGCTGATGCATCCGCACTTGCGGGAGAACCGAGAGGCTGCAGCTCGTTTCGTGACGGAGGCGCGAGCGGTGGCCCAGCTTCGCCACCAAGGGATCGTAGAGATCTACGACGTGTCCGACGAGCAGGACGAGGAGCGCTTCCTGGTGGCGCAACTCGTGCGTGGGCCCTCTTTGCGAGCGATCCTTCGCGATCACGCGGAGGTGCCGCCGGAGATCGGGGCTTGTTTCGGGGTACTGCTCTGCGATGCGCTTGGGCACGCGCATGACAAGGGGATCATCCACCGCGACGTGAAGCCCGAGAACGTCTTGGTGGAGCTCGACGACTCACGCAAGGTTGCTGCGGTGAAGCTGACGGACTTCGGCATTGCGAAGGTCATCGACGCGCAAGGGGTGACATCGACAGGTCAGGTGCTGGGCTCGCCGGCGCACATGGCTCCCGAGCAGATCGATGGTGGCAACGTCGACGCGAGGACGGACATTTTCGGGCTCGGCGTTCTGGTCTACGAGTGCATGGTGGGGCACTTGCCGTTCGAAGGGAAGAACCCGGCCCAGGTTCTTCGGAAGGTGCTGGATGGGATCTACCCAGCGCCGGACCGGGAACGGCCGAAGGTAGGGACCCGATGGGCCGCGATCTTGGCGCGGGCGATTGCGCGGGACGCAGCGGATCGATGGGACGACGTTCGCGCCTTTGGGGCGTCGATGCGCCAGGAGCTGGAGTTCTTCGGGATACGAGACGCGCGGGCCGAGGTGTACGCGTACCTGAGCGAACCGGAGCGGTACGTTGCGACGTTCACGCCGCGGCTGGTCGAGATGCTGGTGGCGCGCGCGGACCATTCGAGGCAGGACGGGGACACTGCGGGCGCAGCGGCCGACTTGAATCGTGCAGTGGCCTACGCACCAAACGACCAGGAGTTGTTGAGCCAGCTCACGAGCCTGGCGACAGGCGTACGGCGCAACGAGCTTCTGGGGAAGGCGAAGCGTGGGGCGGCGATGGTCGCGGTGGTGACGGCGGCGGTGGCGGGCTTTCTGATGGTGCGTTGGAGCCCGGCGCAGCCTGAGGTCGAGGTGCCGGCTGAAGTGACGGCTCCCGTGGCCCCGGAGCCCACCGCCTCGACGCCCGTCGCTGTTCCGCGCGTTTCGTCTCTGCCGACGGTCACGGCGTCCCACAAGGTGCCGAACATCCGCTTCAGTGTTCGTCCGATCATGACCGTGCTGCCCAGAGTGGAGCGGGACGTAACCATTGTGGCAACGCCTGGCAGCGCACTGGTCAGCATCGACGGCCGGACGCCTGTGAAAGTTGGTTTCGGGGTGACGCAGCGGCTCACCGTGGGGCCTCACACCCTGGTGTTCAGCACGCCGTCCGGGGACCTTTGTTGTCTTCCGCGGACGATCCAAGTCGAGGTCGTGGAGGGAGACGGCCCGCAGGTGGTGAGTGGAGCGGTTCACTACCGGGACGCCCGGCTTTCGCTGGTGGGCGGGCCAGCGGACGCTGTGCTCGACTGTCCCGGGGTCGGCAAGGCGGTCAAGAGCGGCGAGACGGTCACGGTGGGCATGGGAGCGGTGGATCAGTTCGTGAATTGCTTCATCTCAGGTTCGGGGATCCCACCGGGCTCAAAGTCCATTAGGCTGCGTGCTGGGCAGTCGATCGCGGTATCCGCCCTCGAGCCCCGGTAACCCTTGGGCTGCCGTTGCGAAACCCATCGTTCTGCGCATGCGCACGTATCGCGAAGCTCGGCTTGCGTTGCTCGTGGTAGCCCTCGTGCTGCTGTTTGGACGGGTTTCACTTGGCGACGAGCTCGCCGAGTTCGAGAAGGGCCGGAACTCCTACGGCGTCGGACTGTACGATCAGGCCGCTGAGCGGTTTGCCGAAATGCTCGACCCCAAGAGCGAGGAGCCGCTCACCTCGCCGCAGCTCATCGAGCAAGCCCGTATCTACCGAGCCGCCAGTCTCATAGCTCTCGGTCGCATGGCCGACGCGGACCTCGAAATCGAGACCGTTCTGCGCGGCAACCCGAGCGCGTATCCCGACCCCGTGATCTTCCCGGGGTTGGTGCTCGATCGTTTCACGGACGTGCGCGGACGCATACGCCAGGAGCTCGAGAACAGGGCCCGTGAGAAGGCTCGTCAGGAGCGACTCCGTCTCGAGCAGGAGCGAGCGCGCCAGGAACGCGAACGCGCGCGCATCACAAAGCTGGAACAGATCGCGCAACAAGAGGTTCACACCGTACACAACTCACGGTGGGTGGCGGCCCTCCCCTTCGGGGTCGGACAGTTCCAAAACGAGCAGCCGACAACGGCCTGGACTTTCTTGCTGATGGAAGCGGCCCTTGCCACGACGACGGTGGTGACGAGCGTGATCGCGCAAGACCTTCAGTCCAAGGGGACGGAGCCGAACGTGGACACGCGCGACTTGAACGACCGGATCGACACGATGAAGACCGTCAATCACGTGGCGTTCGCTGCGTTCATGTTGACGGCGGTGGGAGGGGTCGTACACGCGCAGCTGACGTTCGTGCCCAAGCGCGAGGAGGTTCGCAAGCGTGAGCTGCCGCAGGACCTGAGGGCAGCGCCATCGATCACGGCGGTGCGAAGCGGTGCGGTGCTGGGCTTGAGCGGGAGCTTCTGAGCTCACACGTGGAAGAGCCGAGGAAGGATCTGCTCAGCCGGGCCGATCAGCTCTTCCTGGAACGACGGGTTTCCGGACGGTTCGAGGTTGACGTTGATGCAGTGCGCACCGACCGACCGAGCCTCGAGCACGAAGCCGGCGGCAGGCCAGACCATCCCTGACGTGCCGACCGCAACGAAGAATTCGCACGTCTGGAGAGCCGCCTGGGTCGCCTGCACGGCCTCCTCGGGGAGCATCTCGCCGAACAGCACGACATGCGGGCGGGTCCTCCCTCCGCAAGGGCACCGTTCGATCGAACCGGCTGGGGAGCGTGCGTCGCAGAGCTCGCAGCGATCGAGTTCGAGCGAGCCATGAATCTCGT
Organism: uncultured Polyangiaceae bacterium; assembly: GCA_964488865.1. GTDB lineage: Bacteria > Myxococcota_A > Polyangia > Polyangiales > Polyangiaceae > MWCO01. The sequence goes on along the minus strand of CAZAWR010000016.1, from coordinate 23,227 downwards.
GTACCCGTCGGCTGCCCGCTCGCGTGTGAAGTCCATCGATGTTCTGTGTGATGACATCGAACCTCGCGCCTTCGGACCTGGCAGACTCGGCGCGGGCGAGGGCGAGGTGTGCCTCGTTCGGCGTCGCGGCGCGTGCGGTCGTCCGCATGCTCGAAAGGAAGCCGAGGACCTTCTCCCGGTTGCGAAGGAAGGCATCGGACGTGACGAACTGTTCGACGTCGATGTCGTTCCACATTCCGCCTGGCCCGCGAAACGGAGCGAGCCCGCTGGGAACGGAGATGCCCGCCCCGGTGAGGACGGCAACCGAAGCGTTCGTGGGGATGACGGTCATGGGTCTTCCAGGTACTCGGGCAGCATCACGACAAAGGATGCGCCCTTTCCCGGGGAGCTTTCCACGGAGACCGTCCCGTGGCCCTTGGAGACGATCTGGCGGACGATGTTGAGCCCGAGCCCGGTGCCGATTCCCTCGGCCTTCGTTGTGAAGAACAGGTCGAAGACGCGGTCCATGTTCTCAGGGTCGATACCGGGTCCGGTATCGTCGACTTGGATGCGAACCATGTCGTCGGCGGATTCCACGCGGGCCGAGAGGGTGAGGATGCCGCCCTGGGGGGCCATGGCCTGGCAAGCATTGGCCACGAGGTTCACGATGACCTGAATGAGCTGGGTGCGCACAACGCGGACGACGGGAGACCCCTCGACGTCGCGTACGACACTCACCTTCGCGTCGTCCACGAGGTGCTTGCAGAACAGAAGCGATTGGTCGATCACCTGGGACACATCGACGGGACAGGGTACGTCGTCGTCGGGTTTCGCGTACGAGATGATGGCCCGTGTGTAGCTCAGGATGAGCTCGGCGGCCTCGCCGACGCGACGGAGCCGCTCGACGTCTTCGGCGTCGCTGCCGCAGCGCTCCGCCTTCTGCAGGAGGTACTCGGCGTAGGCGACGATGGACGTGAGGGGGTTGGCGAGCTCGTGCACGAAGCCCGCCGAGATTTCGCCTAGCGCGGCGAGTTTGTCGCTCTGGCACAGCGCGCGCTGCATTCTCTCGAGGTGCTCGTCACGCCGAGCGACGGCCTGGTGGGCGTCAAAGATGCGGATGGCGGCGGAGATGACGCCTGCGCAGCCTTCCAGGGTTCTTGCGATGCCGGAGGCGGCCATATCGAGGTCGGGGTCATTCGACGCACAATGGAGAGACGCGGGCTCGGGTCGAGCAGCAATGGCGATGCGTCGCTCGTGGGCATGGTGGGGGAAGAGGAGAAGGTCAGGGTCCCAGGGGTCGGTGGGCCAGGTTTCCAGCCGGGGCACGGCGAGGAGCATGGATGGGCTCTCCTCGTTCGCGGGGATGCGAAGCGCGAGGGAGTAGTCAGGGAGCGCCTCGTGCATCTCGCGCACCAGCTGGGTGAGGGCCTCACCGAGGGACATGGACGAGGGGAGCTGGTTCAAGCTGCAAAGCAGCCGCTCCGATGCGGGCTTCCCGACCCGAGCGGCGGAGGTAGGAGGCGCCGTTTCGACGGTGGGGTGGAGCTCCTGGGTTTCCGAAACGATCCTTCGCATGGGTCAGTCGTCTCCGCGCTCAGTGTCGGACGAGATATCGTCGCTGGCACGATCGAGGTCGAGGATCTTGGCGGTCCCGACGTAAGACTTGGTCTCGTAGCGGGTGATTTTGCCGATTTTGCGAACGATCTCTGCCATTCGCTCAGCTTCGCTCATGATCACCTCGGCAGCGGAGCAAGCGGGGGTGTCGTGGGGCAGCTTCCGTTTGAGCAGTTCGGCGTAGCCCATGACGGACGTGAGCGGCTGGTTGAGCTCGTGGGCAGCGGCGCCTGCCAGCTCTGCGATGATGGCCTGGCGCTCGCGGGATTCGAGTTCCTCCTGGGCTGCGGCCAGCTGGGCCTCCATGCGGAGCCTGTCGCGCAGGTCCGTGAAGATGACGACCGCGCCAACCCGCCGACCCGCATCGAAGATGAGGGCCGCGGACGACGTCACGGGGACCATTTCTCCGGTGGCCGACAGCGCTTGGGCCGAGTGGTCGGCGATGCTCGCCCCGCCGTTCTCGTCCGCACGCAGCATCCTCATCACGGCGTCGGCCTCTTCCTGGGGGAAGAGGTCCAACACGCGCATCCGCCCGATCACCTGATCCGCCTTGCGGCCGAGACACCGCTCCGCGGCCCGATTGAAGAGCCGCACGACTCCCTGCGCATCGATGGACACGATCGCGTTCACCGAGCTGTCGATGACCCGCTCGAGGAAGTCCTTCGTCTGCCTGAGCTCTGCCTCGACCGTGCGCTCCGGGGTCACGTCCCGGAAGCTCATGAGCACGGCACTGTCCTCCCTCAGCACCCCGCTGAAGTTGATGCTCAGGACGACCTGCACTCCATCGGACCGCTGCAAGCGCACATCCACGCTTTGCGGGTAGCTTCCTTTCGCGAAACCGGACTGCACCTCGCTCATCATCGCGCGGTCTTGCTCGATCACGAGCTCGTCCACCCTGCGTCCGCGCAGGGCCGTCTCCGAGTACCCGGTAATCGATCGAGCGCGAGCGTTCGTGAACAAGATCTGTCCGTCGAGATCAGCCACGATGACGCCGTCCGCCCCCGCCTCGAAGAACGCTGCATAACGCTTGAGCAGCTGCAGCCGTCGCTCCGCCTTGACGCGTGCGAAGGAGACCTGCTCCGTCTTGTCTTGAAGGTTCTTGATCACCCGGGCGTTGCGAAGGGCGATGGCGGTCGCGTTGGCCACGGTCTGAGCGATGGACATCTCGTGGTCGCGGATCTTGATGCGGGCGCTCGCACGCAGGACGAGAACCCCCATCGGCCGGTCCTCGTACACGATCGGGACGAGAGCCAAGGACGTGAGGGCATCCACCGGCAACTTGTCCCGCACGACATCCAGCAACGGGTGAGTGGCCACGTTTTCGATGATGAGCGGGGCGCCGGAGTCGATGACCTGTCGGATCTCCGGGTACCTGTCGAGCTGAATCGTCAGGTCGAACAGTTCCCGATCGTCGCTGGTCACGGCGACCTGTCCCGTGTCGCCCTCCACCAGAACGATGCTGCACCGGTCCACGTGAGCCACGTCGGCAATGCGTCGCACGACGGTGAAGAGGATCTGGCGGAAGTCGAGGGAGGACGCGAGCGCCTGGGTGAGTTCCAGGACGACCTGGGCGTCCCGTTCCTTCTGAGCGAGGGCCTCGATGTACGAACGGAGGCGGAGCTGGCCTCGGATCCGGGCCACGAGTTCGGTGGCTCGAAATGGCTTGCGAACGAAGTCGTCCGCCCCGGCTTCGAAGGCTCGGCTCACCTCTTCGTCGGAGTCGACCGCCGTGAGCACCACGACCGGGATGTCCTGACCGCCCGCTCGTTTGCGCAGGACGGACAAGACCTCGTACCCGTCGGGATGGGGCATGACGAGGTCCAACAGGACGAGGCACGGGGTCCCGGTCTCGAGCCAGACGAGCGCCTCGGCCCCTCCGGGCAAGCTCGTGCTCTCGAGCCCTGCCTGGCGCAAGGCTCCTTCAATCACATGGCGGCTGACCGCGTCGTCATCGACCACCAGCACGGGATATTCCGGGGGCACGCTTACAGATTATTCCCACTTGGCCCGGATGGGCAAACAGCCCGACGTGTTCCTTGCGCTTTGGCCGAACTGACGGCATCGTGGGCCGGCGGCCCCAGGGAATCGTCCACCCCCATGGGCTGTTCATTCCGCACCATCATGTCCAAGCGCCTACTGCTCTCCACCATCGTGCTCACGCTGCTGCTGCTCGCCGGCTGCACGAAGAACTACATCCCGAATACCGACGTCGAGGACAGCGAGGACAATCGCCGCGTCGTCACGTTCTGCGAAACCTACCGCAAGGCGGTGGAGCGTCGTGACATCGGGCGGATTCTGTCGATGGTCTCGCCCCGCTACTACGAGGACGGAGGCAACGTCGACGCGTCGGACGACCTGGACTACGAGGGCTTGAGGGCGTTCATGATGAACGAGTTCCGCGAGTCCAAGGCGATTCGCTACGAGATCCGGTATCGGCGGGTCGTGTGGTCCGAGGAATCCGACCGGGTCTTCGTGGACTACACCTACTCGGCAAGCTTCAAGATCCCGGGCCCAGAAGAAAAGGACGAGTGGCGGCGCACGGTGGCGGAGAACCGCCTGGAGCTGTTGGTCGACGGCGAGAAGTTCAAGATCGTGTCGGGCCTCTGAGGTCCGCGCCCACCGGCTCCTCCCCCAGATCCGGAGGCACGGCGCGTGCTCCCCGAGTCACAATCCCCTTGCTGTCTGGGCTAGGGCCCCCATCCCAGCCTTCCCCCGCCGTCGGGGGAGCCCTCGCACGCGCCGCCCACCTCATGGGTGGCAGGCCGCCTTGCCATTCGTGGAGCAAGATCCAGAGCTTGCTCTCTCAGCCCGTCGCTTCGCTCCGGATCAGGGCCTCCCGAGACACTTGCCGCCCCGGGCCAACCGATCCATGGGCAACCCGTGCCTACAAGTCTCCTTGCACTGCTCGATGACATCGCGACCGTCCTGGACGACGTCGCGCTGCTGACGAAGGTCGCGGCCAAGAAGACGTCGGGGGTTCTCGGGGACGACCTGGCGTTGAACGCGGAGCAGGTGTCGGGTGTCCGCGCGGATCGCGAGCTTCCCGTGGTATGGGCGGTAGCGAAGGGGTCGGCAAAGAACAAGGCCATCCTGGTGCCTGCGGCGCTTCTCATCAGCTGGGGCGCCCCGTGGCTGGTTACCCCCCTGTTGATGGTGGGAGGCTCCTATCTGTGCTTCGAAGGCGCGGAGAAGATTGCCCACAAGGTCTTCCATCACGAGAAGGCGAAGCCGTCCCAGGCCGAGCGCATTCAAGCCCTCGTGGCCCCGCCCGTGGACGTCGCCGCCCTAGAAAAGGGCAAGATCAAAGGGGCGATCCGGACCGACTTCGTCCTGTCCGCGGAGATCGTCGTCATCACGCTGGGCACCGTCGCGGACGCGAGCTTCGTGACCCGCGTGGCGGTCCTGACGGGGATCGCCGCGTTGATGACCGTGGGCGTCTACGGTTTCGTGGCGGGCATCGTCAAGCTGGACGACGGAGGGCTGTACCTGAGCGAACGTCCTGGCGAGGGGGCGTACGTGCGCTTTCAGAGGGGCTTGGGCAGGGGCATTCTGAGGCTCGCGCCGTACCTGATGAAGACGCTGTCGATCGTGGGGACGGCTGCCATGTTCCTCGTGGGCGGTGGGATTTTGGCCCATGGGATCCATGCGACCCACTCCGTCGTGGAGGCGGCCAAGGTGGCTGTCGGCGCTGTGATCGCTCCGGCCGTCGAGCCCTTGTTCAACGCGCTGCTGGGCATGGCGGCGGGCATGGTCGTCCTGCTTGCCGTGACCGGAGCCAAGCAGGTGGTGAAGCGCGTTCGCAAGACGGCTTGAGCGGGCGTTGGCGGCTCACCCGGTCTATCGCGACAGCGCTTCCACGACCTCGGCCTCGATGGCGACTTCATCACCGGGCTGGTACCCGTCGCGCTTGTGCAAGATGGTCCCGTCCTTGGCGATCAGCACGCTGAAGGGCGCCGAGCGCTTCGGGTTGTAGAGGGACACCGCGCGCGACTCCTCGTCGAGCAGGACCGGGAAGTCGAGGTTGTGCCGCTGGCTGTAGGAGCGAACTTCCGCCACGGTGTCCGGACCGTCCATCGAGATGCTCAAGAGCACGAACCCTTTGTCCTTGTGGTTGCGGTAGATCTCGTTGAGGTGGGGCATCGCCGCGAGGCACGGCTCACACCAGGTCGCCCAGAAGTCGAGAAGGATCACGTTCTCGCCCACGTAGTCGGAAAGCGAGACGGTCTTCCCATCGACCGTCTCGAGGGAGAAGTCCGCAATCTTCTTGGTTTTGGCCGCAGGACTAGCCGTCCCAGCTTCGCCCGGCGTGGCAGGCGCGCCCGTCGCCGGGTCGGGCCCCGTTGCAACCGGCCCGCCGCAGGCCACGAGTCCCAAGGCCAACGCGGACAGGCCGATGCACCATCCGCAAGAACGTGCCGCTCTGGTCACGCAAATCCCCATGTGCTTGCTCCGCTGAATCGATCCCTACTGGGCGGTGAGAGGTTCGAGGTGGTTGTTCCACCAGGACTCGTCCGGCATGCCGGTGATGACGTCGCGTATCTCCATCGTGCGCGCGTTGATGACCATGTTCATGGGACTGGCGGACCGATCGAAGAAGGCGCTCAGCTTGTTGGTCGGGTCCAACACGAGAACCCAGTCGATCTGATAGGTGTTGCCCCAGGCCACCAGGTCCGAAGGTTTGGCGGGTCCGCTGCCCACGTCCTCGAAGAGCGTCTCGATGAACACGACCCCTTTCGGCCCCCACTCCGCACGCTTCTCGCGAATGTGGCGCTGCTCCATCTTGCAGATGCTGCACCAGCGCGCCGAGGCGTTGACGAAGATCGCCCGATACCCCTTCTCCCCATCCGGGTCGTAGTAGTCCGACAGGGAGATCGTCTCGAACGCGTTGGGGTCGAATCCAGAAGCCATCGGCTCCCTCCACCCCTCCCACGAAATGTCCGCGACGACGCTCCCGTTCGTCACTCCATACGGACCTTCCGGGTAGTCTCCGCCACCGTCGACCGTGCTCGGCTTGCTCCGCGGCGGCGCAGGATCGTTCGCACTGCAGCCCGCAAGCAACAACGATGCGGAGAGGAAAGGAATCAGGACGCTGAGACCGTGCATGGGGATACCTTGGATCTAGGTCGACCGTCGCGAATGTGCAACGTGGACCGTGCACCAACCCACAACGAGCTCAGATACTCGCGGCGTCGAGCTTCTCCGGGTCGTACTCGAAGTCGTCCATGGCCTGACGGACGGTCTGGGCGGTCACGCTCCCCTGCCGGAACAGCTCGTGGAGAACTGCAATGACGATGGATCCCGCATCGATCTCGAAGTGCCGCCGCATCACCTCGCGCGTGTCGCTCATCCCGTACCCATCGGTCCCGAGGGACACGAAGGGCGGCCTCACCCAGCGCGCGATCTGGTCTGGAATCGCCTTCATCCAGTCGGACACGGCCACGACCGGTCCTTCGGTGGGGTCGAGCAGCGAAGACACGTAAGGCACCCGCGAAGGCTGGTCGGGGTGATGGCGGTTCCATCGTTCGGCCTCCAGTGCCTCCCTTCGCAGCGCCAAGAAACTCGTGGCGCTCCACACGTCGGCGGCCACGTCGTAGCGCTCGGCGAGGACCTTTTGCGCGCGGAGGGCTTCCTGGAGGATCGAGCCGCTGGCGAGCAACTGCGCTCGATGAGCCCTCGGCTCGGGAGCGGGCAAGAACCGGTATAGACCCTTGACGATGCCCTCCTCCGCCCCGTCGGGCATCGGCGCCATCGCGTACGCCTCGTTGTGGATCGTGACGTAGTAAAAGACGTCCTGCTGTTCGACGAACATCACCTGAAGGCCGTGGCGAACGATGACCGCGAGCTCGAAGGCCCACGCCGGGTCGTACGATCGAACGCTGGGTATCGTCGATGCGAGCAGGTGGCTGTGACCGTCGGCGTGCTGGAGCCCTTCACCCATGAGGGTGGTGCGACCTGCGGTGCCGCCCATGAGGAAGCCGCGGCCTCGTATGTCCCCCAAGGCCCACATCTGGTCGCCCGTGCGCTGGAAGCCGAACATCGAATAGAACATGTAGAAGGGGATCATCGGCACGCCATGGGTGGCGTACGCCGTGGCTGCCGCGGTGAACGACGCCATCGAGCCCGCTTCGGTGATGCCCTCTTCGAGCAGTTGGCCGGTCGCGCTTTCGCGATACTTGAGCATGACGCCGGCATCGACGGGCTCGTAGGCTTGGCCGTGGGCCGCATAGATGCCGATCTGGCTGAAGAGCGGGTCCATGCCGAACGTCCTCGCCTCGTCGGGAATGATGGGCACGATGCGCTCGCCGATCCCCTTGTCCCTCAGGAGCTTGGAGAGCATGCGGGCGAACGCCATCGTGGTCGACACGTCGGCCTTGGAGCCGGCAAGAAACTCGTCGAAGGGGTCCTTGTCTTCGTCGGGCATCGGCAGGGCGTAAGACCGGGCCGCACGCTGCGGGATGAACCCCCCGAGCGCGCGACGGCGCTCCAGCAGGTACTGCACCTCCTCGCTATCCATGCCGGGGTGGAAGAACGGGGGCTCTTTGAGCTGCCGGTCCGGGATGTCGAGCTCGAGGAGGTTGCGGAACGCCCGCAGCTCTTCCTCGTCGAGCTTCTTCTGTTGATGCGTGACGTTCTTGGCCTCGACGCCGGGCCCGAGGGCCCAGCCCTTGACGGTGTGCGCGAGGATGACGGTGGGGGAGCCGCGATGCAGGGTGGCAGCGTGGAACGCGGCGTGAACCTTGCGCATGTCGTGGCCGCCGCGTCGCAAGCGACGGATGTCCTCGTCCGACAGGTGCTTCACGAGCTCGAGGAGCCTCGGGTCCTTTCCGAAGAAGTCCGCGCGAACGTAGTCACCGGTCTCCACAGCGTACTTCTGGAACTGTCCGTCGACGGTCTCGTTCATGCGTTGGACGAGGACTTGATCGGGATCGCGGTCGAGCAGGGCGTCCCACTCCCTTCCCCAGATGACCTTGATGACGTTCCAGCCTGCTCCACGGAAGACGGTCTCGAGCTCCTGGATGATCTTGCCGTTGCCCCGCACGGGGCCATCGAGCCGCTGCAGGTTGCAGTTGACCACGAAGATGAGGTTGTCGAGCTTGTCCCTGCCGGCGAGGGTAAGGGCGCCGAGGGCTTCGGGCTCGTCGGTTTCGCCGTCGCCGAGGAAGGCGAACACACGGTTTCCGGACGTGCGAGCGATGCCGCGGGCTTGGAGGTAGCGGTTGAACCGAGCCTGGTAGATGGCGAAGATGGGACCGAGGCCCATGGAGACGGTGGGGAACTCCCAGAACTTCGGCATCAGGCGCGGGTGCGGGTACGAGGACAGGCCGTGCCCGAGCCATTGCTCTCGGCGGAAGCGGTCGAGGTGGCCCTCGGTGAGCCGGCCCTCGAGATAGGCACGGGCGTAGATGCCGGGCGCAGCGTGGCCCTGGAACAGGATCTGGTCGTGCCCGTCGGGGTGCTCGCGGCCTCGGAAGAAGTGGTTGAATCCTGTTTCGTAGAGGCTTGCGGCGGAGGCATAGGTGGCCAGGTGACCGCCGATGCCGTGGAACTGTCGGTTGGCGCGCACGACCATGACGGCGGCGTTCCAGCGGATCAACCGTCGGATACGCTTCTCGATGCGCTCGTCACCAGGGTAAGGCGGCTCCTCGAGGGGGCTGATCGTGTTGATGTAGGGCGTCTGCACGAGCACGGGCAGACCGACACCGATGGCTCGGGCGTGGTCGAGCAGCTTGCTGGCGAGGAACCGGGCGCGGGCCGGTCCTTGGGACTTCGCCACGTCGGACATCGAGTCCATCCACTCGGTGGTCTGGACCGGGTCGATGTCGGGAAGGCGCGTGGTGGGGTCGGCGAACATGAGACCTCCGTGGTTGGCTCCGGTCAAGTCAGATGTCTGTATGGGGCGGGGAGTTTCGGGACGCCAGGGTCGAAGTCCCTTCGAACAGAGAACCAGGAACGGGCGGAGTCAGGCGCAACGCGCACGGCCTTCCTCTGCACCACACGCAAGAGGATCCGCCGGAACGGGTCGTAGGGAGGGACCAAGACCCGCATGACTATCCTGACATGGACTATCTCTTCACGGAGCTGCAAGACACCGAGATTCCTCGAGTGGATCCGGTCCGCGGGCTGCAGAGCCCACGGCAAATTTTGGGGAAGCCCGCTGTGGCGGGCTTCGCACGGTACGCCTCGCCGAACCGTGTCATCGAGTCCTCCTGGCGCATGCTATCCCGGTGGCGTTCGCGCAACGAACTGCCCTCCAAACGACCCAAGCGTGCTCACGTCGTAGTCGCGCAAAGCCCACCCTGGCGGCGGGCCTTCGCCGAAGTTGCCCTGGGCTACTGTCTCCTCGCGGGGATATTCTCAGCCCGAGCCCGAGCCGGTTGGTTGACACGTGATGAAAGTCCCCTTCTGTGCCTTCAGCGTCCTCTGTGGTTCTCCGGAGTGCGATCCCGAAAATCACTTCGGGCACACGGTGGTAGGAGCTGAGAACAGGAATTCGAACCGGAGTGGACGGAGGCCAGCTCTGCTAGCTCTGCTAGCTCTGCTGGCTGGAGTCCACGTAGGACGACGAAGCCGAAGGCGCAGTCAACTGAGAACCAGAAACGGGCTGGGCCACGCCGAACCCAAGGCTTCCACAGACGCAAATCGCACGGCCTGCCTCCGCACCACCTTCTGTGCCTGCTGCGTCTTCCGTGGTTCTCCAGGCTCGGGCTCGGGCTCGGGCTCGGTCTCGGTCTCGAGAGATACGTGCCTGCAGGACGCAGTACTCAGTCAGGCAGGAACCACTTGAGCAAGCCGTTCTGCCGGATGCCGAAAAGGTGGCCGACGGCGGTGAGCACGGTGTCGGGAAGGTAGCGACCCCAGAGCTTGACGGGCAGACTGCTGACTTCGATGGTCGGCGCGTAGGCGACGGCGAGCAGGTACTCGATGAGGTAGCGGGCGTTCTGAGCGATCTGGCCGGAGTAGGAGTGGCGGTCGCGCAAGCGAAGGATGCGCAACTCGTGCAGGGAGCGCCCCAACTCGGACTCGATGAGCTCTGGATACGTGGTGAGGATGACCTCCGTGCGGACCGTGCGCGCCCCGGACTCGACGTATTCGGCGAAGCGCTGGGGAGCGGTGGCCGGGTCGAGACCGCGCTGCGCGGCCTGATGCCACTCGCGGTGCGCGTTGTCGTCGATGATCTTGCCCACCGGGGGCAAGTCGATGTCGAGCAGCAGGTTCGTCGCGTTGTAGTGTCCGCGGTGCTCCTCCCGCTCCACGACCGTGACGCCGGACTCTTCGGCGAAGATGTGCTCGGCCAGAAGAAGCTCTCCCTCGTCGCCGATGACCTTGAAGCCGATCACGTCGTTGATGGTCAACTGGTCGCGCGGGAAGATGACGGCGCCGTCGCGAAATGCCCCTGCGACGACGCGCTCGGCGGCCACGAAGTCCTCGTCCATCTGGGCTTCGGTGCTGATGAGGTGCTGCAGGGGGACGCCGCGAGCGAAGGCGCGTGCCGAGGCGAAGACTTCGGCTTCCTGGCGAACGCGGTCGGCCAGCGCGTCGGACAGGCGATAGGCGGTCTTCTCGGCCACCCGACTGGGGCGCTTGATGCGACTGATGGAAACGAGCCTCCGGGTGGGCGTGGACAGGAGCATCGCGTCGACCGGCATGCCGGGGAAGAACTCCTCCGGACTGGCTTGGTAGGCAGCCACGAGGTCCTGCACACGCGGGGGAAAACGCGGAATGCCCTCGATGAGGCGAGCGCGCAGGGCGTCCTTGTACTGCACGCGCTCGACGGACAGCCGTTCCCCGTACAACCTACCGAAAAGGTTGAGCATGATGTCCTGCACGATGGGCGCGGACACGGCGCTCTCGAACAGAAATATCTCCGAAAGGTGGCGACCATCGTCTTCCCGCGGGTCGTTGTTCAACCACCGAAGGGTGATGTCGAACAGGTCGTCACGATGCATCAAGCTCGTCAGAAACACGGCAGCCTCGGGGATGGCGGGAGCGTCGGGCTCGTCCGGTGTGTAGCGTGGGGCAAGGCGTGGGGCAAGGCGTGGGGCAAGGCGGCCCGCTACGACAACCGATTCAGCCCGTTGAGCGCCGCCACCCGATACGCCTCCGCCATCGTCGGGTAGTTGAACGTGGTATTCACGAAATAGGAGAGCGTGTTCGCCCCACCTTCCTGGGCCATGATCGCCTGACCGATGTGGATGATCTCGCTCACCTGGTCCCCGAACGCGTGGATCCCGAGCAACTCCAGCGTCTGCTGGTGAAACAGCAGCTTCAGCATCCCCACCGTCTGCCCCGTAATTTGGGCTCGCGCCAGGTGCCGGAAGTGCGCCCGCCCTACCTCGAAGGGGACCTTCGCCAGCGTCAGCTCTTTCTCCGTCTTGCCCAGACAGCTCACCTCGGGCGTGGTGTAGATCCCGGAGGGGATGTTGCGCACAAGCCGCCCATCGAGCCGCCCCTCCACGATGTGCGTCCCCGCCAACCTCCCCTGGTCGTAGGCCGCGGAGGCCAGGCTCGGGAACCCCACCACGTCACCTACCGCATACACGTTCGGCACCGCCGTCCGGTACGCGTCGTCCACCGCGAGGTTGCCCCGCTCGTCCGGCACGAGCCCGATGCGATCAAGATCGAGTTCGTGCGTGTTGCCCGTCCGCCCGTTCGCCCACAGCAAGACGTCCGACTTGATCCGCTTGCCGCTCTGCAGGTGCAGGTTCACGTGGTCCTCGAGCACCTCCACCCGCTGCATCTGCTCCCCGTGCCGCAGCACGACGCCCTGGTCGCTCAAGTGATAGCTGAGGGCATCGATGATCTCGTCGTCCAGGAACGTGAGCAGCTTGTCCCTGGTGTTGATGAGGTTGACCTTGATCCCGAGGTTGCGACAGATGGACGCGTACTCGCAGCCGATGACGCCGGCGCCGTAGACGGTGACGGACTCGGGCGTCCTGGGCAGCTCGAGGATGCTCTCTGCGTCGTAAATGCGGGGGTGATCGAAGGGGACGTCGGGGGGGTGATACGGGCGCGAGCCGGTGGCGATGACGACCGAGCCGGCCTGGAGAAGAACATGGGACCCCTCCGCGTTGTCGACTCGCAGGGTGTGTGCGTCGACGAAGCGCGCGATGCCATGGACGACCGGCACGCGATTGCGGTCGTAGAAGCCCTGGCGCAGCTCGACCTGGCGTTCGATCACGGACGCCGCGGCGCGCGTGAGGTCCGGAAACGACGGCATGGAAGAAGGGGGGCAACCGAAGGGTAGACGCTTGCGTTCGACGAGGCGCTGGATGACTTGCCGAAGCGTTTTCGAGGGGATGGTGGCTGCGTGGGTGCACGCCCCGCCGACCAGGGGGCGGCGCTCGACCACGCAGACCTTTTTGCCACCCTTGGCGCATTTCATGGCGGCGCCCTCGCCCCCGGGGCCCGATCCGATCACAACGACGTCGTAGGGTTGTACCGCTGAGCCAGGCATGATGTCCGTTGTAGCTCATGGGGGATCGGGACGGTACTGACGAAGCCCTGCCCTACGGAGTCGCCCACACGTACCCCGCCACCCCCTCCAGGTTCCACCCCTGCGAAACCAACCCGTCGCGCTCCGCCGTGCTCGTGGTGAACAAGTGGAACGTGTAGGCGAGACGGTACAGCGGGATCGCCGAACAATCCGACGCGTTGGCGATGCACCCGAGGGAGCCCTCCGCCAGCCAACCCATGCTCACCAGATAGTCGTTCTCGGCCTCGGATGCCGTGAAGAAGTGCTCCCCCGTGTTGGGGTTCAACAACCGCCGAAACGCCACCAACCCCCACTGGCACGGGGCGTTGTGCACGTAGAACTGGGGTCCTTCCAGGGTGTACCCGTAGGGCGTCCCTTCGTCGGGATTCACCGAGAGCAAGTGGTCCCCGTTCGGGTGGGACGACCGATACACCAGCTGGCGACTCGGACTCGTCCTGCACGAACAGGATTGCCCAGGCGCGGCGCAAACCATGAGCCCACTGCAATCGCCGTCCGTACAACACGAGCCGGAGGGGATGCACTGGCTACCGCACAGCTGCGTGGACGAAGGACAAGAGCACGCCTGGTTCAGGCAAGTCCGCCCTCCCGTGCAGTCGCCGTCCGTGCAGCACGCGCCGACCGGGATGCACTGCGAGCCACAGGTCTTGTAGCCGTTCGAGCACACGCAGACGTTGCCCGTGCAACTCTCCCCCGTCCCGCAACTTCCACACTGCATCGTCTCGCCGCAACCGTCCGACGCGGTCCCGCACTTGGCTCCGACGGCGTCGCACGTCTTCTTGGTGCAACCGCAGTGGTTCGGTGTGCCCCCACCGCCGCACGTCTCGGGCGCCGTGCACGTCCCGCAATCCAGCATCCCGCTGCACCCGTCGGACACTTCGCCGCAGCTGATGCCGAGGTCACCACAGGTCTTGGGCGTGCACGCGGTGGAGCCGCACATGTTGGGTTGCTCGCCTCCACAGTGCTGGCCGGCAGGGCAGCCTCCGCAATCCACCACGCCGCCGCACCCGTCAGGCGCCGTGCCGCACTGCGCGCCAAGCTCCACGCACGTCTTCGCGCGACACCCGCACTGGTTCGCGTCCCCCCCGCCCCCGCAGACCGACGGCGCCGGGCACTCTCCGCACGTGAGCACGTCGTCACAGCCGTCGGATACCGCGCCGCACTGCGCCCCCACCGACAAGCACGTCTTCGCGGCGCATGGCGTCGTGCCGCACTGGTTCGGGCCATCGCCTCCGCAGAACTGGCCCTGCGGGCACACGCCGCAGGACAGCACGCCACCGCACTCGTCCGGCGCGTTCCCGCATTCCGCTGCCAGTCCCAAACATGTCGCAGGTGCGCACGCCCCCGTGTCCGTGCCAGCGTCCGTCGACGGCCCCGGCGGCAAGGCCGACGTCTCCCCTTCCTGACCCGCGCACGCCACCAAGAGCAGCATCGGAAGCAGCGCCGCGTACCTCGTCGGCATGGTGCTCATTATGCGGGGGGGCCCCGGGCGGCGCAATCGATCGTTTCCATGGGACAACGCAGACCTTGACGCGCATCCCACGGCGGTTGACGAATAGGGGAGCATGACGAGTCACGACAGCATCCATGGCCTCTTCCCGAATGATTGCGTCCTGATGCCCTTGTCGAGCGGCGCGCTCCTGGTCTCCCGCTCGCACACGTTGTTCTGCCGCATCCCGAAGCAACACGTACAGGACGTGACCGGCGCGATGAACGGATCTCATCCGACATCCCTCCCGGAGGCGCTGGTGGAGTCGCTTCGCAAACACGGCTTCGGCGGCCCTCCCCGACAGGCCAAGCCCCCCTCCCCTTCCGTCCAGATCCAGCTGACCAACGCCTGCAACCTCGCCTGCGCCTACTGCTGCACCAACTCCGGCTCGGCTCGCCACGGCGAGGTCGATCGGGACACCCTCATGCGCGTCGTCGACGACGTCGCCGCGGTGCATGGCCCCGGCACCCGCGTGGCCCTGCTCGGCGGAGAGCCGCTGCTCGTCCCGTGGGCCGTCGACCTTGCCGAACACATCGTGCAGCACCGTCTGATCCTCACGGTCTTCACCAACGGCTTGCTGCTCAAGGACGAGACGATCGCTTCCCGACTGGGCGCGCTCTGCATGAAGGGAGCACAGGTTCGCGTGTCGCTCGCTGGCGCCACCGCGCAGGTGTGCGACCGCGTCTCCGGCGCGCCCCGGTTCGACTCCGTGGTCGAAGGCATCTGCACGCTCGCCCGCTTCGGTCCGCCTCCCAGCATCGACTTGATGCTCCTGCCGGACCAAATCGACGACGCCACCGAGCACCTCACCGAGCTGCGTCGCTTGCTTCCACCAGGGACGCCGATCGCCCTCGGCATCCCGTACCTGTCCGGTCGGGAGCGAGGCGCACACCTGTTTGCATCGCGTGCGCAGCTCGAGCAGGCCCTCGACCGGATCGCCTTCGAAGCCGGCGAGACCATCGCGGCACCGGAGACGAGTCCCCTGGCCGAAAGGCGCGAAGGCTGCTCGTGCGCGCTCGGCCATCACCTGCACGTTCGCTCGGACGGCACGCTGTTCACGTGCTTCAAGATGGAAGAGCGCGTGGGAGACCTTCGAACCATGACGTTCGCCGAGGGGCTCCACAGCCTTCGGGCGAGCGCACGCCCCGTCGGCACGTTGCCGCTGTGCAAGGACTGCCCGCTCGCCACGCTGTGCGGCGGCGGGTGTCGCTCGGAGAACCTGCAATACACGGGCGATGGCGACGTTCCCGTGTGCGGCCCCTGGCGCGTGCAGGTTATTTCGGAGATGCTCGCGGAGGACCGGGTCACGGCGCTCGAGTGGCCCGCCCCGCACTTGCTGGCCGAGGCGCATGCGCGCGGAATCGAAGGGCCGGCGGCGCTACAGCCGGTCATCCCGTCGCGGCACCTTGTCGACGTGTGACTGCTTCTTGGGGCGCCGGGGACGCTCGACACGCAAGGGAAACACGCCGCACAGAAGCTCCACCAGGGTGATCGGGGGCGCTTTGGAAGGAACGGCTTTCTCTGCAGTGCGAGGCATGGTTCACGGCGGGAGCACGCGGCGTGCCACGCTCGTTTCTCGGTGTGCAAAGGGTCTCGGACGGTAGGCGGACGCGACACTCGTCCGCGAGCCGGACAGGTGACCGCTCACGCCAACCCAGCCTCCAGCCGCATCCCCACCTCCTGCACCTCGTCGGGGAAGCGGCGCGCGAGCCGAGCCTTTCGCAAATTCGCAGCCACGATCTTGGCGACCTCGAGCCGCCCCCGGTCGGCCCACCGCTCGAGCATCGGAAACCCGTGGACAGGGTCAGCCGCCACGAACACCGAAGGCGCGAACTCGAGCGCCTTGCGCAGCGCCTTGGCAGGTTCCGTCGGCCCTTCCGGCGACGCGAGCAAGGTCGTAAGCGCCACTTCGGCAGATTCGAGCGCGAACGTCACCGCCGCAGCGTCCTCGAGCAGGGGGGGATGGGCCAGTCCTGCGAGCACCGCACGAAGACCGAGCAGCGAAGGCTCCTCCATCCAGCCCTGCAGCAACGCCCGCAGGTCGGGAAACGACGCCGTCCCAATGCGCTGCAACCCGAAGGCGCAAGCCTCACGCATTCGCCAGCGCGTGTCGTGGGCGGCAATACGCAGCAGCCCCTCGATCGCGGAACGGCTTTTTTCGTCGCACGAGGCATGAACCGCCCCAAGCGCTTGCACGGCGACGAAGGGCAGGAACTCCTTGGGGTGGTTGGTGGGGGCCTCGAGCGCGGGGATGGAAGCCCAGCGCAGGATCGTTTCCAACCAGGCGGGGTCCGCTGCGAGCGCGGTGGCGCGGTCGGAGAAGGCTTCGGCAAGCTCGAGGTTGGCGCGCGGCCCGGGCAATCCCGAGCGTTCGACGAGGAAAGACTCCACGCGCTCGGGGTCATCGATGATCGCAGCCAGCTTGGCGTGCAGGTCGCTTCGCTTCACGATGGGAGGCTCGGATTTCGTCGGTGGGAAGTCAACGGACGGAGGCAACCTCCAGGCGCACCATGTCCCTGCCTCCGCGTTTGCTCTCGTACATCATCGCATCCGCACGCTCGAGCGCCTCGTTGAGGTCCCGAGGGGGTCGCTCGAACGTCGCGACTCCCATGCTCACCGTGGCTGTCCCCGCACCCCTCGCGTCACGCAGGGCAGACCGGAGATTTTCGACGACCGCGAGGGCGGAATCGGCGTCCGTTTCGGGCAAGAGAAGCGCGAACTCGTCGCCCCCGACGCGCGCGACCGTGTCCGTGGCGCGCGTATTCGTCTGGAGCGTCGCGGCGATCTCACGCAGCACGTCGTCGCCCGCCTGGTGACCTAACCGGTCGTTGATGTCCTTGAAATGGTCCACGTCGAGGTACGCGATCGAAAACACGGACCCGTACCTGCGGGACCGATGGATTTCGTGGTCGAGCGCTGCGTAGAAGGCACGGTCGTTGAGCACTTCGGTCAGGCCATCCCGGCTCGCGAGCCACCTCTCGCGCTCCAACGCACGGTGCAGCCGATCCAGCGCATAGGCGACCCACGCGAAGAAGGCGACGCGGATCAGGGCGTTGAACACAGGAACCAACGCATGCCCGTGCTGCTGGCCCACGATTCCATCGGTGAGGTACCATGAAATCGCCGTCAGTACTCCCACCGTCATGGCCGCGCTCCGCCCGTGCCACCACGCGATCGCTCCCACCGGAAACACGTAGAACAGTTCGAGGTGGAACTCGCCGTGCGTGAGATAGCCCACGGAATCGATGGCCAGAATGGCCACCACGGACACAAGAAGAACGACCCACGCGGATCCGCGGGGCGGAGGGGCCGGCGGTGCGTCGCGCCGATTCCCAATCAGCCAGAAGATGGCTTCACGCACTCGATCTCCGTGGCGGGTTGGCGCGACGTTGCATCATGACGACCTGTCCTCTCTATCATCCGCCAACCCGCTGCCCCCTTGGCATATTCCCCAGCGGAACCTTCCTCGTGCGGGCTCCCCAATGCGACAGGGAATAGGACGCACGGCATCCGTCCCCAAGCCTCCTCGCGGAGGCCAACACCGGGATGCGATCCCGGGCGATGCCAACTCGAGCAGCCCCACGCCGGGATGCGATCCCAGGCGATGCCACCTCGCGCAGCCCTACGCCGGGATGCGATCCCGGGCGATGCCACCTCGCGCAGCCCCACGCCGGCTGCGCCTGACCTCGTCGGTCACGGGGCAGCAGATTCTGGATGGCTGGCAGGAGGCGGCAGCCGCGCTCGGCACGGCGGTGCAGGACAAGAGCTCGCAGGTCAAGGGCACGGACCCGGAGCGCGGACTGAAGGTTCTCCAGGCTCGCAACGCATGGATCTCGGTCGTGCGCGCCGTGCTCGCGGTGCTCGAGCACTCCACGGGGACAGCCGCGGACATCGCCGCGATCCGCGGGCCCGTCGAGAACTTGGAAGAGACGGTCACGACGAGGGTGTCGGCCAAGATCAAGGCCGCGCAGCCCTCGGGGCCGACCTCGCCCACGGCGTGACGCCGCCATCCCGCTAACCTTTCCGCGTGAGTCATGTGGGCATCGCGCGGATCACTCGGCCACCACAAACCCATCGCTCCTTGCTCGGACGCGGCATGACTGCAAGAGTGCTCGCGGCTGATCTGTACACCGGAGGGGGGCATCATGGGCGGAACGAAGGAAACCGGCACGACCGATCGCACTGAACTTGTCGCCTGGCACGCCCTGGCGCCCTCCCAAGTCCTCGACCACCTCGACACCAACGCCTCGGGTCTCGACGGCGCGGAAGTAGCGCGACGCCGGGCGACGTACGGGACGAACGCGCTGCCCGAGAAGCAACCGCCTTCGCTCCTGTCCATCGTCCTGCACCAGCTAAAAAGCCCGCTCATCTACATCCTGCTGGCGGCGGCTGTGCTGTCCATCGCCACGGGCGACGTGAAGGACGCGGGCTTCATCGCCTTCGTCATCTTGCTCAACAGCGTCTTGGGGACCTGGCAGGAATGGCGAGCCGAGCAGAGCGCGGCCGCCCTGCAACGCATGTTGCGCATCACCGCCCGGGTCCGTCGCGACGGCCAGGACGTCTCCCTGGACGCCGAGGATCTGGTCCCGGGTGACGTCATTTCGCTCGAGTCGGGCGACCGGGTTCCCGCGGACGTGCGCATTCTGGAGCAGAACGGCGTGACGGTGGACGAGTCGTTCCTCACGGGAGAGTCGATCGCGTCGGAGAAGCGAATCGACGCCGTGGCTGCGGATGCCGCTCTCGGCGACCGCGCAAGCTGCTCGTTCGCTGGCGCCACGGTCGTCTCGGGGCGGGCACGCGGGGTCGTGGTGGCTACGGGAAGCCGCACCGAGATCGGGCGGATCGCCGAAGCGACCGTGGGAACGAAGGCCACCAAACCCCCCTTGGTCGTGCGCATGGAGCGCTTCGTCCACGCGATCAGCTTCATCGTGCTGGCCGCGTCTGCAACGCTAGTGCTGGTCGCGGTTCTCAAGGGAACTCCCCTCGTGCAGGTCTTCTTCTTGGCCGTGGCACTCGCCGTGTCCGCGATCCCCGAGGGCCTGCCGGTAGCCATGACCGTCGCGTTGTCCGTGGCGGTTCGGCGCATGGCGGAGCGCCGCGTGATCGTGCGGAAGATGACGGCGGTAGAAGGGCTGGGGAGTTGCACCCTCATCGCGAGCGACAAGACGGGAACCCTCACCGTGAACCAGCAGACCGTGCGCCGCCTGCTGCTTCCCTCGGGAGAGCCGCTCGAAGTCACCGGGGAGGGGTACTCGGACAAGGGCGAGGTCGTCCTCGAGGACGGCAGCGAAGCGCTCCGACGCGGCGCCGAGGACCTTGCACGAGCGGTCGTCATCTGCAACGAGGCCGCCCTGCGCAAGGAGGGGGATGAATGGAAGCACGCCGGAGACGCGGTCGACGTCGCGCTGCTCTCGCTCGGGCTCAAGCTGAAGCTTCCCATGGACAGCCTCCGCTCGGAGGAGGACGTCGTGGGCTCGATTCCCTTCGAATCGGAGCGCAAGTACGCAGCGGTGGCTCGTCGAGAAGACGGTCGGGAGGTGGTGTACGTCAAGGGTGCGGTGGAGACCGTACTCGCGCGGTGCGAAGGTCTGGACGTGCCGTCCATGACGAAGCACGCCGAGGAGATGGCCGCGGAAGGGCTACGCGTGCTCGCCGCTGCGCGCGGGGTTCGTGAGGAAGGCCAGGCCGGTGAGCCCCTCACGGAGGAAACGCTCCCTCGCCTCGCGTTGCTGGGTCTCATCGGCATGCTCGATCCCCTGCGCCCCGAGGCGAAGAAGGCCGTCGAGGCTTGTCGTCGGGCTGGGGTCCAGGTCGCGATGGTCACCGGCGATCATCCAGCCACCGCCCTCGCCATCGCCAGGGACCTCGGCATCGTGGGCGAGAACGAGCGCGTGGTCATCGGAACCGACCTTCCCGACGTCGAGACGGGCACGGACCCCGCCTTCGTCGAGCTTGTGCGAGACGTGCATGTGTTCGCACGCGTGGCGCCGTTGCAGAAGCTTTACATCGTACAAGCGATGCGTGAGCTCGGACACTTCGTCGCCGTCACGGGCGATGGGGTGAACGACGCCCCCGCCATGCGCGCGGCGAACATTGGTGTCGCGATGGGTTCCGGGACGGACCTCGCGAAGGACACCGCCTCGATCATCGTGACGGACGACAACTTCGCATCGATCGTCGAGGGCGTGGAGGAGGGAAGGCACGCTTACGACAACGTTCGCAAGGTGATCTACCTTCTCGTGGCGACGGGGTTCGCGGAGATCTTGTTGTTCTTGCTCGCCGTGGGGACGGGCAAGCCCCTGCCGTTGCTTCCCGTTCAGATTCTCTGGCTCAACCTCGTGACGAACGGGATCCAAGACGTGGCGCTCGCGTTCGAGGGTGGCGAGCCGGGGGCGATGCGTCGGCCGCCGCGCAAGCCGACGGAGGGGATATTCGACCGCGTCATGCTGCAGCAGACGCTCGTGTCCGGGTTGTGGATGGGCGGGGTGAGCTTCGCGGCATGGCTGTGGCTGCTCGAGCGCAACGAGGAGGAGCCATCGCGCAACATCTTGCTGCTGCTCATGGTGCTCTTTCAGAACGTGCTCGTGTTCGGGTGCCGTTCCGAGCGGGTGTCGGCGTTCCTGGTCCCGCTGAGCCGCAACCGGGTTCTGGTGGGCGGGGTGCTCGCGGCCTTCGGACTTCACGTGGCGGCCCTGTACGTGCCCTTCATGCGCAGCTTGCTCGGAACCGCGCCGGTCGGAGCCCGAGACTTCGGGATCCTTGCCGCCGTGGCGGTCACGGTCCTTCTCGCTACGGAGGTCCTCAAGCTGTTGCGCGGCCGAGGAGACGAGAACGGTCTCCCCAACGCATGAGACCCTTGAAGAACGTCGTCGCGCTATGCGCCGGGTGCGGCATGGCAGCGTTGTCGTCGTGCGGCGTGAAGCCCTTGCCCGAGCAGCATCCACCGGACGTGAGCCAAACCGTGGCCGCCTACGAAGACCCGGACGGCATCGTCGACCAGACCGTGCTGACCGAATCCCTTGCGTACTACGCCCAGCATCGACAAGAGCTGGAAGACGTCGGTCCACCTCTCGCGCGAGAGATCGTGGATGCGCTGCGAGACGGCTTTCGAACCGACTACGAGACCCGGTCGTTGGGCGAAGACGTCGGCACCCGGCAGGACGCGCTGAAGGTGCTCGACGACGGCTACGCGGTCGTTCGGAGGATCTGCGCCGGATGGGACAGCAAGGCGCCCGACGAGGAGAAGAACGGCGTCCTCGAGTTGCGGGCCACGTTCACTCCTGGAGGTCCTGATCCGGTGGCCTGGGGCGATGCGCGAGGGTGCAAGTACCCGTTCGACGGCCGTCGGGTTCTCTTGGACACGGGCCGTGACACGTCGGCGGCGATTTCCATTCACATGGGGGAAGGGTTGGGGTTCGACGAGGTGGGCAGCCTGCCGGTGCTCGTCATGCTGGATCTCGACGTGGAGGTGGACGAGCAGTCTTTTCATGCGCGGATCGACTTCAGGGTGTCGGGGTCGCTCGTGGAGGTCAGGGTGCCCCACAGCGCGATCCCCGAGGCGGGGGGGGACATCGTGCTCTCCTACGAGGCCGCCCGTCTGATCGGCGTTCGAGGGCGCAACGGGACGTACAGCTGCGATTTGGTGGAGAGGACATGCACGGGGAACGGCGACTCCACGCTGCAATTCTAGACGCACGGGCTTGGCTCCGTCGCCTGGCGTGGCTGACGGCGTGGCTCGCGGCGTGTACGACGGCTCGCGCCGAAGAGTCGAAACCTCCAGAGCCAACGGAGTCGCCCGAGTCACTGCCGCGCGTGACGGACGACACCGCCCACACGTTGCCGGCCTCGCACTTCCGCGTCGGCTTGTGGCGAGCCGACTACGCGCCCTTCGATGCCGTGGACGTCGGCACGTACTGGTGGATGTGGGCGCTGCGGGTCGCCAACGCCCAGGTGAAGTGGCGATGGTTCCGCGAGGGTCGCTGGGCGCTTGCCTCGAAGGCCAGCGCCTTCCACATCGACGCCGGCAACTTGGAGCTTCTCGACCAACACCTCGGCACCGGCACGTTGAGCGTCGCTTCGTTCGAGATGCTCGCCTCCTCGCGGTGTTCCGACCGCGTGACGGCGAGCGTCGGCGCCATCTACACCAACGTTTGGGTGGACGGCGAGATCAACGTGGACGCGTTCGACGGGACGGCTGCAGGGGCTGTCAGCAACCTGCAACTGACCACGACGGAGGAGTTCCGGCTCACGCCCGCCACCGCCCTCGTGTTGCACGCGAGGTACCTGGTCTTTCAGCACTTGCACGGTCGGGGCTACGTTCGGCTCGATCCGGACGAATACACGAGCGTCGAGGTGCACGGTGGGGGCAGGCGCGACGCCTTCGACTTTCCGCACGCCTGGAGCCTTGTTCCCTCGGTGCTTTGGACCTGGGGCATCCTCCGGGTGCGGGCGGGGGTGGGATACGGGCATTGGAGCGTCCCCGGCTTGCAGTTCGTTCGCAAGGAACGGTCCTGGATCCCGGAGCTCGACGCGTACGTCGTGTTCTAGGCCCAAATCAAGCGATGTTCGAAGGACGTGCTTGGGTTTGGGGCTATCCGAACCGAAGGCGAGGCGTTTTGGGTGCCGGGGTCGAGGGCTTGCAATCCCCACGACCG
>CAZAWR010000015.1:0-137512 GCA_964488865.1 uncultured Polyangiaceae bacterium | reverse complement strand
CCAGATCCCTACGATTCGGCTCGATCAGCACCGTTCGGATGGAGCCGCACCCATACCCGATCGGGGTGCGCGCTTCAGAGACGCGACTTGCCGCCCGTTGCGGGAGGCGTTTCCGACCGGAACAACCCCATGCTCACCTGTCGCTCCGCCAACACCTTGGCAGCTGGCGTGAAGTCGCTCGTCGTGGACGTGAACTCCACCGCCGTGTCGTATCGCCAGGGTGTGTCCGGAGGCTGGTGACGCCCGACCCTGACCACCCGTGCCGCCGTCTTGTGCGGCTCCCCTCCCGGAGCGTCGATGAACATCTCGAGCAAAAGCTCGTCTCCCGGCACGAGCTTCGCCGACGTCAGGAACAATCCGCCGGACGCGCTCAAGTCGCGGCACACGCAGAGTTGCCGGTCCGCTAACAACGAGTCGACCGTCGCCGGAAAACACGCGCGGAAGCGCGAAGATCGTCGGCGCTCGGTGAGCTCCGACGGTGAGTCATGATCGTGGTCTATGCGTACCATGGCGTCCCCCTTGATGTAGTGGCATTCAATACCTGTACCTACATCAAGTATGCGTCACGATCAGGGCTTGTCAAACCCGTTCTCCGAGGCTGCTTCTGCGGTCCCCGCGAATCCGTCCCGCACGTGCTGCAGACAGGCACCTCAACAGGTGCAGCCCACGGCAACTCAGCCGACAGTAATGCCGAGACGCCCGACCTCGTGTCGCACGACGCCTGCCACGTCCTCGCCAGCGCCCACGAACACGGCGTGGTGAAGAGTGGGAATCAGGACCCATCGGTCACGGTCCGCGGGGAACGAGGACGCAGGGGAACGTGATGGGGATGGGTTTGCGCAGCTTCGGGGGGACATCGAAGGGCACGAGGGGAACGTCGACTTCCTCGAGCGTCACGTGGCGCGGAAGGGAGAGGCCTGCCACCGAGCGCCCTGGCAGCCGACCGACGTAGGCTCGAAGGAAGGCGTGAAGAGACGCCGTGGGGTCAGGTTCCCGCCCGCGGGTTGCGAAACGGGGCACCGTGACCACCATCGCCACCGACGAGCCCTGAAAGGTGGCTCGCACGAGCACAGGGATGTGCACGCCAAAGCCAGTATCTTCGTCGGCGTCAGTCATGGGCTCGGAAGGATAGCCCGGGTGCGTCGAACGTGCATCGTCTGCCCTCTGGTGTTCGGCCATGCTGCGCTGGATCTGCGCGGTCCTCCGATGCTAGGGTTCGCCCGTGTCTCGTCGCAGCTTCTTCGTATCGCGGGCGGTCCCCATCGCTGCGGTCTTCGCCCTTCAAGGCTGCGCCCTGCTGTTGTCGCTGGACGAGTTCGAGGAGTCCGACGAGGGGACGAACGAGCCAGTCCCCCTGGTGTTCAACATCATTCTTCGCCAGACCGTGATGGATTGCGTCGAGTGCGGCATCTGGTTCGACTGGCAGGGATCTCAGGACAACAAGCCAAAGCTCGTGGTGGAATTCGAGCATGCCGGTGCCAAGCGAGCGAACACCTATCAGCATGGGCTGGACGGGATGGATAACGCCCACGGGTTCTACCTGAGCCCCGACGGGGATTGGGCCAAGCACGCGATCCTCGTGAAGCTGGGTCCGCAACGAACTGGCCTCTTCCGTGCGGACATCAGCGACATTCCCCGGGCAGCAACGATCTCGAAGGCTACCCTGTACCTTCACATCAACACGAACGAAGGCTTCGCGGACGGTGACAACACGAGTGTCCTGGCAGTCCACGAATGCAACCGGGCGTGGGACTGGGACCATGCGACTTGGACGCACTACGACGATGGGGCGTTGTGGGACCATCCAGGAGGTGACTTCGGTCCCTTCGTGAGGCAGATCCGAGCCAAGGAGGACCTGCGCGATCGCGGTTTCAGTCGCTCCCATCCGAATGCAGACTTCGACTTCACTTCCTACGTAGTCCAGCTGCAGACTGCCCGGTAGAGCCACACGACGGATTCCCGGAGCGACTGCGACGACCCGATCTACGGAAGGCGTGATGCTCACCTTCCCGCCACGTCCACCCGCCACAGGTTCGGCCCCGTCGCGCCCATCCGGGTCTCCACACCGAGAAACGCGCGGACGACGTCCGCCTGCGTCCTCGCGTGCAACGACGGCTCGACGGTCCGAAACGAACCTCCGCCGGCGAGAGCAAAGGGGAGGAGGAGTTGGTCGGCCAGGTGCTGACCGACCGCAGCCCCCGACGCGAGGTACGCGGTGACCTCGTCTGCCAGACGGCCGGCCACGGTCTCGGCGCGGACCCCCCGCTCGCCGAACCCTGTGAACACCTCCGTCACGTGCCGGCTCTCGATCTCCGCAAGGACCACGTTGCCAGGCCCGTCGGCATCCAGAACCCGCTCATGCCGCAAACACGACCGGTCCCAGCCGAGGCGCTCGGAAAGCACGCGAAGCTCGCGGTCCGCAATGGCCTTGGGCAGCGAAGCGACCCTGGCCACGGCCCGGTGCGCCACCGTCTCACCGCGCTCGTCGAGGTCGATACGTCGCAGTGCCGATGGCTGCACCTCGAGCCGGAACCTCCCTCCGCCTGCGGGGTAGAACCCCGGTCGGTCGAGCGTCGCAACCACGCGGGGTCCCATCCTTCGAAGGATGGGCAAGTAAGTCCGTTCGAGGAACTCGAAGGGCGGAGCGTGGGTGTTGTGCGTTCCCCCTTCGAGGGCAAGACTCGAGGGCTCGGGTGCGAGCATCAACGCCGGCAGCACGGTCTGCGCCACCAGCGTCGCACTGCCTGCCGTCCCGACCGAGAAGGTGAACGTACCTCCGAGAACCCGACCGGGGCGAAACGTGATCTCCCGCGAGCCCACCACCGCACCGGTCACCTCCGCCTGCCCGACCTGCTGGGCCGCAAGCACCGCGGTCAGGTGCTGCCGCATCAACCCCGGCTTGGGGCGGCGCGCCCGGACGTTCGTCAACCGGAACGCCTGGCTCGTGATCAGCGACAAAGCGAGCGACGTTCGGAGCACCTGCCCGCCGCCTTCTCCCTGGGATCCGTCGATCGTCAACATGGCTACCCCTTCACGCAGACCACCTGCCGCAGCGTGTGGAGGATCTCGACGAGGTCACGCTGGGCATGCATCACCTGATCGATCGGCTTGTAGGCCGCCGGGGTCTCGTCGATGACGTCGGCGTCCTTGCGGCACTCGATGCCTGCGGTCGCTGCCACGTGCTCGTCGACCGTGAAGCGTCGCTTGGCCTCGGAGCGTGACATGAGCCGGCCCGCGCCGTGCGAGCAGCTATCGAAGCTCTCGGGGTTCCCGAGCCCGCTCACGATGTAGGACCGCGCGCCCATGCTCCCGGGAATGATTCCGAGATCTCCGAGCCGCGCGCGAACCGCACCCTTGCGCGTCACCCACACGTTCTCCCCGTAGTGATGCTCTCGGTCGACGTAGTTGTGGTGACAGTTGACCACCAGAAGGTCGGCTTCGAACCCGGGCACCAGCCCCGTGCCGCAGATCGCGTCCACAACCGCCTGCATCATGAGCTCACGGTTCACCCGTGCGAACTCTTGCGCCCACGTCACGGCGGCCATGTAGTCGTCGAAGGGCTGGGTGCCCTCGGGCAAGTAGGCCAAATCCGCGTCCGGCAGGTCGATGAACCACTGGCGCACATGCTGCTTGGCCAGGTCGATGAAATGGGTCCCGATGCGGTTTCCCACGCCGCGGGAGCCGCTGTGCAGCACCAGCCACACGTGGTCTTGCTCGTCGAGACAGACCTCGATGAAGTGGTTGCCGGTCCCGAGGGTTCCGAGATGCGAGGCCTGAGGGCCGCGGCCGATGCGCGGGTGCCGCGCCACAATCTGTTGGTACGCCGGTTCGAGCCGAGACCAAGCCTCCTGGTGCGAGCGAGGCAGGTGGGACCAGGCACCCCGGTCATTGCGCCCCCCGTTGTCCGTGCGTCCGTGGGGCACGGCAGCTTCGATGGCATGCCGCAGGGCGCGAGCGTCTTCGGGCAGGTCGCCCGCGGTCAGGCTGGTGCGACGGGCCATCATGCCACACCCGATGTCGACACCGACGGCTGCGGGGACGACGGCACGACGGGTGGGGATGACGCTCCCGACGGTCGCGCCCTTGCCTTGGTGCACGTCGGGCATGACGGCGACCCACTTGTGCAGGAAGGGCAAGGAAGCGAGCTTCTCGAGTTGCGCGCGCGCTTCGGGCTCGAAGGGCACGCCCACGGTCCAGGACTTGATGGGCACGCCGCCGTTGGGCTGGAAAACCTCGTAGGTCCGCTCGGTTTTGGTGGCTGACATGATGGTCTCCGGAGAGCATCTCTCGTGCCACGACCTTGCACGCGCGGCACGAAGGCGGGTAGCGAGAACTGGAAGGCGGGAGCCTCTCTCGGCGTATCCTGGCGTATCGATCGGAATACGCCCCGGAGCCGGGGAGCCGAGACTTGGCTACCGATAGGGCGCGCCGGACCGGGGCTCGATTCCCAGATACGTGGTGACACTGACCTCTCGGAGCGGTCCGATCGGATCCCTCGAGATCACGAAGCAGTACACGACCCTCCCGTCGTGCTCCGGAACCCACCGCAGGTCGGTTGCTTCCGGTCTTGGCTCTCCGGGGAGCAAGGCCGGGTTGGCCCCCCGGGTCGCGAAGACGACGCCCGTATCGAAATCGAAGAGCACGCCAGCGGTCCCGGCTCCTATCCATCCGGTGGACTGTACGAAGCGCTCGGCACGGTAGGTTCGCACGCGGTGGCCCACGGGCACGGAGGCAAGAAAGGGCAACGTCAAGTTGTGCATGAAGCCGATGGTACCGCCATTGTCCAGCGCCGGTCCTTCGCTAGCGGCAGCTACACCCCATGCTCAGGGAAGCACCGTGGGATACCCCGCCGTCTCCCATGCGTTCATCCCGCCCTGCACGTTGAACACACACGTGTGCCCCTCATCGACCAGGTACGTGGCGGCAGGCAAGCTGCGCGCCCCCGAACGGCAAAGGACGTACGTCGGATGGTCCGAGGGCAGCGTCGCGTGTTCGCTCTTCAGCACGCCGCTCGTCCATGGCATTTGCAGCGCTCCCTCGATGACCCCCGACGCGGTCTCGTGCGGCTCCCTCACGTCCAGCACGCTGAGCTCTTCCCCTGCGAGGAGCTTGTCTCGAAGCTCGTGCACCGTCGCCGTCTGCAGCGTGACGGCCTGCTCGATGGGACAGACATACGGAGAGAGCGCGTCGAGTTCCTCCCCCCCACCATCGGAGCCGTCGGGGAGAGCGGCTTCGGACGCGACCTCAGGTCCCGCGTCGAGCCCCTGCACGTCCTCGAGCCCCGCCTCGCCCCCCGTTTCCAGCAGCACCGCGTCGACCGCCGCATCCGCCTCGGGGCCGGACCCCGCGTCATGGCCCGCACCGCACCCGAGAAGGGCGAGCGCCACAAGGAACCAGGCTCGAGGTCTCATGAACTCCTCCTGAAGTAGTAGGAGTTTAACTAGCGCATGCGTGGACGGCCGTCGAGAGGCCATCCCCCCTGGGACCCGAGCGGCTCACATCAGTACGACGCCGAGGATGTTGGCGGGGGCGAGGTGCCGCTCCGTCTTCTTCAGGCTGTCAGCGGTGGTCTTTCCCGCTCGTGCGGTGAGCATCACGCCATCGGTCGTGTCCTCGATGACGTTGACGTCGGCGGACCCGAGGGCGGAGGGGCAATCGACGATGATGTGTTTGTATCCGGAGGCGCGGAGTTGGTCCATCGCGAGCTTGAGACCTGGGGCGCTCATGCGCCACTGGCCGACGGAAGCGGGGTCGACCGCGAGCACGTGGAGGTTGTGGAAGAAGGCGGCGACGACTTCCCAGGGGGAGAGGGGGCTTTTGAGGTGGGTGGCCATTTGGCGACCGAAGCAGGAGGGGGCAGTGAAGCCGAGGGCCGCGGCGAGGTTGGGGAAACGCAAGTTGGCCTCGACGAGCAGGACTTTTTCGCGCCCGTGTTCGGCGAGGGCCATGGCGAGGTTGATGGCGCAGGTAGTTTTGCCTTCGAACCGGTCGGGGCTGGTGATGGCGATGGTGGACGGGTTGTTGGCCTCGCGCAGGCGGTGGCGCAGAACGCGAAAGCTCGCGGCCACGGGGGAGTCCGCGTCCTTGATGAAGGGCAGGTTGTAGGCACCGGGCGGTGGGTCCACGACGGTGGCGACGACTTGCACGTAGCCGGCGCGCACGGCGCTCTCGGCGCGGGGTGGCGGCGCGGGCTCGCTGGCTTGCCGCTGGACGTTGGACGACAGGGATGTGTTTGGCGGCATGGCAGGGGCTCGCTCCACGGTACCTGCGTTGTCGAGGGATTGGCCCACGCGCGTGGGCTCGTCGTCGGCGACGTTGAGGGAACCGACGAGGGTGGCTTCCAGGGCGGCCTGGGCGGGGTCACGCGGGGGCCTCCACCCGGGGGGGCGACGTTGTTTGGGCGACTCGTGTGGCGCGTTCTGGTCCCAGCCACCGGGCGACTGGGAGTAGCTGGGCTGAGGTGGGCGACCTTGCGGCTGATCAGCCATGGGCTTTGCCCTTTCGCGGCGTGCTGGGAACCACGTGAAGGATGGGACCCAGCTCGAGCTTCTTGAGGTCTCGCTCCTCGTACACGCGGTCGTCGAGCAGAGCGAGACCGAACGCGGCGGTGGCGCCGAGCATCAGGACGATGAAGGCGGCGACGGCGCCGGTTCGCTTCGCGCCGCGTCGGGAAGGTCGTTTGGGTTTGTAGGCCTCGTCGACGATGACCATTTGGCTGGCCTGTCCGGAGGCTTCGACGGTGGCGACCATGGTGGCGCGGAACAGGCGAGTTTGGATCTGCTCGTGCTGCTCGCGCGCCTCGTTGAGCTCGCGGTTGAGGCTGGCCCACTGGGTTTCGAGGGTGACGACGCGGCTGCTTTCGCCGGTGTTGTCTTCGACGGTGGGGGTCTGTCCGCGCTTGGCGTTGGCGATGGCGGCTTCGACGCGACCAAGCTGCACCTTGAGCGCTTCGCGACGTTCTTCGGGAGTGGAGGCGGGTTCCTCGACGGCGGGAGCAGATGCGGGCCGAGCCGCCGCCTTGGCTTGGTTGAGGCGAGCGAGAGCAGCGCGGACCTTGTTCTGGGCCTCGACGACGTCGGGGTGCTGCTGGGTGTATTTGGACTGTTTGTCCTGCAGGTCCCTTCGGGCATCCGCGAGGGTCGCCTCCGCAGACGCGATCGCCTCTGCAGCCTTTGGGTCGAGGGAGGGTCCCATGAAGGCCGAGACGGGCTGGGGGTCGGGAGACGCAAGCTGGGATCGCAAGCGTCGGGCCTGGCGTTCGAGCGCATCGACGCCGGTGTCGACGGTCGCGCTGGTTCGGGCGGCCGCACGCACGGAAGCGCCCGCCGCGCTCGCCGAGGTCGCCGCGTCCTGGGCGAACTCCGGGTGGTCTGCGAGAAACTCAGCGAGCTTCTGCTCCTTCTGCGAGAGGTCCACGGCCATGCGCTTCTGCTCTGCTTCGAGGAATTGCTTGGTGGCCTGCGCTTGCTCGGTTCGGTACTGACGATTCTGCTCGACGAGCGAATCGGACAGGGCTTTGGTCACCTCGAAGACCACGTCTGGGTCCTCGGCCTGGTAGACGATGCGGAACGTCTCGTTTTCCCGCACGCGGCAGTCGATTTTGGCGCGGAACTCCTCGACCGCATCGATCATCCCCCGGCCGCTGACCGTGTCGGGATACAGGTTGTGAACCTTGATGATCTGCTCGAGGTTGGTGCGAGACAGCAGCATCTCGCGAAGCCGCATCCCGATCTGCCGGCGCGATTCCATGGCGTACTGTTGCGCCCCAAGCAGGTTCTCCGTTTGGATCACCTCCTGGTACAGCACGAGGGTCTCGGATACGTACACCGGCGGCATCGCCTTGGGCACGGCGACGGCCGCGATCACCCCGATGACGAAGGCGCCCACCATCACAGGCCAGCGCCGAAGGGTGCGTCGCAGCAGGGAGATGACGACGCGGATGACGTCACGAGGGGCGAGCATCGCCTTGTCGGACTTCTTCTCGATCACGATGCACCTGTTCGCTGTCGAAGGCGGTCGTTGAGCGTTGCTTGGCGGTAGCCAGGGAAGGGCGGGACGTGGCCGAAAGGTTCGAGGCCGAGCCGGCGGAGGTCGTCGGCGTCATAGACGCGCAGGTCATAGGCGGCCACGCCGGTGCCCGCGATGGGCAGCAAGACGAGGAAGGCGAAGATGCCGAGAACGACCAGGCGGGTGGTGTCGGAGATCACGACACGCGGGACACGTCCCGGGTCGATGATCTCGAATCGCAGGCCCAGCTCCTTGCCTTCGACCTCGGTTCGCAAGCCGAGGTTCGAGACGGCAGTGCTGGCGAGGGCCTTCTGGTCCTCGAGGCTCTGGATGCGCTTGCGAAGGCTGATGACGCGCACGGCAAGACTTGGTGCCTCACCGGGCGGGGCAATGCTCATCTCGTAGGAGAGACGCGACTCCTCCATGCGGGCAGCGATCAAGGCGCCGTCCAGCGCCGACGCGTTGTATCGCATGGACTCGAGGGCAACCTCCGTCGACGCCCGGCGCGACTTGGCTTCCTGCTCGGCCATGATGTTCGCGAGGGCGCGGGCGACCTCGATGGATGTCTCCGGCTCCGCGTGGGAGTAGCTCAAGGCGATGCGGGCCGAGCGCGGCGGGGCGTCCGGGTCGCGCTCGATCTGGAAGTAGTTGCGCAGGACCTTGACGTCGAGCACATCGCGCATCTCGTCGAGGGCGATGAGCGGGTCGAGCTTCCGCATGCTCGGGTACAGGTCGTACTTCTCCATGACCTCGATGAGGCGGCTACGCGACAGCGCCACCTCCCAGAGATACTCCTGGAGCTGAGCGCTGGTGGGAGGGGCCGAGTTGGGGTCGAAGTGGCCTTCGATCACGCGAAGCGTGACGGTGGACTGAAAGGTGCGCTCGCGGCGAGCCTGCCGGACGACCACGAGCCCCGTGAGCACGACGGCGACGAGGAGGGTGGCGAGCCATCGTGCGCGGACGCGCCGACGGATGCGTGCCAATTCGGCTCGCACCTCTTTCCATCCGAACTCGTCGTCGGTCCAGTCGTGGCTCATGGGTCTATCAGGTTCTCGAGGTCACGTTGGTGAACCGCCGGCAGGGCGGGCCCCGTGCGTGCCCCGCACATCGTCCCACGACCTGCGTCCCGTGCAAAGCGCCGTGCGCGGGGGCGGTGCCGGTCGGAAGTCCCGCGGCGAGCCGGGAGCGGGAAACGCGGTTCTTTGGGCTTGCGTCAGACGATGTTGAAGACGCGGTCGAGCCGCAAGACCTGGAAGATCGAGCGGGGCTGCCCCTGCACCCCGACGACCTCGAAGGCCCCCCCTGCGGCACGAACTTGCTTGAAGAGCGAGACGATCGCTCCAACGCCGGAGCTGTCGATGAGGCGAAGCCCGGACAGGTCGAGCACGACCTTGTGGGGGCGTTCCTGGGCGAGGGCCTCGAAACTCGGGCGCAGATCCGGCGCCGTCATCGAGTCGAGCTGGCCCTTGATCTCGACCCGGACGACGTCACCTTCCACGGTCTTGCTGAACATCATGATCGAATTGCTCCACGGTGGGAGGGTTCCCCCGACAACGCACCCAGGTTGCCACTGTTTGCGGCCGCATGCACCGTCATTCCGACCCCGTTGCGCCCTTGCCCCACGGCTCGAACCGCTTGACCATGCGCAGACAGTTCGGGCTGCCCGGCTCGTACGTGAGCTCGTCCACGAACGCCCGGATGATGAACAGCCCCATCCCCGACTCGGGAAGCTCCCCCAGGTCCGGCTCGGGAGCATCATCCGGGTGGAAGCTGTGCCCGAAATCCTTGACGTCGATCACGAGGCGGTCTTCGTGGGTGGTGACCTCGAAGATGATGTCCCCCATGGGCAGGTCCTCGTACCCATGAAGAGCCACGTTGTTGAACGCTTCCCCCACGGCACTCACGGCCTCGTGGGTGAACTCTTCCTCCAAAGCGGTCTGCTTGTCGCCGTCAGATACCCGAACGAGCTTGCACGCCGTGGTCACGACACGGGTAGCAAGCTCTCGGTATTCGAGCGCGCCGGGTACCCTCAGAACGATCACGGCTTCCTCCGTATCGGTGTGGTGGGCTCGGGTCCGCTTCCCCGGCGTGCAACGAAACCGAGCTGGAAGCGAACTCGGTGGACACTACTGGAGGGGGGAATGCTGGCCATGAGACTCGAAACTCTCGCCATTCCTTCAGACGCTGCCACGAGACCGCGCGAAGGGGTGTTGCCGTCGGGAACTCAAGGGTACGATGGAACCTCCGACGCAGTCAAAGTAACAGGCCCCCCATTCCGCACCCCGGGTGCGGCGAAGGCACAACAGGAGCACACCGATGCCCCCGCGTTCCGTCCTGGTGACCAAGCGACTCATCGACGTGGTCGCCGCTACCATCGGACTCGGCATGACCTTGCCGCTGTATCCCGCCATTGCCGTCGCCATCAAGCTCGACTCCAGCGGACCCATCTTCTTCAAGCAGACCCGCGCCGGACGCCTCATCCCCCGCCAGCCGAGCGAGAAGGACCTCACCCCGCGCTGCGAAACCTTCACCCTCGTCAAGTTCCGAACGATGGGCGTCGATGCCGAGAAGAAGACCGGCGCCGTGCTGGCCCAGAAGAACGACCCTCGTGTCACGCGCGTCGGCAGGTTCCTCCGCAAGACCCGCCTCGACGAGCTTCCCCAGCTGTGGAACGTGCTGCGTGGTGACATGAGCCTGGTGGGACCGCGTCCCGAGCGACCGGAGCTGCTCGTCAACTTCGCCCTCGCCATTCCGTTTTTCGAAGAGCGGATGCGCGACGTCAAGCCCGGGCTCACGGGCATGGCGCAAGTGTCCCTCGGGTACACGGGGGCGATTCCGGATGACAGCGTGCTCGCCGCATTTCGCGCGACGCTGCAGAACCCCTTTGGGCTCGAGGAAGCGGAAGGGGCACTGGCGGACGACCTGCGGGCGAAGCTGCTGTTCGACGTGGCCTACACGGCTTCTCTCGAGGACTTCCGCAGCTTTCTGGAGACGGAGCTGTCGGTCATCCTCAAGACGCCGATCGTCATGATCAAGTCGTCAGGTCACTGATCAAACCTTGCCGCGTGTGTACAGGAAGATCGTGGCGATGATCCAGACGCACCCGACGGTGACGGCGGCGATGTCCTTCCAACCGAAGGGGACGCGCCATTCGGGCAGGTGTCCCTTGACGGCCATGTAGAAGGACCCGGTGAGCCCGATGAAGAGCCACAGGATGTAGTGGTAATTGAAGGACAGGAAGAAGACGCCGATGGCCATGCCCGCCATGGACGCGAGCAGTGCGATGGCCCAGATGCGAGCGACCTCGGCGCCGGGGACGTGCTCGAGGTCGTACATGGCGACCCACGGGATCTTGACGGACAGCCAGATGATGCAGACCCACACGACGGTGCCGATGAGGCCCAGCTCACCGGCGGCCAGCACGTAGGAGTTGTGCGCGGTGAGGAAGTGGTGCTGCGTGAACTGGCCGAAGCCCACGCCGAACAGCGGGTCCATGCGAAACATGTAGACGCCGGCGTACCAGCACTCGAGGCGCTCGAGGGACGACTCGCTCGCCTCGTCGCCGCCGCGACCGCCCAGGGCGAGGACGGGCAGCGCACCGAGGGCGCCGAGCACAGCCCCCTTCCAGCCATACTTCTTCATGAAGTAGATGCCGACGACGGCGAGGAACACGAGCTGGCCGCCGCGCGACTTGGAGAACAGCACGGTCACCGCGATGAGCAACAAGGACACGAGGAGCAGGGCGAGCCTGCCCGGGGTCTTGCGACGCTGGTAGAAGGCGAAGGCGATGGGCAGGGCAGCGGCGACGACGAGGGAGACCTCGTTGGGGTCTTGGAGCAAGCCGAGGTATCGGACACGGTCGCCGATTGCGGTGGTGCCCAGCAGGCCTGCCCTCTCGCACCGGTAGGAGTAGCCTGGCTCCGCCTGCGGACCGTAGCATTGCTCCGGTTGCTCGCAGGATCGCCCGTCCGCCACGCCTGTGGACAACCTCCCCTCGTGGGGCGAAAGGGCGATGCACTGGCGCTCCGCGAGCCCCTGATGGACGCAGATCGCGCACACGAAAAGGGAGCAGGCCAGCACCGTGGCCGCCAGGATCTCGAACATCTTGAAGGTGCGAACACCATGCGCGACCACGTAGAAGAGGATGAGCGCGACCGTCAGCCGCAACGCCTCCCCCGCCAGCTCCCCAGGCGCCTTGACCAGCCCCGTGATGATGCACCACACGAAAAACAACCCCGACCAGAACAGCTGCGGGGCAGGCCGAACGTCCGAGAACCCCAGGCGAACGTCGACGGCGTAGCCGAAAACGGCAAGCCCGAACGCCATGTACAGCATCGGGATCCCCTGCAGCGCCTCGATGAACTCGAACGGCCTCACGAAGATGAGGAACACAAGTCCGAGGATTCCTGGCAGAATGAACATCGGTCCTTCCATCTGGGGCGCAGGTGGCCTAAGCCTCGTGCGCGATGGTCATGCGAAGACTACTGATTCTCACCACCCTGATCGCATCGTTGGCAGCTTGCAGCCCGCCGCCGTCCAACTACCCCTATGAAAAAGAGCCCGACCCACGACGGAGCGAGTACGTCATCGGCGTCGCCGATCGACTGAGCATCCGCGTGTGGAAGAACCCGGAGCTCAACACCGACATCGAGGTGCGGCCCGATGGTACCATCACCATGCCCCTGCTGGGGGATGTCAGGGCCGTCGACATCACACCCACCGAGCTGAAAAAGGAAATCGGCAAGGCCCTCTCCCAGTACATCAAGGAAGCTGGCGCCGTCGTTACCGTCGCCGTGACCGAGGTCAATGCCTACAAGGTCACCGTCAGCGGCAACGTCCTGCAGCCAGGCGTGTACTCGTCGCGGCAGTTCCTCACGGTCGCGGATGCTGTCGCCCTCGCGGGCGGCCCCAACCGGTTCGCCAAGGTCAACGAGGTCGTGCTCATCCGGCCCAACCCCAAGGGCGGCGTCCGGCGCATCCCCGTCGACTACGAAGCCATTCAGAAGGGGGAGCAGCTGCGCCAGAACCTCGTTCTGGTCCGCGGAGACACGCTCTTCTTCCCGTGACCCGTGGCTCGGGTCCCGCCCGCTTCGCGCCGCGCGCCGTGGGCTTCGTGTGCCCGACGTCATGACCGCCTGACCATCGGGGGAGGCGGCAGGGCGTAGTCGCGGTACGCATTCGGGTCCCCCGACTTGCCGTCCATCGCCGCCAGCGCGATGTTCACCATCTCGCGAGCCGTCACGTAATGCAGACGGTGCCGGATGCCGTCGTTGTAGTGCGCGCACAGATCGCGGTGCATCTCGAAGCCATCACGGCCGAGCAACGATGCGGCCTGCCCCTCTGGGGCGCCGTGCGTATGCACCTTGAGGAAGACCCACTCGGGACGCCCTTGCACGTGGATGTTCTGATCCACCCAGGTGCGGATGCGCGCCGGGGTCCCCGGGTCCTTGGCGGTGAGAGAGCTGGCCTCAATGCGAACGCCCAGGGAGCCCGGACGCCGCACCAGGGCTGACGGACCTTGCACGAGCAGGATCCGGTCGTGGTACCGGTGGCCGACGCGCGCGCGCTCGCCCCATTCGTAGGCGCGTTTGCGTGCGGTGTCACCGACGGGCCAGTAGATGCGGTTGACGATGTTGGGTTGGGTGACATCCGGGGCGCTGGGGAAGGTGAAGTCCGCGTAGCAGCCCGTGTCGAAGAGGATGGGCAGCTCGTTGTCGACACCGCAGCGACGACCGTCTGGGCGACCGTTGGCGAGGGTCCAGTTACCATGAATGAAGCCGTAACGAGGGCGGCCATCGGGCTGCCGCGAGAGGTGGCCTCGCTTGGCGTAGATGTCGAGGTACGACAGCACCTCCTTGCGGAAGCTGTCCTCGGTCGCGTCGTCGTGGTGCAAGTGCAGCTCCACCTCCCCGTAACCGCCCTGGATCAAGGACTCGAGGCGGTCGAAAAAGGCGGGGCGATACTCCTCTCCCGGGAAGAAGAAAGTGTGCTGCGGCGGCTTTCCGTCCGCGTCGCGGAAGCCTGAAGCCAGCAGCGGGTATCCTTCCTGCCACGCACGTACACGCTGCTCTCCAACGTCCTCGGTCGGCTGACTCCACAGCGGCTCATAGTGGTCGCACAAGGCGAAGAGGATGTGCCGCAGTCCCCGAACCCGTGGCTGTCGCGAACGCTGCCAGACGTCCTGCGCATAGCCCGGAAGCCAGGTCTGAAGGTTCTTGCTTCGAAGCCGTTGCAGCATGGTTCGGTTGTATCGGATCGGTCGATGGAAGGCGATCCTCCGTGTGGGACCCGCCCGCTCTTTGTCGCGCGTTCTAACCCA
The DNA here is from genome assembly GCA_964488865.1 of uncultured Polyangiaceae bacterium. Classification (GTDB taxonomy): domain Bacteria; phylum Myxococcota_A; class Polyangia; order Polyangiales; family Polyangiaceae; genus MWCO01. Next base: position 123,186 of record CAZAWR010000015.1, on the reverse strand, counting down.
CCAGGATGACCCCCAGGATCTTGGTCGCCGGGATGTCCTGGTGAAGCCGAAGGATCTCGTGCTCGCGGGTCAATCCGGGGTGCCCGACCAACAGCACGCCGTCGATGGTGTCGAGCATCCCCCAGTGCTCTCCCACCTTCTCGAAACCGGTCAAGTCCACGAGCATGTGCGTGAACCCCTGGGTCTCGTGCATCAATAGGCGGTCAAGGCCGTCAAGTCGCATGGCCTCCGATGTCTCGACCGGCGTCATGATCGCCAGGAAGCTCTCGAGCCACGTCGTCCGATACCCCGACTTCTTCGACCGCTCGTCCTTCGACGACGTGACCCCCTGCAACGCTGGCCATCGCGTGTTCGCGTCGACCACGGCCACCGCCCCCTCGCACGCGTCGGCCAGTGCGAACGCGAGCTCGACCGCCAACGGCGCCACCGCCACGTCCGGCCCTGTCGGCAACAACCCCACCACCGTGCGCCCTGCTTCTCGAACGCGGCGTGCGATCCGGTACAGCTCCGCGTAGAGATCGGGCGAACCTTCCGGGTCGAGCCGTGGGATACCAACCGCCTTCAAGAGATCTTCCGGGTCTGACACGCTCCCCATTTTAGTCGATCGGAACCACCGATGGGCGTGGTAAGGCTCAGTCATGTCCGTTCGTCGAATCGCCGCTGCCAGCGTAGCGCTCGTGGTCATAGGGACCGGCGCATCCGCTCGCGCGCAGTCCGACACGACCCTGCACGCCGTCGGCTCGGTGGGGCTCGGATACACGGACAACATGTTCGGCACAGCGTCAGACCCCGCACCCGGTCAACCGGGTCCGGTCGGCGTGTGGATGCTGGAGCTATCGCCTGGGCTTGCGCTCATCCACGACAGCCCGCGGGCGCTGCACATGTTCACCTACGCGCACCCGTTCACCATCTACCTGGGACACTCGGACGCGACCCAGCAGTCGGACGTAGGCGCATGGCGCGGCTTGTTCACCCTGTCCCCCCAGGACGAGCTCATCCTCGGCGTCTCCGCGGAGCGAAGCAACACGAGGCTCGGCAACCTCAACGCGGGGGCCGACCAAACCACCGCGGCGTCCCAACTCACCGGCGACAACGTCCTGCTCCAGACCCGTCTCTCCCAGGCCTACTCCCACGAGTATTCCGGGCAATGGCGCATGACCCAGAGCTCAGGTGTGGGCGCCGTCATCCCCCTTGACGTCCCCACGCCGCAGCCCAACCGCTACGAATTCCTGCTCGGCGGCGGCCCTGAGTACACCACCGGACGCAACTCCTACGGCGTCACCGGCGAGGCCACTTACTTCCTCGTGTCGGAGGTGGACGAGGGCGGCGTGTACGTCGAGTCCGCCGCCCAAATCGTCCTATCCAGCGTCTTTCGGTGGCGCCACGACCTCACCGAAACCTGGTCCACCGAGCTGAGCGGCGGGCTCGCCGGGGCCATGCGTGCCGACCCCGTGCGCGGCGGCGTGTGGGGTCCCATCGGCCTCGCTGCCGTTCGCTACGCCAGCGAAGGCTACGACGCCGGCCTCGTCGTGCATCGCAGCCTCGGTCCCGACCTGCTCACCGCACGCACCGTCATGGCCGACCACGTCCTGCTCTCCGGCGGCGTCCCCATCGACCGGGAGAATCACATCATCCTGCGCACGGGCACCGGCTACTCCCACAGTCGTTCCCTCGAGGTCCAGGAGTCCGGCTTCCTCGTCGTCGCCCCCTTCGCTACCCCCGCGTCCACCGACGACGCCCGCCTCGTCACCACGTTCGATACCTTCGTTCTCGACGCATCCGTGGGCTGGTATCCTGAGGACCTTCCCTACGTCGAATTTCGCTACCAGCACCTCGAGCAGGTCGGGGAGGAGTCCCAGATCGCTCCGGCTGCCACCTTCCATCGGAACATGGGCATGCTCTCGGTTGGCATGATGTGGCCTTCCCGCGAGACACCACGCGTCCCAGAGCGAGAGCCGACCCGAGTCGATGACGGGGATCAGGACTCGCGCATCATCGGCGCGCAAACGGACGGGTTACCGCGCGCCCGCGGGGCACGCCCGCGCAACGACTGAGGGTGTGAGCCCCAAGCTGACGGTCGCGAGGACGAACCGCGCGAGGGGTCAAGGCTTCATTCGGCGGAAGCTGCCGGCGGTGCGACTTCGGGTCGCTCCTCGAGCACCACGTCGAAAGCACAGGCATGCTTCAAGAAGACCTGATGGCGAAGGTTCTGGTTCTTGAGCACGCAGGTCGGCACCACCCCCTGGTCCGGGTCTCCCGTAGGTGAAGCGAGCTCGATTCGACCGCCCGGCAACAACGAAGCGGAAAAGTGGGCCGTGCCCCCGGGCACGACGATGCACGGGTCGATGACCTTCTGGATCGCCTTGTGCGCGGCGCCGGTGTGCATCCACTTGGCGTCGGGGCAATCCCTCACCACGGCGGAGGCATGCATCAGCGAGATGGGAGGCGCGGCGGGCGCGGATGCACTCGAGGACGCCGCCTCGGGGCTGGCGGGAGTCTCGGTGTCGCCACGATGCTTGGAGCAAGCGGCAACCGAAACGGTCACGGAAAGCCAGGCGCCCGCAATCCACCAGACGACGCTTCTCATTCGACAAGCCTAGCACCGCGGCCCGCGAAGTACGTCACGGCGAGAGCGAAATCATCGTTCGAACACGGAGGGTTGTCCTCGTATCCCCATCCGGATCATGGGCGTGGGGCAGGGAGAAGGCGAGATGGGGCTATGCGGAGCGTGACCGTTGGCGCCGTTGCCGCCGCAGAACAAGAAGCATCCCCACGGCCAACCCGAACCAAGCCTCCGTTCGGTCGACTTGTCCGGGCAAGCGACATCCGCAACGTCCGCCTCCCCCTCCTGGGCGTGACGGTCCCAGGGCGGGGCCGAGGGCAGGAGAAGCGGGGGCCAGCGACGCCACCCTCGTCTTGGGTGGTTCGGCTTCGGCGAAGTCGAAACCGCCTTCGTACGCGCCGATGTCCAGCTTCCCGTCCGAAGCGCGGTTCAGCACGCGCGCGCCAACCGCGCGACGGGGAGGTTGAAACCCGAGGTCGCTGCGGGGGTTGGGGAAGGCGAACGAGGGCGGGCTCGTCAGCGTGGTCATTTGCGCCGCCGCGTCACGCAGCGGGCTGCCTGTCGCAGGCCGCAGGTCCAGCTCGGAAAGGTTTTCGAACATCGGGTCCGAGCCGAGCAGCGTCCCTTGCCACCCCGACGGGACCGACGTCGACCCCTTCGGCAGCCAGTTGTTCGCACCGCCGATGATCTCGCGACCGGTCGACCACTTCGCGTCGGAAGTCCGCACCACCGTCACGGGCCCGCCCCCCCGCGCGAACAGCACGTTGTTGTGCATCTCGATGCTCTCGATCCCGTCGAAGAGCCGGAACACGGCGCGGTTCTCCGCCTCGACCAGGAACGTGTTGTGCACGAACCGGTACCGCCCGTTCGTCTCTCCGGTTCCGTCGCCCCCGACGCGAACCGAGTAGGCGTCATTGGTCTTGCGAAAGACGTTGCCGATGACCTCGGAGTCCTCGCGCTTGAGCGCGGGGTCGGCGCCGTCGGGCCCGATCAGCTCCAGCTCGTGGTAGCGCGCGCCCTCGATCCAGTTGAAGTAGATCTCGTTGCGTTCCGCACGGCTCTTGACGTTGTTGCCCCCGTTGCCGTCGTGCACGTAGCAGAACTGCATACGGAAGACGGAGCCCGGATGGGCTCGCTCGTCGGTGGCCATGTAGATGGGGTGACGTTTGTCCCCTTCGCCGCAGCGGTAGATCTCGCTCGCCTCGAGCAGCATGGAGCCGGACCCTTCGTCGGCGCCTAGGATCCCGTGGGCGGGGCAGTCCCGTACGACAACGGAGCGCAGGGTGATGTCGTGAGCTCGGTGGAAGAAGCAGCGGAAGGCGCCGCCCGTGATTTCTAGGTTCTCGAAGACGTAGTGGTTACCCGCCGCTTCGATCGTGTCGCGTCCGCCCTGCACGATCGGTCGGCGACCTCCCACCGAAATGCCCCGGATGACGATCGGCTTGTCGGGCGTGCCATGTCGCTCGAACAACACACTGCCGTACGCAGCGCCTCCCTTGACCTCGACCACGTCCCCTGGCGAGAGCTCACCGGCCACGTCCTGCAGCGAGGCATACTTCTCCCCCGCGCCAACGCGGTACGTCTCCGCCTTCGCGATCCCGGAAGCGAGCAGCAGCGCGCAAACGACCGCGCCCGTCCCCACCCTAGCGACCAAAAATCCGTCGCGTTCGGGCCACTTCGACATAGAGCTTCTCATGAGCGCTCACCATGGCTTGCAGGCTGAACTGGGTCTCGAACCGGGTGCGGTTCACGTCGCGAGCGTTCCGGCGGAACGCGTCGTCCCGACACGTTTTCAGGAGCGCTTGGGCAAGCGCGCTTGCGTCCCGCGGCGGAACGATGAACCCGTTGACACCATGGTCCACGACCTCCGGGTTGCCTCCCACCCGCGTGGCCACAACCGGCTTGCCCATGGCCAGCGCCTCCAGCAGCGCGAGAGGAAGACCTTCCCACAACGACGACAGCACGTAGACGTCGAGGGCGGAGATGACGCGGGGCATGTCGGAGCGATATCCGAGAAACCGGAAGCGGTCGCCGAGCCCGAGGTCGGAAGCGGTTCGCTCCAACTCCGCGCGAAGGGGTCCTTCCCCCGCGAGCACGAAGCGCGCGCGAGGCTCCTTCGCAACCACCTCCCGCGCCGCCTCGAGCAGGTACGGCAGCCCCTTCTGCTTGGACAGCACGACGCCCGCCCCGATCAGGATCTCGCCCGGACCGATGCCGAGCTCTGCGCGCACGTCGGCACCATCGGCCAACGCGAACTTGGACCCGTCGATGCCGTTGTGCACGACGCGAACCGGACCCGGGGGCCGAACCTTGCGGGTCAACGTTCTCTTCAGGTCGTGCGAGACGGCGACGACGTGGTCCGCGAGGTGTATGTAGAAGACGAACTTCCGGCGCGTGGCCGCCGAGGCGCTGTAGATCTGGTTGTGCTCCGTGTACACGACCGTGGGTCGCCGCAGGCCGAGGCGAGCCGAGATGCCTCCGTAGACGAGGGGGCCCATGTTGTGGGCGTGCACGACCGAGACGTTGCGACGAACGAAGAAGGAGCGCATGCGCGAGAGCACGCCGGGGTCGAAGGTGCCTACCGGGGTGTGCCTGGACCGGGACTTGTCGAGGACCAGGCACGCGCTGTCGTCGAGCTCGAGGCGATCGAAGAGCGTCCCGCGACCGTCGACACACACCAAGGAGAGGTCGAACCGATCACGATCGATGTGGTTGACGAGGTCGATGACGACCTTCTCCAGCCCGCCAACGTTGAAGTTGTTGACGACGAAGCAGACGTTGACCTTGTCCTCCATGGTGTACCGATACGAGGTATGCGTCCTTGGGGTCAGATGTCCAGCTCCCCATCGTGCATGAACCATCCGGATGGGTCGTACACGGGGTCGCGCAATGCGTCGGGTTGGTCCTTGGCCACGAAGGCGATGAGCTTTCGTGTGCCGGCTCGTTTGACGAACTGAAGCGCGCGTAGGGACGCGAGGAAGCGCTCGTCTCCGGCAAAGTTGATGCACACGGACTCGTGGCCGCGGCGTCGCATGAGGCGACAGAACGAGAGGAGCAACGCCTCCATGCCGGGGTAACCGCCCTCGGCGAGGAGGTCGGCCACGTAGACACGGTCTTGCCGGACGGTGAAGATGACGTAGCCGTGCACGCGGGAGCCGTCGTGGTTCTGGGAGGTGAACACGCGATAGCGCTCGGTGGTGTGCTGGATGTACCGCCAGTTCAGAAACGCGGCGGTTCGCACGCCGCACAGGGGGAACTGGCCCTTGCACCGCTCCCAGAGGTCGTCGAAAGCTTGGTCCGGGAGGTGGTCGAAGGCTGTCGTCTTGCGGAGCCTACGGGAAGAGGCGAGACGCAGGTCGTTGACGGCCAGCAGGGAGTTGGCAAAGGGAGCGACCAGATGGGCCGTGAGGGGGTGCAGGAAGGCGGAGAGCTTGCGGGCGGTTCGCAAGGGTTTCACCCAGATCGTAGACTCGCAGACCGTCTTGAAGCGAAGGCGGGGGAAGATCGGGGCGGCCCCCTTGTTGGGGTAGCCGAAGAGGAAGTCGAGTCCTCGCTGGCGGTGGGCGTCCGCGATCGCGCGCTGCACCATGACGGCGGGACCGGCCACCCTGTGGGCCTTGTGGGTCACGAAGTCCGCCAGAACCCCGGCCTTGAGCAGTTGACCTCCCACCACCACGTCGCGGGGGTACACCGACGCGGACCCCACGATCTCGCCCGACTCCACGTGCTGAACGACGTAGGTGAGGGCGGGTCCGGCAGGGTTTCTTTCGTACAACCAGGTCCAACGCTTGTCGCGCACGGCCGCGATGCGACGGTCGCTCATGCTCTCCGCCCAGAGGCGCTCGAGCGGTTCCCGGTGGTGATCCTGCGCAGCTAGGGCCTGGTAGGTCATGGTTCCTGGGGAGGCCGTACCATTGCCGGCCTCCGGGGAACAGGGCCAGGGCGGTTGCCGGGCGACCCGGATGGCTTGTTCGGACGCGACGAGTGTCCTGGGGAGTGCTAGATCGGGGCCTATGAGACGCAGACTTCCCTCCTTCTTGTGCGTGGCTGCCTTGCTGCTGGCGGCGTGCGGATCGGATGACGACGGCGGCGAAGGTTCCGCGGGAACCGGAGGCAGCGCGCCGGACGCGATGGCCGACACGGCGCCCGACACCTCCGTCGACGCCGGGATGGACGCGCAAGACGATGCGCTCCCGGATGGGACCCCCGACGTCGCTGAGGACGCCGCCACAGACGCGGGGAATCCGGACGCACTGGTGGATGTCGCGATCGACGTGCCTATCGATGTCGACTTCGACGTCCCGTTTGACGTGCCGTTCGACATCCCCATGGACGTGCCGTTCGACATCCCCATGGACGTGCCGCTCGACGTCCCCATGGACGTGCCGCTCGACGTCCCCATGGACGTGCCGTTCGACGTCCCCATGGACGTGCCGCTCGACATCGCGCTTGATGTTCCGCTGGATGTACCGTTCGACACGTCGGGGCGGCCCCCAGGGCAGTGCAAGGCGGACGGTGACTGCTCGGGCCCGATGGCCAGTTGTTCCATGAGCGCGCCCGGGGGAATCTGTCTCGGCTGCGGGTCGGCCACGGACTGTGGCAACCCGCTCGAGTTTGAGTGCACCGGCGCCGGATCGTGTCGGGCCTTCTGCGAAGGCGACGAGGATTGCCCGTGGGGCTTGCGATGTGGCTCCAACGGCGCGTGCCAGCTCATCAGCTGCAGCTCGAGCTGTCCCACCCCCTACGTCTGCTCCGGCGGCTTGTGCCGTCGTCCGCAGTGCTCCTCCACACCTCCCGCGTGCCCGACGGGCATGGCGTGCGGACAGGAAAGCTACTGCGTAGAGAACTGACCCGACCGCTGCGCGCGGGGCCTACTCTTTCGCGCGCATTCGTCAACTCATTACCGTGTGTTTGGACGCATCGGCTCGGCATGAACGAGGATGCCGGTGCCTGGCACATCCGGTACACTCCCTCGACTAACGATTCCTTGGAGGAGCCATGCGCGTAGCCAGATTCGTCCTTGCCACTGTGGGTGTATCGACCCTTGCTTGCTCGACCAGCGGTTCGTTGCCGGAGGAGCGGCAGACCCGCGAGCAGGCAATCTACTACGGAAGCTTGGACACCACTCATCAGGCGGTCGTGTCCGTGACGGCGGGTGGGGGCAGGTGCACGGGCACCATCGTTCACGTCAGCGGGAGCAACGGGTACGTGCTCACGGCGGCGCACTGCCTCGTGAGCTGGGGAACACAGACGTACCCGCCGAACCAGGTCAGCATCGACCTCGGCAACAACTACAATTCGCCGACGGCCACGTACACCGCGGCAGCGGTGAAGGTCCATCCGCTGTACGACGGCGACGACGGGAGCGCGAACGACTTCGGCATGATTCGATTCACGGGGGCGACAAGCAGCACACCTGTCATTCCGGCAATGGCGCCTGCCCAGGACAACCTTGCGGTGGGCACCCAGGTCGACCTCGTGGGGTACGGGCAGACGGAGTCCAGCTACAACAACTCGCAGCGGCGCCACATCGTCAAGCCGATCGCAGACCTGAACTCCGCATGGCTGATCTTCGACCAGGCCGGCACGTCCGGTGGGACTTGTTCGGGAGACAGTGGCGGCCCCGCCCTGTCCCTCGGCACGGCGCGTGTCGCAGGGGTCACGTCCTTCGGAACGGGCGGCACGTGCACGGAGGATGGCTACAGCGGGCGGGTCTCGACCGTATACGATTCCTTCATCAAGCCCTTCATCGACGGGACCACGGGACAGATCAGCTGTGCCGAGTGCCAGAACTCCGTCACAGCGGGCAACGGAGCGTGCATCCCGGCGATCAACGCCTGCTACTCCAACACGAGCTGCAACAACTTCATCAACTGCATCAACGGGTGCACGACGACAGCCTGTCAGAACCAGTGCGCCCAGAGCAACCCCACGGGGGCGGACCTGTACATGGCGATCCTCGACTGCATGTGCGACGAATGCCAGCCGTCGTGCGCGAACGACCCGATGTGCGTGGAGCCCCAGTGTGGCTTCGACCTCAACGACGCGACCTGCGGCGGGTGCTCCGACTCCAAGTGCTGCGCACAGGAGCAAGCTTGTGCTGACAACGCGGCGTGCGTGACGTGCGTGTCGACAACGACGCCACCGTCGACGTGCTCCTCGAACACGCAGCTCAACAACTGGGATCAGTGTTTGACGACGAACTGCGCCACGGAGTGCGGCATCTCCACGACGGGTTGCGGGTTCACGTCGACGGACGTGGCGTGCCAGACATGCTTCGAGGGCGAGTGTTGCGACGAAGCGAAGGCGTGTGCGGCGGACGCGACGTGCGTGACGTGCGTGACCAGCGCTACGCCGCCGGCGGGGTGTGACACGAACACGTTGGCGCAGGGGTTCGAGGGGTGTGTCAGCGACAAGTGCGCCGCGGAGTGTGGTGGCGGCACCGGAGGAACGGGAGGCATGGGCGGGGTGTCCGGCACGGGAGGCACCGCGGGCACGGGAGGCACCGCGGGCACGGGAGGCACCGCGGGCACGGGCGGTGATGCGGGTACCGGGGGCGTGGGTGGAGGGTCGGCGGGGACGGCAGGGTCCGGTGGCTCCGCGGGCACAGCAGGCGTGGGAGCCGAGGGCGGTTCTGGCGGGACGGCGGGTTCAGGCGGCGGTCCTTCGGGCACCGGCGGCACCGCTACCCCGCTTAGCGACGAAGAAGACAGCGGCGGCTGCGGTTGCTCCACCGTCGGCCACGACACCCCGACCAAGGCCTGGCTCCTTCTCGGCCTCGCCCTTGCGTTCTCGCGGCGGCTTCGTCGTCGACGCGCGGCCTGATTTCCCTTCATGATCCATCGCGCCGGTGGCCGCCAGCGCGCGGTCCGTATCAGGACTCTTTCGAGGCAGGGTCACGCGGGGCGAGCCGTTCGGGCTCGGTCCAGTCGGGGCTTGTCAGGAAGTGAATCAGTCCGGCGCCGAACCCGGCACCGTGCGCCACGTGGAGGACGGGGAAGATGGCCCAGACGGCGGGGATGGCGGACAGGCCTGCCTTGCGTCCCACGCGCACGGCCTCGACCGCGGTCAACAGCCCGTAGGAGCCGAAGTACAGGGGCGCGAGCAATTGCAAGGGTGGCGCGACCAGAACGAGGGCCCCGGTGGCGACCATGAGGAAGGGAATGGCGGGTCGCGGCGTGGGAAAGGAGCGATGTTTGACGAGCGTGCGAGCCCGCCCCTTTCCGTACTTGAAGTACTGCCTCGCAAGCCCGCGGAAGGAGTCCCTTGGGTAGTAATAGGCGATGATCTCCTTGCTCAGGAAGATCTTGCCCCCCGCCTCCAGGATGCGCTGGTTCAGCTCCGCGTCCTCGTTCACCACCGCCCTGGGGTCGTACATCCCGATGGTCTCGAAGATGCGCCTCGGAAACGTGCCGCCCCACACCGTGTCCACGAACCCTTCCTCCCCCTCCGTGCGGTAGCGCGAGCCCCCCACCCCCAGGGGGCTGTCCAGCGCTGCGCACACCGCGCGCTGAAACCAGCCTCGAGCACGCGTCTTTGCCCCCCCGCCCACGTTGTCCGCTCCCGTGCGGACCAGCACCTCGATGCACTTGCGCACGTAGTCCGACGCGTAATCCGCATGCGCGTCGAATCGGACCAGCACGTCGCCCTTCGCGGCCTTGATGATCTCGTTCATCCCCGCCGCTTGGATCTTGCCAGGGTTGTGAAGCACCCTCACCCGCGGGTCCTCCTCCGACAACCGCGCGAGAATCTCCAGCGTACGGTCCGTGCTGCCTCCGTCGGCGACCAGCACCTCGAATCGGTCCGACGGGTAGTCCTGCTCCAGCGCTCCGCGCACCAGCGCCTCGATGAACCCCTCCTCGTTGAGGCAAGGCACACCGACGGTCACGAACGGAAGGTCCGACATGGCACGCAGATTACCATCTTGTCTTGTGTGAGTAAATGTATCCAAACCCCGATTGACGCGTTGGTCGCCCGTGTTACGTTCCATCGTCATCGAGCACTGCACCAAGGAACGTGTCCCATGAAGAAGAAAGTAGCCATCGCGGCTGTCGCTCTCGTGCTCGTGCTGGGAACGCTTCTGCTGCCTGTGGGCGGCGAGGCGCACTCCGCCACGGGCGACAAGGAGAAGGGCATGGACCTGTCATCCGAACCCGCCACCAAGCCCGCGCGACCGTTGCGGCTGCTGTTCATCCATCACTCCGTGGGCGGGCAGTTGCTTGCGGACCCGGGCCCCGACCAAGAGCTATCGCCCAGCATTCACGTCACCCACCCCAACGGCGGGGGGCTGCGCAAAGCCCTGGAGGCCGAAGGCTACGAGGTCAACGAAGCCTCCTACGGCAGCGTCGTGGGCGACAAGACCGACCTGTTCGACTGGCCGGCCAAGTTTCAGCGCGACATGGACAAGGTCTTGCGCGTGACCTTCAACGACCGGATGTACACGGGCGACGAGAAGAACCGCATCGTGATGTTCAAGTCATGCTACCCGAACAGCCGATTCGTGGACATGGGCGAGGCGCCCGGCACCCCTGGCGGTCCCACCCTCACGGTCTGGAACGCGAAGGCGACGCTCACCGCGCTTCTCGAAGAGTTCAAGAAGCACCCCGACACGCTGTTCGTGTACCTCACCGCGCCCCCGAACGCACCGAAGTACGGCGCTGAGCCGCTCGTGAAGGTGGTGGCGCGCAAGGCGATGGGAAAGCCCACCACCGACGAGACGATGGCCTCCCAGGCGTCGCTCTCGCGCGTGTTCAACAACTGGGTCAAGTCTCCGGAAGGCTGGATCAAAGACTATCCGCTCCGAAACGTGGTGGCCTTCGACTTCTATGACGAGCTCACCGACGGGGGGGCGTCCAACTTCTTGCGGTATCCGACGGGCAAGGGAGACGACAGCCACCCGGCGCGACCGGGGCAGCAGAAGGCGACTGCCGCGTTCGTGCCCTTCCTGAATCGGGCGGTCCACAGGGCGGGTCTGGTGCCGTAGCGTCCGAGTATCCGAACAAGGCCTTGCACAATAGTCCCGTTTCGGTGCAATCTTCCGGTGTGATGAGCTCGACACTCCCGAGACGAGGACTGCCATGTCGACGACCCGGCTGAGTGTCGCCGCGCGCACGGACGTCGGCCGAGTGCGCAACAACAACGAGGATTCGTTCACCGTAGCGGACTTGGACACGGGGGAGCGGATCGACGACGCCAAGGCGATGATGTCGATGGACGTCCGGGAGCGCGGGGTGCTTCTGGTCGTGTCGGACGGCATGGGAGGGCACGCGGCGGGAGAGGTCGCGAGCGCGCTCGTGGTGGACTCCTTGCGGGGTTCTCTCGGGGAGACGGAGGACAACTCGGAGTCCATGCAGCGGTTGATCGAGCAGGCCGTGCAGCGCGCCAATGCGGACGTGTTCGAGGCGGCGCGAGCGACTGCCCGGGAGGGCATGGGAGCCACGCTCACGGCGGTGCTCGTGCACCAGAGGGAGGCCTACATCGCGGAGGTGGGCGATTCGCGGGCCTATGTGCTTCGCCGGGGCAGGCTCCGCCAGATGACCAAGGACCAGAGCTTCGTCCAGATCTTGCTCGACTCCGGGGCCATCACGTCCGACCAGGCGAAGAACTACGTCCAAAAGAACTGGATCGTGCAAGCCATGGGCCTGGAGAGCAACGTGCACGTGGCCATCGGTCGGCTTCACCTTCGGGACGGAGACCGCTTGCTGATCTGCTCGGACGGGCTCTACTCCCTCGTGGAGGAAGACGAGCTCGCTGAGATCCTTGCGAAGGCAGATCTGAACGAAGCGTGCAGCCGGATGATCGAGCTGGCGAACGAGCGTGGGGGGACGGACAACGTCACGGCCATCGTCGCCAACGTCGAGGGCCAAGGGTTGCCCTTTGCGGGACACGACGAATCCGTGACCCAGACGTTCGAGGTGCTGCAGGAATTCGCGGGCGTGAGGATCCTGGACCCCACGCGCGGGGACACCGTCAACAAGCCCTCGTCCAAGCCGCCCCCTGGGAAGGACAGGACCGAGGGCAAGGAGCGCGAGTCCGGCATTCCGACGGTCCGACCGCCCGCTGCAGGGCCGGTCGAGCCTGCGAAGTCGGGAGGGACGGCCTGGATCATCGTCTTGATGGCGATCGCGCTCGCGGCGGCCGGATACTGGTTCTTCGCCCGGTAGGGGTCCGAAACTCACCTCCCCAACGCGGCCCGCACAGCTTCCAGGTACGCAGGCAGCAACAATCTGTCGATGGCCTCGAGGCGCGCGCTCATGTCCGGCGGGGCATGTCCCCGCGCAATGCTCTGCTGCTGCAGCACGCGAATCACGCGGTGGCCCGGCACCTGCTGCGTACACGATTCCGTGCAGCGCCCGCACCCGAGGCACAGCCACAGCGCAGGGGACCGCAACACAGCTTCTTCCTGTCCCAGGTTCACCAGGCGAAACAGTCGCACGGGGTCGAACACCGCGCGTTCGTGGGTGATCGGACAGACAGTCGTGCACGCCCCGCATGTCATGCAAGCAGAGAGCCCCCACGCGGCGCCGTTCTGCTCATCGCCGAGCGCCACGACGCCCGCTCGTTCGGGCAGGGGCTGGTTCGCCCATCGGGCCCACTCCAACGCCATGCCCTCCGCGTCGTCCCCACGCAGCACCGCGTCCGCCATGTGCCACCGCGCGCGCTGCAGGTTCGACCGCAGCCCCGACAGGGCTTCGTCCACCGACGAGGACCAGTCTTCCTGGCACATGCACTCCTGCCGCAGCAGACGAATCATGCTCGACGGCGCGACGGAGACGGGACAGGCTGACGCACACCGATTGCACTGCAGGCAATACCACAGCTCCGACGCATGCAGCAGCGGCTCGACGACACCCAGGGCCGCCAACCTCAACAGCTTGAGCGGCGTGAGCTGGCCCGTCCCGGCTTGCACCGGGCACACGGAACGGCACGCATGGCAACTCAAGCAGTGCTCGTAACCCGCTTGTACCGCAGCGGCCAGCGGCTCCCCGGGTCGAGGTCGGGTCATCGCTTCCTCCCCTGCGGCACGTTCAGAAGTGCGGCCTCGAGCTGCGCCATGACCTGCTTCTCCCCGAGACCTTCCAACCGCGTGGCCCCATTCGGACAGGCCGCCACACAGGCTCCGCACGACCGGCACGCCACGGGATCCACGACGATGCGATCCTCCGACGCGTCCAGCCTGCGCGCCTCGTATACGCAAGCCTGCACGCACGCACCGCAGCGTGCGCACAGCGCGTGTCGAACGTTTGCGACGGTATAGGGCGTTGTACGGGGAGGCCGGGACAACCTCTCATAGGCTCGCTGGGCCGCAGCTTCCGCCTGCACCAGGACCTCCCCGGCAAGCTGGGGAGAGTGCGCGACACCGGCCGCGTAGACACCGTCCACGCCGAGGTCCACGGGGCGCCACTTCGCATCCGCCTCCCGCAAGAAACCGTACCGATCCCGTTCGACACCGAACACCCGTGCCAGCTCCACAGCCGACTCCGACGGCTCGAGGGCTGTACTCAGTACCACCCAGTCCGCCGAGATGCGCAGCTCCTGCCCCAGGATCGGGTCCGCCACCGTCATGACGGGTCGTCCGTCGACGACCTGCAAGCTTGGTCTTCGGGAGACGTCATAGGAGGTGAACACCACGCCTTCCTTGCGAGCTCGCGTGTAGTGTTGCTCCCACGGGCCCCACGTCATCATGTCCCGGTACAGGACGAACACCCTGGCTCGCGGGTGCGCAAGTTGGACGCGGCGGGCGTTGCGTAGCGCGCGCACGCAGCACACCCGGCTGCAGTACGCGTGGGCGCCCTCCTGCCGGGAGTCCACGCACTGGATCATGACCACCGTGGTCGGGTCTCCGAGCTCCCCTGCTTCCAGCCGCGACTCGAACTCAGTCTGGGTCACCACGCGCTCGCAGGAACCATGCCCATACGATGTAGTGTTCGCCACCCTTCCGCCAGTGGCCAGGATCGTGGCACCGTGAGCAATGACCTCCGCCGTCCCCGACCCCGACCGCACCACGCTGTTCCACCCTTCGAGCGTGCGCGCGCTCGCGACGACCGTCGCACCGAGACGCACTGTCACGCCCGCGGAGGCCAGGACCTTGCTGCGCAGTCCTGCCACGTAGTCCGTTACCTCCGAAGTCCCACCACCGTTCTTTGCACCAAAGTGCCCACCCAGCTCGTCACGGGCCTCCACCAGGACGACTTCCACGCCACGGTCGCACAGGGACAGCGCGGCTCGTATCCCCGCCAGCCCGCCTCCCACCACGAGCACCCGCGCATGCAGCGGACGGCTCGCCATCTCGGCGTCTCGCGCGGGCTCCACCGCCTCCACCGCGGCCACGGCCATCCGAAGGGCCAGGACAGACTCCCCCGTAGACACCACCCGTACGAACGCCGGGGCCACCCCCTCTTCGCACGCCAGGCGCTCGAGGGTGCGACGCTGCGCGTGGGGCCGGCAGGCGCCAAACACCACGCGACGATGGCGAGTCGAGCGCAGCAGCGCGCGGAGGGCATCCGCCCCCGCCGGCAAGCACGGCGATTCCACCGTTCGAACCTCCACGGCGAGCCCTGCCACCATCTCGGGGCCCACGGTGTCGCAGCCCTCGGCGTGCAAGTGGCACCGGCAAGACACCACCAACGTCTTCGCCTTTTCGTCGACCTCGCGACGTGGGGGCAAAGGTGAGGGTCCGACCGAGCGGCCGAGCCCGGTCAGGAGCCTGCAGACTTCGCCCGCCGTGGCCGTGGCGCCAACAACGGACGACGCGATGTCCGCCGGGCCGGTCACGGAGCCGCACAGAAACACACCAGGGGCCGCTTTTGTGTGGCAGTTCGGGGCGAGCAGGGAGGGCCCGTCCGAGCCGAGGTTCCACCCGAACCGCCCAGCCAGTTCCCTTACGTCCGGGCTCCGCTTCTGGCCCGTCGAAAGCACCACCAGGTCCGCGTGCAGGTCGACGATGGTTCCGGTCGCTTCGTCCAAGGTTCGAATGCGGACTCCGCCATTCGCCGCGGGGGAAAGGTCGCGGACCCGGGATCGGACGAAGCGCGTGCCGGCGCGGCGGGTCGCGGCGAGGTTGTCCTCCCACGCCTTCCCACTGCCCCGCAAGTCCATGTAGAACACCGTCGTCTCGATCTCGCCCGCACCGATGGCCCGCGTGAGCCGCGCTTGCTTGAGGGCGAACATGCAGCAAACGTTGGAGCACACGTCGCGGTCGTGCTTCGCGTCCCGGGACCCGACGCACTGCAGCCAGGCCACGTGCCGGACCGGATGGCCGTCGCGAACCAGTGTCTTGGGCCTGGGGCCGGCGAGACCGAGGATGCGCTCGAACTGCAACGCGGTGACGACGCTGTCGGAGGTTGGAAGGTAGTCGAGGCCCGGCGCTCCCGGCGCGACCAGGGCGTTTCCCGCGGCAAGGACGATGGCGTCCGCGTCGATTTCGCCGGTCTCGTCCGGCGCCTCGAGCTGAATGGCGTCCACGGGGCAGACATCCGCGCAGGCCCCACAGCGCGTGCATGCGACGACATCGATGGTCAGGGTATCTGGCAGTCCGAGGGGGGTGGGGCGATGGATGGCTTTGCGACGTGTCAGCCCGTGGTTGAACTCGTCGGGGACGGAGACGGGACAGACATCGACGCAAGGGGCCGGGCAATCGCCACACCGCGCAGCATCCAGCCATCGACCGAGGCGCCGGATCCGGACGTGGAAGCTTCCGGGTTCCCCTTGCACGTCTTGGATGCGTGTGTGCGGCAGCACGCGAATCCGGTCGTGGACGAGGCCCTTTCGCAAGCAAAACCGAGCGGAGTCGAGGGTCCCGACCTCCGGGAGCAGGCGGCACATTCCGCAGTGGTCGGTGGGGAACTGGTGATCGAGCTTCGTCAGGATCCCGCCGATCGCGGGGGATGGGTCGACCAGGGTGACGTCGCAGCCGAGGGCTGCGAGGTCGAGGGACGCGCGAATCCCGGCGATTCCGGCGCCGGCCACGAGGACCTTGCCGGCGTTGCCCGCAGCGCTGGCGCTAGGCGTCCTGTCCGGTGGCATCGCCAAGCTCGTCCTCGTGGAAGGTGGCCATGGGTTGTTTGTCCTCGTACGCGCGACCTGGCACGTAGCCGAAGCGGGCTTGGGTGGCGGCGGCGGTGGAGCGGAACATCTCCATGACGTCGATCCCGTTCGGGCAGGCGCTGCTGCACTGGCCGCACCCCACGCACAAGGTGCTCATGTGGACCATGCGGGTAAGGTGGTAGAAGAGGGTGTCCGTGGGCATGCGAACCGATCCGCGCTTTCCGGCCCAGGCGAGGTACTTGGCGCTGTCGTGGCGGAAGAGGTCCGTCGAGAAGACACACTCACGGCAGTAGCACAGGGGGCACGCCACGCGACAGTTGTAGCAGTTGATGCAGGCAGCGGTGGCCGCCACGAGCCCCTCGACGGTGCGGGTGCGGGTGCGATGGGCAGCCAGGAGCGCGTCGCGGTAGGCCGTGCGTTCGGCAACGAGGGTGTCGATCGATGGGTTCCTGCTTGTCGGCTCCGGGGCGGGGGGAAGGTGCAAGGCGTCGAGCACGGCGTTCCCAGCGGGCGTTGCCCCTTCGACGAGGACTTCGGTGAAGGGGTCTTGTCCCAAAAGGCAGAGGCGCAAGTCGACATTCGGGGCCACGGGGTGCTCGCAAGCCCTGCAGGCGCGGGCGATGGTGAACCCGTGGAGGGGTTCCGCGTGGGGGGCGTGGCGGAGAAAGACGCTGGCGACATCCTCGTAGAGGTCCGTGAGGGCGAGGTAGTCGCGGTTCTCGAAGCGGCCAAGGCAATCGAGGCCGAGAAGGAGCAAGCTGTCGCGGGTGCCCTGGTTGAGCTTGGTCCGTTCGACGAAGGCTCGGACTTCGCAGCTGCGCAGGGCGGCGGCGATGGGGGCGCCCGTGGGGTTCTGGGTGAGCGAGGACACGAGGGTGCCGGCGTTGGTCCAGGCGACGGGGGCGAGGGGTTCGGCGTACTCGAGGTCCCGCGGGTCCGAGACGAGGGTCTGCATGACGACGGCGCTGGGGGCTTGCCGGGTGGGCACGAGCACGGCGCGAACGATGCCTTCGTCCAGGAGTCGGGCGAGCAGACGACGCAGGGCCTGCGTGGGGGATCCGTCGGTGGGAACGGTGGCGAACCGGGTCATGACGATGCTCCGATGCGGGTCATGAGACCTTCCTGTTTGCCAGAGAGCAGGGGCCCAGGGTGCGGAGCCTCTGCGTCATGTCGTCGACGATCTCGGCGAACTGCACGCCTTCGGAGGCGGCAATCCACCGTAGCCACAGGCGTTCTTGCTCGATTCCGTACTGGCCGAGGATCTCGTGGAGCAAGGCGACTCGTCTTCGGGCCTTGAGGTTACCGTTGAGGTAGTGGCAGTCGCCCGGCCAGCAACCGCCGACAAGGACGCCGTCGGCCCCTTCGAGGAAGCTTTTTAGAACGTACTTGGGGTCGACCATGCCGCTGCACATGACGCGGACGATCCGCAGGTTGGGCGGGTACGCTTGGCGGGAGGTGCCTGCAAGGTCTGCGGCGGTGAAGGTGCACCAGTTGCAGAGGAACCCGACGATGGTCGGCTCGAAGGGGGCAGTGGTCATCAGAGGGCCTCCGAAGCGAGAAGGCCTTCGAGCTCGAGGAAGACCTGATCATCGCGGAAGTGGCTGACCTTGGCGGCGCCGCTCGGGCAGTGGGCGGCACAGCTCCCGCACCCCTTGCAGAGGGCGGGGTTCACACGAGACACCTGACGTTGCGTGTCCACCTCGATGCTGCCATAGGGGCAGAGTCCTGCGCACACGCCGCAGCCGATGCACACGTCGGGATCGATGGACGAGGTGATGGGCGAGACCTGGACCTGGCCGGACGAGATGAGCGCCTGAGCCATGCTCGCGGCGGCCTTCGCCTGGGCCACAGAATCGGGGATGTCCTTGGGGCTCTGGCATGCCCCCGCGACGAAGACCCCGGCCGTGGCGGTCGACACGGGCTCTAGCTTGGGGTGCTCTTCCAGAAAGAACCCGTCCTGCCCCGTCGTGATGCCGAACAGCCGCGCTACCTGTTGCGTGTCTCTCCTGGGCTCCATGGCCGTGCAGAGCACGACCATCTCCACGGGAACCCGCAGCAAACGTTGCGCTAACGTATCCTCGGCGATCACCTCTAGGGTGCCCGGCGCCTCCTCGGGGTCGGCACAACCCCGCACCCGAGAGGCCTTGCCCCGGATCATGCGCACCCCCTCGGCCTGCGTGCGCACCAGGAACTCTTCGTACCCTTTCCCGAAGCACCTCATGTCGATGTAGAAGTTGTACACCTCCACGTCGTGGCCGACCCGGTCCTTGAGCAGGTGCGCATACTTGAGGGCGTACATGCAGCACGTCCGGCTGCAGTAGGCGTGGTACTTCTTGTCCCGGCTTCCGATGCAATGCAGGATCGCCACCCGACGGGGCGCCTGCCCCCACCCGTCGCCGTCCCGAAGCAAGATCTTCCCCGCCGTCGGCCCCGTCGCGTTGCACAACCGCTCGAACTCGAGGTTGGTCACCACGTTCGGCAACGTGCCATAGCCGTACTCCCCCATCGGCGACGGATCCATCACGTCGAATCCTGTCGCTACCACAATGGCGCCCACGTCGATTGGCACCACCTCGTCCTTCTGCGTGTGATCGATGGCCTTCGCCTCGCAACGGTCCACGCACAGCATGCACTCGCTGCAGGATCCGCAAGCGACGCAGCGGGAAGCCTCGCCCCGGGCCCCTGCCTCGTCCAACGCGCACTCCACCTCTTCGAACCCCGCGCGGTCCGAAGGATGACGCAACTTCGAATGCACTCGCGCCTCGCGGCTCGGATGCGCGGGCAAGGGATTCCACGACGTTCCCGCAGGTCTCGCGGGCCGGTCCTCCGTGAGGTCCGCCCCCCGCAGGTACCGGTCGATCGAAAGCGCCGCCTGCCTGCCGTCGGCTACGGCTTGCACCACGGTCGAAGGCCCCGAGCTCAACTCGCCCCCGGCGAACAACCCCGGACGAGCCGTGGCGAACGTCACCGGGTCCGCCCGGAGATATCCCCGGGCGTCCAGCGGGATGTCCCGACTGCCCCGCGCCCACCCCGGATTCGGCCGTTGCCCGATCGCGAGCAACACCCCGTCGCAGGACCTCGTCTGGACCTCGCTCTCGTCATAGGCGGGAGAGAATCGGCCCGCGTCGTCGAAGACGCGCACGCAGCGACGCAGGTCGATACCGCTCACCTTGCCCTCGCGCACCCGAAGGCGCCGCGGTCCCCATCCGTTCTGGATCTCGACCCCTTCGTCGAGTGCCCCGCGCACCTCCTCCGGCCAAGCGGGCATGGAGTCGGCGGGTTCCAGGCAGAAGACGGTCACGTTGGCGCCGAGGCGCCGGGCGGTACGGGCCGCGTCCATCGCCACCGCTCCCCCGCCAATGACAACCACGTCGGAGCCGGGGCATGCTCGGCTCCCCAGACTGACCTCCCGCAGGAAGGAGAGCGCATGATGGACACCTGCCGCGTCTTCCCCCTCGATTCCGAGGGCAACGCCCTGGTGATTGCCCACGGCGGCGAACACGGCACGGAACCCTCCCGCGAAGAGGCCGTCGACCGTTTCCCCCTCGCCAATCGCAAGGCCCAGGCGGATGTCCACACCGAGCCTCTCGATGTAGCGGATTTCCCGGTCCAGGACGTCCGACGGAAGGCGGTAGTCAGGGATGCCCGTGCGCATCATGCCACCCGCCACGGGGAGGGCTTCGAAGACCGTGACGTGATACCCCATGCGAGCGAGGAAGTAGGCGGCAGAGAGGCCCGCGGGCCCCGCGCCGATCACGGCCACCCTGTCCCCCTCCGGCTTTCTCTCCACCACCGGAACCGGCAGCGTCTCCCAGTCCACCTGGTCCGTCGCAAAACGCTTGAGCGCGCGTATGGCCAACGGCTCGTCGATTTCCCGACGGCGGCAATCCGCTTCACAGGGGGCGGGGCAGACGCGGCCGAGGGTGCCTGGGAAGGGCAAGCGCTCGAGCATCAGTTGGGTGGCGCGCAGGTATTCTCCCTGCTTGATGAGGGCGATGTAGCCTTGCACGTTGGTGCCGGCGGGACAGGTCTGGACGCAGGGGGCGCGGTCGCTTTTGTCGATGAGGAAGGTGATGGGCACGGCCTGGGGAAAGGGCCGGAAGATCGCGTGACGCAGCCGTGTGCCGGCGTCCCACTCGCTGGGCTTGTCCACCGGACAAACAGAGGCGCAGTCCCCGCATCCCGTGCAGCGGGAGGCGTCGACGTACCGGGCCTTCTTGCGGACGCGGACCTTGTAGTTGCCCACGAAGCCGGACACGGACTCGACTTCGGCGTGGGTCATGAGGTGGATACTGCGGTGCTGTCCGACGGAGACCATTTTGGGGGTCCCGATGCAGGCGGCGCAGTCGAGGGTGGGGAAGGTCTTGTCGTACTGGAGCATGTGCCCGCCGAGGGTGGGCTCCTTTTCGACGAGGTGGACGCGGTGCCCTCCGGCGGCGATGTCGAGGGCGGCTTGCATCCCTGCGATTCCGCCGCCGACCACGAGGGCCGCGGGGGTGACGGGGAAGGTGGCAGGGGATAGAGACTTCTGGCCGGTCACGCGGTGCACGCCAGCGACGGACAGGGCGATCGCCTTGCGGGTGGCCTCGTCTTCGTCCGGGTGGACCCAGGAGACGTGCTCGCGCACACAGACGTGGTGAAAGGCCCTGTAGGGGTTCAACCCCGCGCGGGCGGTGGCGGCGCGGAACGTGTTTTCGTGCATGCGAGGCGAGCAGGAGGCGACGACGATGCGGGTCAATCCGTGCTCGGCGACATCGCGCTCGATGAGCTCCTGCCCGGGGTCGGAGCACATGAAGATGTACTCCCGGGACACGGCCACGCCAGGCAAGGTCGCGACATGGGCGGCCACGTCCCCGCATCGGACCTTGGAGGCGATGTTGATGCCGCAGTGGCAGATGTAGAAGCCGACGCGCTCGGTCACGGGGCCTCCCCTCCCGGGCCGCTCGGGCCCGCGGGGATCGAACGGCTGAGCAGCTCTGCCGCGTCCAGCACCTCCAGCTCCCCTTCGAGGCCCGTGGCCTTGATGGCATCCTCGAACATGAGCACGCAGTAGGGGCACGCGGTGACGAGGATGCTGGCGCCCGTCGCCATGGCTTCACGCACCCGGTGGACGGAGAATCGCTGCTCGGGAAGCATCTCCAGGAACATGCCGCCCCCGCCTCCCCCGCAGCAGAGGCTCTCCTCACGGCACCGCGGCATCTCCCGAAACGCCACGCCGGGAATGGCGCTGATCAGGCGTCGGGGGGCGTCGTACACTCCAGCGTAGCGACCGAGGTAGCAGGGGTCGTGGTAGGTGACCACGGCGGACACCGGGAGGGTAGGCACGAGCCTGCCTTCCTGCACGAGCCGCCACAGGACTTGCGTGGCGTGCTCCGCCTCCACCCCTGGCGTGGCTCGAAGCACGTCAAGGCAGTGGGGAGAGCTGGTGAACACCCGCTTGACCCCATGGGCCCGAAAAGCCTGTAGGTTGCCCAGCGAAAGGTCGTCGAACACGTCAGGAGCGCCTACCTTGCGAGCCTGATCGCCACAGCACGAGAGTTCTTCCTGGAGGGCGCCGAAGCGGTAGCCGGCCAGGGAGAGCAGCGAGGTCAGGGCGCGAGCGGCGCGACGATGGCGGGGGTCGTAGACCTGGGTACAACACGGGAAGAGCAGGCTTTCGCAGTCCGAGGTGAAGAGGGGCGCGCCGACGAGC
This sequence comes from uncultured Polyangiaceae bacterium, assembly GCA_964488865.1. Taxonomy (GTDB): domain Bacteria; phylum Myxococcota_A; class Polyangia; order Polyangiales; family Polyangiaceae; genus MWCO01. The sequence continues at coordinate 100,885 of CAZAWR010000015.1, read as the reverse complement.
GCGGGCCAGTCCATGCGGTCCGTCCGGTCCCCTTCCCAGGGATTTCCCTGGGTGCGGAGGCTAGCGAGGGGGACGGTGAGGCCTCGAGGCGCGGCCCCTGACTGCTGCAGGACGGTCCGCGCGGACTGCATGATACCGGTGATGTCGAGGCCCCTGGGGCAGCGCTGCACGCACGCCCGACACGTCACGCACCGCCAGACGGCCTCCGCCTCCCAGCCTTCGAGCCCCAGGGACATCTCCCGAAAAACCCTGCGGGGACTGAACGCTTCCACCAGGGGCCAGGGGCATACTCCCGTACAGGTGCCGCATTGCATGCACGCGTGCAGGTCATGGCCCCCTGCCTCCTCGATGAGAGAGGCAATCTCGAGCAGAGGTGTCTCCGCCGTCATGCCTTGCCTCCTGGGGCCTGCCCGAGGCAGCTTCGAACGGCGCCCCAGGCGGTGGCGATCGCGAGACCCGACCCGCACTTCATGCGCATCCAGTCCTGGTGCGCGAGGATGGAACCCGCCGCGTGGAGGGTAGAGAATGCTGCGCTGCCGGCCGGGCCACGAGGCCGAAACCCCTCGTCGACCTCCAGGCCAGCCTGATTGACCTCGTGACCCCGGGGGTCGAACAGGTCTTTCCGATGCCAGTCCACCCGGCTCCCCGGCTGGTGCACCGGCAGATCGAACAGGGCCTCCCGCACACGATGACGGTCTGCGACGAGCCCCCCGCCCAGGAACCGCCCCGAGGCCAGGAGCACGCTTCGCGCGCGGACGACGACGCGGGATTCGGCGTCCCCAGCGTGCAGGAGAAAGCCCCCTTCCGGGTCCACCTGCGCGCGGGTCACCCTGTCCGCCAGGGCAGTCACACCGCGCTTCCGAAGGCATGACTCGAAGGCGAGGCGGACGCGAAGACCCGGCACGGACACGGGCGTCGACGGCACCTCGAACACGGGGACGCCGAGCCTTCGTTCGAGGTCGGCGAGGCCTTCCAAGGGCTTCTCGAACCCCAGGATAGGAGGCAATCCGACGGCCCTAGACTCGCCTACATGGGCCGCGACGACTTCGGCCAGCCGCTCGCGGCACGCGGGCACATCCAGGCGACGCGCAAGGTGCTCTGGGCTGAGCTCGGAGAGGCCTTCGACCCCCGGGAAGCGAACACGTACACTGCGCAGGCCCGGCCAAGCGGGGGAGGCATTCACGACGATCTGCCGTGCGCAGTAGTCCTTGGTCCCTTCGAAGTCGACGAGCAGGCACGGCACGCGGTCCCACAGGGCAGCCACACCGGCCCACATCGTTCTTGGGAGGCAATACGTCCGCTTGCGCGTCCCGAGGGAGGTGATTACGTCGCTGTTCGCCTCGGGGGCGTGAACGTAAGAGTAGCCCGCTTGGTCGAAGGCGTCGAGGAGGACGTCGAATGCGGTTCGCATGTCCTGCTCGGAGACGAGGGTGTAGGGGTGATGAGGGAGGTCGCGAGCGAGCGAGTGGACCGCCTCCCACGGGTTCTCGACCCGGGTGCCTTGGTCGACGGGGTGAACGCCGAGCAGGTCGAACAGGCCGGAAGCGTAGGCCCAGGCCCCGACAGGGCCGAGGACGGCCACGGAGAGGCCTTGCTGGGATGCGAAGAGGGCAGCGCATTGACCGGCCATGCCGGCGCCGACGACGGCGAGGTCGACGGGGAACGACGGAGAGTGGAGCTGGGTCATGGGCGCTCGAGCTCCAGTCCCAACAGGGCGCAGTGCATCGCTTCCTGAAGCTCTGCTTGGCGGAGCTGGGTGTCCCAGAGGATGGCACGCTCCCCTTTCCATCGCTCGAGGAGGAAGGCCCGCAGGTCGTCCAGCCCCTCGGGGGCGTCGACGGTTCGGTACTGGTAGAGGTGGGCGAGCACGCGAAGGCTGCAGAACGAGCCCTGACATGCGCCTTTGCCCACGCGGCTGCGCAGGCCGATGTCCCGCAAGGTGGGAACGCGGGAAGCGTGACGAAGGCCCTCGACAATGTGGTCGATGGCGCTCTGGGGCACCATCTCGCACTCACAGAGGAACAGGTCCGTGGGGTCGGCAGCGTCCGCCCACACGCGGGGAGAGCGCCCCGGCACGGTCCACACGGAGATCTCGGGAAGCGGTTCGACGGTCGTCCGGCACGGCTCGGTCACGCCCAGGTGATCGCAGACGACATCGGCTGCTTTCTCTGCCATCTGGCGGAAGGTGGTGAGCTTGCCGCCCGTGACGGTGACGAAGTTGTGCACGCCGTGGGTTCGGTGATCGAAGAGGGAGAGGTCGCGGCTCACGGCCCGGTCGTCGCCGGCGGCGCTTTGTCGGACGAGCGGGCGCACACCTGCGTAGGCGCGCAGGATCCGTGCGGTGGCCAGCGCGGGGACGAGGATACTCGCCTCGCCCACGATGGTATCCACCTCGGGGATGGTGGGGGCGATGTCGTCGAGGGTGTCGACCCGCAGGGACGTCGTGCCGAGAACGGACACGGTGCCGCCCGGAACGATGATGTCGGCGTTGGAGGGTTTGCGAAGGCGATTGACCACCCGCTGGGTGACGCGCCTCTGGGTGATGAGCAGCGTCCCTTTGGAGTATAGGATCTCGAGGGTGATACCGGCCAGGGCGGCGACTTGCCCGGACCAGGCCCCCGCGGCATTCACCACTTCGTCGGCCACGATGGATCGCTCCTGTCCCGAGCGCATGTCCACGACGCGGGTGCAGGTGATGCGTCCGTCGCGCAGGTCGAAGCCCACGACGCGGGTCTGGGTGAGGAGGGCGGAGCCGAGGGAACATGCGTGAGCCATGTTCTCGAGGGAGAGCTTGAAGGGGTCGACGGTGGCGTCGGGGACCTCGTAAGCGGCAATCATCTTCGGCGAGACGGCGGGTTCGAGGGCGCGGGCTTCCGCGAGGTCCAGGGCGCGGGTCGGGATACCGCAGCGCGCGCACAGGGTTGGGAAGTCGGCGATGTAGTGTTCGTCGTCGCCCTCGACCGCCACGAAGAGGCCCTTGGTGTCCTCGAGGCAGTGCGGGCCGAGGCGGCGGAGGATCTGCCCTTCCTCGTAGCAGTGTCTCGCGCTCTCGGGGTCGCTGGCGACGTAGCGAGCGCCGCTGTGGAGTAGGCCGTGGTTGGCGCCGGACGCGCCGGCGTTGAGGTCTCCCTGGTCGACGAGGATGGATGGGACGCCGCGGAGGGCGAGGTCGCGAGCGAGGCCGGTTCCGGTGGCGCCGCCGCCGATGACGAGGACCCGGGTCGACAGGGGGGTCATGGCTTCAGGCTGCCTGTTCTCGGCGCCGCGGCCCGGGCTGTTCCTGGGATTGGGCTCGGCCGGCTCGGGCTCGTTGGACTCACGGGTCGCTGGGCGAGGCAGACCTTTGTCACGGTGCGTCATGATGCGACCCAAACGAGGAGGGTGTCAAGGCTCGGGTCGTGCCGCAGGCTGCATTTTCCAGTGAAACAGAGCGTGACGGGAACGGTCGGGACGAGTCGCTCGTTGGGGTCCAATCAGCGGAAGCGTCCTGACGAACGACCGGACGCGACTGAGTGGCAGAAGGAAGCACAGGGAGGGCAGGATGGTGCACCGGAGTGGACGGAGGGATCCCTGACCGAGGACCAAGAGGGGAGGCCCCATTCTGTGGCTTCTGCGGCATCGGTGGTTGCGTTGCAGGGGGAAGCGGACACGTGTTCGCCCTGGTCCGGTCCACCTGTCCGCCGGACGGGGTTCAGCGAGCGGACAGAGCCGAAATCGTCGGGAAATGCAAGGGGGTGCCCGGTGGCACGAACTTCGCTCTAGGCGGGAGGGACGGGCTCACGAGCCCCTACACGCAAGGAGAAGAGTCATGCAACTCGTGGAACGCGCGAAGGACATCATGGTCAGCACCGGGTCCGAATGGGTGCTCTGGCTGCTGCTCGCCCTGAGCATCGGGTCCATCGCGGTCATCATCGAGCGGGTGCTGCAGCTTCGTGCGCTGCGCGTGGACATCGAGGAGCTGCGCGAAGCGCTGCAGAAGGCCCTGCGCGAAGGGGGCTTTGCGAGGGCGCGGGAGGCGATGCGGCCCTACGCCCACCCGGCGGCCAAGGTGGTATTGCGGGGAATGCGTTTGGACGAGGAAGAGACCTCTCCGAAACAAGCGGACGAGGCAATGACGGCGGAGGGCATCGCGCAGCGTCGACGGCTCGAGAAGCGCTTCAACTTCCTGGCGACCCTTGGAGCGAATGCCCCCTTCATCGGCCTGTTTGGCACCGTGGTGGGCGTGTTGCAGGCCTTCGAGCACTTGGGCGCCGCCACGGCCGCGGAGACCGCCTCCACCATGGCGCCCCAGGCCGTGATGTCCAGCATTGCCGAGGCCCTCGTCGCCACCGCCGTGGGTCTGGCGGTCGCCATTCCCGCCGTGTTCGCCTACAACATGTTCCAGCGCACGGTCAAGTCCGCCATCGACGACGCCCAGATTCTGTCGCTCGAGCTTCTGTCGTACCTGAGTGGTGCGGGGCGACGCCACGCCAAGGGTGCGCGGGTGGAGCAAGAGGAAGAGGGCAGTGCCCGGATCTCGATGGTGGGCAATGGCCCAGCGTCCAAGAGTCCCCTGAGCCTCGAGTGTCCAGCCTGACGGGCCTACAGGGCAATCGACTCCCTACCACGAGGAGAACACCATGGCTGCCAGCATGAACCCCACCGACGACGGCGTCTTCTCCGGCATCAACGTCACCCCTCTGGTCGACATCATCCTGGTCCTGCTCATCGTCTTCATGGTCACGGCGAAGCTCATCGTGTCCAACACCTTGCCGATGGATCTGCCCAAGGCCGCCACGGGCTCCGAGCAGCAAGTGGTCTTCGTCGTCTCCCTGGGAGCCGACGGGGCGACCAAGGTGGACACAAAGGACGTGGAGTCGGACGACTCGGTTCTCGGGCTGGCTAGGACGGCGCGCAAGCAGCACCCGGACGTGCGGGCCGTGATTCACGCGGACGGTTCGGTCCCGCATCGTCGCGTGGTGCGGGTGATGGACTTGTTGAAGCAAGGTGGCATTGGCAAGATCGCGTTCGGCGTGGACCCGGTCGCGGCCGAGGCCGCCGCGGCAGGAAACTGAGGTATCCCATGGCACGTCGCTATTCTCCGGAGCTGGTGCTGGGTTTGGTGGGGAGCATGGCAGTGCACGCGTTGTGGTTCGTGGGGGAGGCGAGCGCGTCGGGCGCTGGGGCTGTGTCCAGCCAAGAGGTGGAGGTCACGTTCGACGTGCCGCTATCGGAACCTGAGCCCATCGCGGAACCGGAACCCGAGCCCGAGCCGGAACCCGAGCCGGACGCGAAGGAACCGCCGTCGCCGGGCGCGACGCCCCCCGTGGACACCGCCGCAAAGGCTGAGCCGACTACCGCGTTGCCGTCGGCGGCCAAGGCGGGTCAGACGCTCACGGCCCCGGAGCCGGAGGGTCCCAGCGAGCCCAGCATGGCGGACTTCACCATGATCCAGGGCGAGGGCGGTGCGTACGTCGGTGGGACGACGGCTGCCAAGGGAGAGTCGGAGACAGCGGTCCGGGGTCGTGCCCGCAACGGGCCGAGGGTCGTCGCCACGGCGGCTCGGGTGGCGACGAAGGCCCCGACGCCTACCACCACGGGACCGGATCGGTCGCGGCCGGCGCGCCCTGCCCGCGGGGCTTGGAGCTGCTCTCACCTGTTTCCGTCGGACCCGGGTGCGCCCAACGCGGCGAGCGCGATGATCGTGGTGACGGTGCGTCCGGACGGCTCTCCGAAGGCGATCCAGGTCACGAGCGACCCCGGCTTCGGGTTCGGTGCGGCCGCGCGGGCGTGCGCCCTGGGGCAATCCTACGTACCCGCACTGGACCGCAGCGGTGCCCCCATCCTGTCGGTCACGCCGCCCATCGCGGTGCGCTTCTCCCGGTGATCCTACATCCTCGAGAGCGTGAGCTTGGCGGAAGCGGACGCGGAAAGGCGTTCCTTGCCGCGGACGGTGCATCGGACGGTGATGCCACCCTCCGCGCGGTTCTCGATGCGAATCCGGCCCCCGTGCGCCTCGAGCACTTCGCGACTCAGGGCGAGCCCGAGGCCGGTGCCCCGCTCTTTCGTCGAGTAGAACGGGAGCAGCGCGCTGCGAAGCACTTCCTCGCTCATGCCGCTGCCCCGGTCGGACACCACGAAGGTCGTGGAGCCGTCCTCGGCGGTCAATACCTCGAGCGTGATGGTTCCCTCGGCGGAGCCCGACTCCTCGGCATTCTTCAGCAGGTTGATCAGCACCTGCTCGATCTGGGTCACGTCGAAGAAACCCTTGCCAGAGCCGGGACCGAACACGCGGGCGAACGGGGCCAACTCGCGAAGCCGGTCGACGAAGGTGGGCAGATCGACGAAGTCTGTTCGCGGCTTGGGCAGGCGTGCGAACTTCGCATAGCCTGCCACGAACTCCTGCAGGTGCTTGGCGCGGTCACCGATGGTGTCGAACACGCGCTCCAGACGAGGCTCCGGCTCCCGCTGCTGGGCGATCATCCGCGCCGTGTGCACGAGCGACGAGATCGGCGCCAGGGAGTTGTTGAGCTCGTGGCTGATGACCCGAATCATCTTCTTCCAGACGTCGACCTCTTGCCTTCGCAGCTCCCGTGTCATGTGACGCACCATGACGAGGACGTGCTCCTCCGCTTCGATGTCGAAGTGGCGTTTGGCCAGGTGGTACGTCTCCGTTTCCTGCTGGGCTTCCACGGAGAACAAGGCGTCCTCCCGTCCGAGCACGGCCTCGCGGAAGGGCGCCGGAGCGTCCGCGAGCATGCCGAGGAAGTTGTGGCCTGCGAGCTCCTTGCCTTCGAAGAACAGCTCCCGCGCGGTCTGGTTCGAGTACAGGATCCTGCCTCCTCCGTCGAGCAGCAGAATGGCCATCGGCGCCGCGTCGATGATCGTCCGAAGCAGCCGCTCGCGTTGGTCCACGTCGGTCTTCTCGGCCCGAAGCAGCTCTCCCAGGGCGTTGAACTCCGCGGCCATCCCCTCCGCAAGGGCATCTTCGGGGACGCTCACCCGCGCGTCGAAGTCTCGTGTCGCGAACCGCCGCAAGCCCGATCGCACTTGGTCGATCGTCGCGAGCTGCTGGCCCGTGGCGAGAAGAAACACCGCCGTGCCGGCGACGAGCGCCAGCACGATGGCCGCGCCATAGGCAATGCCCGCCGCATCGACGGCACGACCGATGGCGACCGAGATGGCCGCGACGACCACCACCACGGTCGCCGTGGCTGTCATGATTCTCGCGCGCAAGACGTCGCATTGTCCTCTCGGTTCGGCCGGCAAGGCAAGCCCGGACAGCGAGGCGCGTCGTCTGGGAGCCACCCGGCGCACGGTCGCGACTTCCCTTTCGTGCCGCGGTGCCGTACGCCACCGGGGCTGGAATCGAACCTCGTCCCCATGTAGGCTGCCGTCGCAAGGAGATCGATCCGTCATGTCCAAGGTCCTCGTCGTCGACGATCAGCGGTCCGTATGCACCGCTCTCGAGCTGCTCTTCGAGGTCCACGGCCTTTCCACCGTCGTTGCGACCTCGCCCGAGGAGGCCCTCGACGCGGTGGCGAACGAAGACGTGGGCGTCATCGTGCAGGACATGAACTTCACGCGGGACACCACCTCCGGCAACGAGGGGGTGGCGCTGATGCGCGCGCTGCGGAAGCTCGACCCGGACGTGCCCATGATCCTGATGACGGCGTACACGTCGCTGGAGATGGCGGTCCAGCTGATCAAGGAGGGGGCGAACGACTACATCGCCAAGCCGTGGGACGACGAGAAGCTCGTGACGACGGTGAAGAACCTGATGCGTATGCAGCAGCTTCAGCTCGAGCGGTTGCGCGAGGTATCGCGTGCGCAGCGTGCGCGGGTGGAGCTGGCGCGGGTGTACGATCTGTGTGGCATCGTGTACGCGAGCGCGAAGATGCATGCGGTTCTGACGTTGGCAGTGAAGGTCGCGCCCGCGGACGCGCCGGTGCTCATCACGGGCCCGAACGGTTGCGGCAAGGAGAAGATCGCCGAGGTGCTGCAGGCCAACAGCCGTCGGAAGGGCAAGCCCTTCGTGCGCGTGAACGCGGGGGGGTTGCCGGACAACTTGCTGGAAGCGGAGCTCTTCGGGGCGGAAGCCGGGGCCTACACCGGCGCGAGCAAGACCCGCATCGGGCGCTTCGAGCAGGCCGACGGGGGAACGCTCTTTCTGGACGAGATCGGCAACCTGTCCCCGAGCGGGCAGATGAAGCTGCTTCGCGTCCTGCAGACCGGGGAGTTTCAGCGTCTGGGCAGCAGCGCGAACCGTCGCGCGGACGTGCGGATCGTGAGTGCCACGAACACCAACCTACCTGCGGCGATCGCGCGAGGGGACTTCCGGGAGGACCTGTTCTTCCGGCTGAACGTGATCGAAATAGCGGTCCCGCCCCTGCGAGACCGGACCGAGGACATTCTGCCCCTCGCGGACCACTTCCTTCGCGCGCACGAGCAGCAGGGGGAGCCGGGCACCGTCGACCTGTCCGAGGAGGCACAACAGGCTCTGCTCGACCACGAGTGGCCCGGCAACGTCCGAGAGCTCGAGAATCGCATCCAGCGGGCCATGCTCGTTCGCAAGGACGCCATCGTCGTGGCAGAAGACCTGGGGCTCGACGCGTCCATCGTTCCCTCATCCTCTTCTTCCTCCGCGGTGCGTTCTTCCTCCCCCTCTATCCCGCCGCCGGGGCACGACGCCGAGCGCGCGGAGGTCGAGCAAGCGATCATCGACGCGAAGGGAGTGATATCCCGCGCCGCCGCTCGCCTCGGCCTCAGTCGCCAAGCCCTGTACCGTCGCATGGAACGGCTCGGCATCGAGCTGGAACGAAGGCCCAAGGGCTGAGGTAGGGACATGCGTATGCGCAGCGGAGGAATTGTCGGCCTTTGCGTGCTCGCGATTCTCGGCACGGCCTGCAAGTCCGGTCCGACCTGTGAGGACCTGGCGAAGCGCAACGCATCGTGCTCCGATGCCTTCGTGCAAGAGGCGAAGCGTCGGACGCGGGAGACCATGGCGGGGCGTCTGGCCGCGCTGTCCGAGGAGGACCGAAAGCGAGCGGAGGCCAGAATGGAGGCCTCTTTCGAGAGTGCGGCCCGGGACGTGCGAGAGACGGTCGAGAGCGACGAGTTCCTTCGCGAGTGCAGGGCTGACTGGGACAACCCGTCGAAGATGCCACCTGCGTTGAAGAAGGAGCTCGCGCGGTGCATGGGGCTTTCGGACTGTGCGGCGTACGCGGCGTGTTTCATGGGTTCGGCGACGTTGTCGCCTTGAGCGCCCCACAACGTGGGAGAGTCCGGTCGAGCACGAGCAGGGGTACGAGACAGGTGTCCGCGGACGGACAGGCGGACAACGGTCATCGGACCGGGAAGCGATGCCTTCGCGCGCATTTTGCGACCCATTCGCCATGGCACGCCTGGTGCTTAGGGGATAGACGCGAACGGTCTGCCTGTCCGGGTGAGCATGAGGTTCCCTGGGGCGTCCGTTCGCCAAGGCGAATCCCATGCAAAGCCCTACGATGCAGCGCCTCGCGCCCGCTTTCGCCACAGCCTGGCTGTGCGTGGTCGGCGCCGGAGAGGCAGGAGCCCAACCCACCGCCGCACCCGAAGCGGATGCCGGAGAGTCGCAGGCCCCCGCGCTCCTGCCCCCGAAGCTTGTCGAGTTTGTGGAGGCGCCCTACCCCCCCGGCGCGAAAGCCGAGGGGATCACGGGGCAAGTGGTCCTCCAGATTGACATCGACGGCGAGGGCAAGGTGGTCGCGGTGCAGGTCCAGCAACCTGCCGGTCACGGGTTCGACGAGGCGGCGACGGAAGCGGCCCGCCGGTTCGTGTTCGTGCCGGCGCAGCGGGAAGGCAAGGCCGTCCCGTCCCGGATCCTTTACGCCTACAAGTTCGAGATGAAGGAGGTTCGGCCTCCTCCGAGCCAGACTCCCCCCCCGCCCACCACGGGCCAACTCGGCGGTGCGGTGCTCCTGCAAGAAGGCAACGCGGCTATGCCCGGGGCGAAGGTGGTCATCACGGACGCGGCAGGCCAGCGAACCGAGGTGGTGGCCGACGGGAGCGGGCGGTGGCTGATGCAGGGGATATTGCCTGGGGTGTATCACGTAGGAATCACCGTGGAGGGTTTTCAGGCGGTCGAGGGAGAAGAGAAGGTGGCAGCGGGCGAGGCCATCGACGTGGTCTATCGTCTCACGCCCGAGGGCGGCCCTCTGGAGGTCACCGTGCGGGGTGCTCGACCGGATCGCGAGATCACCAAGCGATCGATCGCACGACAGGAGCTGGAGCGGGTACCCGGAACGAGCGGGGACGCCCTGCGCGCGGTGCAGGCGATGCCGGGTGTGGCCCGGACGGGGGCGTTCGACGGCTTCATCGCGGTGCGGGGGTCCGAGCCCGCCGGTACGGGTGTGTTCATCGACGGGACCTGGGTGCCTTACGTCTATCACTTTGGCGGGTTGTCGTCGACGGTGCCTTCGGAGATGATTGAGCGACTGGACTTCTACCCTGGCAACTTCAGCGCGCGCTATGGCCGTCTGTCGGGGGGCGTGATCGACGTGACGACGCGTGGGATTGCGGAGGATGGGGGCTACCACGGATTGGCGCAGGTGGACCTGATCGACGCGCGAGTGCTGGCGGAGGGGCCCATCCCCGGGCTCGACGACTGGTCGTTCGTTGTGGGAGGAAGGCGGAGCCACCTGGACGTGTGGCTTCCTTCGTTGCTGGAGGCGGCGGACATCGGGGTGCGGACGGCGCCGGTGTACCACGACTACCAGGCCTTCGTGGAGCACAAGAAGGGGGATCGGTCCCGGCTGCGGCTGGGGTTCTTCGGGGCCGACGACCGGATTGCGCTGTCCTTTCCGTCGGGGTTCGAGGCGGACCCGGGGTTCGCGTCGGGGTTCGAGGAGAGCAGTGGATTCTGGCGGCTGCAGGGCAGCTACGAGAACCAAGTCACGGACGACCTGAGTCTGTCTCTGGTGGCGGCGTACGGGCTGGACAGGTACCAGGGCACGGTGGGGGCGCTGCGCTTCGACAACGCGTTCCGGTCGCTCACCGTGAGGGGACAGGTGGACTACGAGATAGCGGACTGGTTGAAGGTCCGGGGCGGGCCGGACATCCTTTACTACCCTTACGAGGTGGACATCCGGGCGCCGCAGCCTCCCTTGCCCGGGGAGCCGGACCCGGGCCCCTACTCGAACCGGCCGGTCATGGCGCTGGTGGACGAGGGGGTCTTCAGTGCTCCCGCCGCCTGGGCCGAGATGGAGGTCCGGCCCGTGGAGGCGCTGCAGCTGCTGCTGGGAGGGCGGGTCGACTACTTCAACCTGACCGAGGACTGGGACTTCAGCCCCCGGCTCAACGCGCGGTACGACATCCGGAGCAAGTTCCCGCGAACGACGGTGAAGACGGGCGTGGGGATCTTCCACCAGATGCCGGAGCCGGTGTACGTCATGAAGGTGTTCGGCACGCCCACGGTGCAGTCCAGCCGGGCCACGCACTACTCCGTGGGTGTCGAGCAGGAGGTGACGGAGTTCTTCGAGGGGTCGGTGGAAGGGTTCTACAAGGACCTGGACGAGCAGATCGTCCGCGTGGCCCAAGACGACGGGTCCGAGGGGTACGAGAACGTGGGGACGGGAAAGGTGTACGGGCTCGAGGCGTTGTTGCGGTATCGGTTCGACGGGCGGCTCTTCGGGTGGCTGGCCTACACGCTCTCGCGCTCGACACGAACCGAGGGGCCTGGGGAGCCGGAGCGGCTGTTCGAGTACGATCAGACCCACAACCTCACGGTGCTGGCGAGCTACCTGGTCGGGCGTGGCTGGACGGTGGGGTCGAAGTTCCGGTACACGTCGGGCACGCTGCACACGCCCTGCGAAGGGGGCGTGCTGAACGCCGCGGCGGGGTCCTATGCCTGCCGATCGGGAGAGCCCTTCAGCGAGCGATTGCCGGCGTTCCACCAGTTGGACGTCCGGGTCGACAAGAAGTGGACGTTCGACGCGTGGGCCCTGACGGCCTACCTGGACCTGCAGAACGTCTACAACCGCGCCAACCCCCAGGGGGTTGAATACAGCTACAACTATGCCCAGAGCACGACCTACGCTGGATTGCCGATCTTGCCGAACCTCGGCGTGCGGGGAGAGTTCTGATGAGATATTTTCGCAGACTAGCCATGACGATTCTAGTCCCCACGCTGCTCGTGCCGGTCGCATGCGACGAGCAGGACCTGGACGTGTTCTCGGAGGTGAGGACGCTGCGGGTGCTGGGGGTTCGGGCGGACCTGCCCTACGCCTCGCCGGGGGACCGGCCGAGCCTGGACATGCTCTTGCACGATGGCGCCCCCGGGGCGTTGCAGTCCGACGGGACCGCGCGCGAGGTGCGCGTGGTGTGGGTCGAGGGGTGCGTCAACCCTCCCGGGGACATGTACTACTTGTGCTATCCAGCGTTGCACGCAGTGATGGATCGCGTGACTGACGAGGATCTGGCCTTCGACAGGGTACCGGAGGGGGTCCCCATGGGCTTCGGGCTGAACTATCGCGCAACGATCCCGGCGGACATCATCTCGTCGAAGCCAGGGGACCCGGAGCTTGTTTATCCTTACGGCCTGTCCTACGTGTTTTTCGCGGCGTGTGCAGGGGACCTACGGAAGCTGCCCGAGGCGGACCGTGCGGAGGACTTCCCGCTGGGGTGTTTCCGGACCGGCTCGAGCGAGCGGCTCGGGGACCAGGACTTCCTCTACGGCTACTTCCCGATCTATGGGTTCGAGACCCTGCGCAACGCGAACCCCGAGGTCGCGGGGGTGCTGTTCGGGCCGGGGGCGACAGGGGCGCCGTGCACCGACAGCGGCTCTTGCGCGGCTGGGGAGGTGTGCAGCAAGGCGGGGTACTGCATCGCAACCGTGCCCCGCTGCGTGCAAGAGGACGAGGAGGACTGCCCCGGGATCCAGTTCAAGCCCTTGGTGGAGGCGTCGACGCTGGAGAGGGCGACGATGGCCAAGGTGGCTGAGCAGGACGCGCCGATCGAGAACACGTGGGTGATGTACCATTCGACGGCAGGGTCATGGAAGGCGGGGTCCCGTATGATTCACGACCCGGACATGGGGTTCCAGTCCGACTACGAGGGGTATTGGCGGGCGCCGAAGACGGGGGACCGGGAGGTCCGTGTCTGGGCGGTAGTGCGGGACAACCGCGGCGGCGTCAGCTGGGTGCACAGGGACGTGTGGGTGGAATAGAGGGGATAGCGAGCATCCATGCTCCAATCGGTTCGACAGCGCCGACGATGGACGGATGACAGACATGCCCGAAGTCCCTACCGGGGTTCCCTACTACCGTGTGCCCGAAGTGAATACCGGGATCACACTCCGGAGGATCACAGAGGTCGCAGAAGGCACAGAAGGGTGTGTACGGAGCTGGGTGGTGCGTGTTGCCTCTGGCTCCGCCCATTCCTGGTTCGAATTCGCATTCCGTGTTCTCAGCTCCTAGTTGATGTCCGTCATCCGCCCATTGTCGTGGTCGAGCCTCAACCCGGTAGGGACTTCGGGCACGCAGTACTACTTCCTTCGTCCGGGCCACGTCTCCGCCCGCTGCCAGAACCGGTCCTCGCGGCCTCCGTAGTAACCGCACAAAACCGTATCCATCACACGGGACGTGCGCAGCGCCGTTTCCCCCGTACTGGGGCACTCCCCTCGCCCGAGCAGCGCGTCGACGAGGCTCTGGACCAGGGGCTGCTGGATATGCTCGGGGTTTGCGGCCTCGATCGTCTCCACGCTTTCCCCGCGCGTGACGTGGATGGGAGTCTCTCCGAAGACGGACAGGCGGACGTGGCCCTCCGTGCCCGCGATCTCGAGACCATCCTCGCGCTGGTGCTGCGCGAAGTTCCAGGACGCCACCCCGGGGACACCTTCCCCCACGGAGAAGGTCATCGCCACGGTGTCCTCGACGTCGTGGTCGGACGCCACGTTGCGCGCCATACCGTGAATCTCGTGGAGGGGCCCGAGCAGGAAGTCGATGATGTCCAGGGCGTGACAGCCGAGGTCGAGAAACAGCCCCCCACCGGATTGCGAGGCATCTAGCCGCCAGGGCAGAGGGGTTGTGGCCTTGCGGTGCGACGCAGAGCCATAGTGGTAGCGGACCCCGGTCACCTTCCCCACGGCCCCCCCCGCGAGCAGCGCGGCCACCTGCGTGAAGCGCGGCAGCTTGCGGCGGTAATAGGCCACGAACAGCGGGACGCCCGCCCGGCCGAACGCGTCCACCATGTCTTCGCACTCGGGAGCGTGGCGAGCCATCGGCTTTTCCACGTAGGCAGGCTTCCCGGCATCAGCCACCTTCCGGGCGACCTCGGCGTGGGACCCGACGGGCGTGGCCACGTATACCGCGTCGACCTCCGGGTCGCCCAGCAAAGCGTCGACGTCGTCGTACCACCGCGCCACGCCGTGGCGCTTGGCGTACTGCCGCGCGAGGGCGCCATCGCGCCGCATGACGGCCACGAGCTTGCTCCCGCGCACCTTTCGAAACGCGGGCCCGCTCTTGACCTCCGTGACGTCCCCGCAGCCGACGATGCCCCAGCGAATGACGCGCCCTTCCGCTTCCGTGCTCATGAGGAAGCGATAGCAGGTCGGCGCGGCGTCTGGTATGGGTGCACGACGCTTCGGCGCCTTGGGTTGCGCCGGAGTGCGGAGGCTCCTGTGAACGCATCCCTTCTCGTCCCGACGTCTCGCCATGCGACGCTGCGTGCGGCCCTCGTTGTCCTGATCCTTTCCCTCGGCGCCCTGCCGTTCTTGCCCTCGTGCGGGAGCACCTGCGACGTGGTCCCCGCGGGCGATGGCAGCGTTCCCCTGGAACCTGGCAGCCCGTGGCCGAAGTTCCGCGCGAACGCGCGCCAGAACGGGCGAGCGAACGTCACGCCCTCCACCCAAGGAGGCCTGCTCTGGACCTTCCCCACGGGCAAGGGAATCTTCAGCACCCCCGTGGTAGCCGCGGACGGTACCCTCTACGTCGGCTCCGCCGATCGCACCTTCTACGCCCTGAACCCCGACGGCACCCTGCGATGGTCGGTGCCCACCGGAGAGATCATCGACTCGTCGGCCCTGCTGGACGACAAGGGCCGCGTGTACTTCGGCTCGGGTGACGGGAACCTGTACGCCCGCGATGCCGCGACCGGCCAGGAGGTCTGGACCTTCGCCGCGGACGATCCCTCGGTGAGCAGCGCCCTCATCAACTGGTTCGAAGGCAACGTCGCCATCGGCCCCGACGGCACCCTGTACGTGCCGAACGACAACTTCTTCGTCTACGCGCTCGACCGGGACACGGCTCAGGTGAAGTGGAAGATGCGTTTCTACGACCAGACGTGGTCCCTGCCGGCCGTGAACCCGGTCACCGGCAACGTCTACATCGGCAACAACAACATGCTCGAGGCGCTCGGCCCCAACACGTTCGCCTATAGCCCTACCGGCGAGAGGTTGTGGGACGCGAGGTCCAATGGCACCGTCGCGGCGAGCCCGATGCTGACCCACGACGGCAAGGTGATCGTGGGGGGCTTCGACGGGTTCCTGCGCGCCTACGACGAGCTTTCGGGAGAGCCTCTGTGGACCTTCGGGACGCGAGACCACATCTACGCGAGCCCGGGACAGCTACCCGACGGGACGATCGTGCAGCCGTCGGCGGACGGTACCATCTACGGGCTGGACCCCGCGGACGGGTCGAAGCGGTGGGCGTTCGACACGCTGGAGGCGGTGCGTTCCTCGCCCGCGATCGACGCCGACGGGAACGTCTACGTGGGCTCGGGGCAAGGGCGGCTGTTCGTGCTGAACCCGGACGGGACGTTGCGATGGTCGATGCAACTCATCGAAGAGGAGCGCAACGACCTGAACGCGTCGCCGGCGCTGGGCAAGGACGCGATTTACATCGCCGGGGAGAGCGGCGAGATTTTCAGTGTGCCCTACGATTACTGCTTGCGGACGGAAGGGGCGAGCGACCCGCGGTGCATCGCGGGCTCTGGAGAGGACTTGCCGTCGGACGGGGCGAAGCTGCTGTACACGACGCAACTCGGGTCGCCGGTCGAGACGGCGCCGGGGGTGATCGACGCCAACCAGACACTCGCGTTCTCGCTGTACGTGCGAGAGGCGGGGGACACGGTGCTGGCGCTGCTGGATTCGGACAACCTCGTAGTGACAGCGGAGCCTGCGTCGGACCTGCGGGTGGAGGTGTCGGGGGACCGTCGGTTCCTGACGGCGTATCCGACAGCGTCCTGGACCGGCGACCCGTCGGGGCAGGTGGCGGTGCGGGTAAGCGGGCAGTACCTGGTGAATCCCGACCGAAAGGGCTTGAAGTTTTCGGGGGGCACGGTGGGGGGAACGTTCGAGGAGCGCTTCACGTTCGACCTGCGCGCTCCTGAGACGGCCGCGCCGGCGATGCAGATTCCGTCGGCGCCGGGAGAGCCGTCGAGTGTGTGGGAGATCTACCGGCTCGCGGCGCCCTTGCCGACGATCATGCCGAGCTACAACCAGATTGGTTTCGACTCCTTGCACTTCTTGCTCGGGGTGGTGGAGGGGACGCCGGACCGGTTCATCGGGTGGGTGGCGGGGGGCAAGCTCGCACCGGACGAGAACCTTACAGTCATCGACCCGTCGACCAAGGCGCTGTTTCCGCTGGAGATGCGTTACGAGGGAGGGTTGCTGACGGCGGTCAACGAGGGAGGGTTCGGGGTGGAGGCGATGAGCGCCACGCTATCGTTCAATCTCTTCCGGCTGACCGCGCGACTCGACGGGACGGGGACGACGGTGGAGACGCCTCGTCTTCTGGTGAGCACGACGTGCTCGTCGATTGAGCTGTACGGGCCCTTCCTTCAGACGCTGGGGCTATGCAACGCGCAGACGGACGTGCTGAGCGTGTTCGGGGCTGCGCTGCTTCGCCGGCACGAGGCGGGGACCCAGCAGGCGCCATCGGGGGTGGGAGACGTGGCGTTTTCTCGGCAGGAGGGGAAGGTGGAGGCGACGGTGACGGGGTCGAGCGTGAAGGTGGAAGAGCACAGCCTGGGGTTGCTGCTCGTGGACGCGTCGACGGGCAAGCCGCTTTCGCTGGACTATGGGCTGGCGACGTCGCGGGAGGCGGCGGCGGACGGGACGGTGACGAAGGTGGCGTTGAAGGTGGAAGAGATGCCGGAGACGGTGCGGGTGTGGCTGATGGTGGATACGACTCCTGCGGCGGTGGGGGAGATTTGACTTGCGTCAATGCACTAGAGGATAGTCAAGGAGATAGAGTTTGCCGTCGGGGCTACGGACGAGGAAGGGGCTCGAGGGGAAGGAGGAGCCCCGGGGGAGGGACAGCTCCTCGGGGGTTGCGGTCCGCACGGACCCTGGGGTGACACGCCAGGACGCGAGTGCGGAGGGCAGGACGGGACGGAGGGTGCCCGTGTCGACGACCCACACGGCGTCCGAGGGGGGCGTGCCGGCGCCGGGGGGCGAGGGCTCGCGGACCCACGCCGGGGCTTCGGGCAGGTCGGGCCCTACGACGTAATCGGAGACCTCGGCGAGGGTCATCGGGGCGGCGTCCTCCACGAGGGTCAACTGCCACGCACTCAGGCTGTCGAGGGAGAGAAGAGCGCGTCGGACTCCTTCGCTCGGGCCGAGGGGAGGCGCGGGGGGACCGCACCGGAAGAGGGCGCCACTGCCCTCCAGGGTGGCGTCGATCCCCCCTTGAGAATCCACGGCAACGGCGTGGGCGCTGTGGGCTTTGCCATCGCGCAGGCCCAGGGGGACGGGCAAAACAAAGTCATAGGGACAGGGACGACTGGGTTCGCACTGCTTTGGGTCCTTCGGCGAGGCACGCGTCACGACACGGGTGGCTTGCTGCGACCCGGGCGGCCCGCCGAAGAAGACATGAATGCGGGGGGGAACGTCCGGCTCGTCGGGGTCCAGGGCCCATCCGGAGATACCGTCGCACCGGACGGGCTCGAGACGGCCGGCGGGGGGGCGATTGCTGTCGAGGATGCAGGGGCCGGTGGCCTTCTCGAGGACGACGTCAGCACCGTAGTAGAACTTGAGGATGTCGAGGTAGGACCAGCCACTGGTGGCAAGGCACCGGGACCCCCACTGGGAGAGGCAACCCCGGTTCTGGTGGTTGGAGGGGTGAACGAGGCCGAGGGGGCTCTGGCGGACGTCGCTCCCGGAGAGGGCCCAGTTGTGGGTGACGAAGCGCTCGGTGTAGTGGTCGGTGCTGCCGCGGCAGGCGGGGGGCTCCTGGCGGGCCCCCGCAACGAAGAACGAGCAGAGGGTGGAACCCTTGTAGGTGAGAATCTGCCCGGAGGTCTCCACGACCGCCTGCACGTGCTCGCGGGTGGGAGAGCCGGGGCAGGAATACACCTGATCGACTTCGCCGTCGCGGATGGCGCCTGCGGTTTCGAGCTTGTAGTAGAGATAGGAGCGAGCGGCCACGGCCTGGGCCTGGAGGGAGGCGTAGGGGGCGCCGCCGTTCTCGCACTGGACGACGTGGGGCAGATAGTCGGTTTCGATGTCGACGAGGCCGAGGTCGACGACGTGGGCCTGGCAGAATGCCTCGAACGGTTTGCGGGGGCGCTTGGGGAAAGGGTCGGTGGACGAATTGCAGGCGAGGAGACACGAAGCGAGGACGGCGGGCGTGGCGCCGATGGGGAGACGGGTGCGCGACCTCACGCGGCGAGGGTAGTACATATTGCGGCGGGTTCGAAGAGAACTGGTGAGCCGTTTCTCTTCTCACTCGTCCAGATACCCACGCATCGTCGCCAACCCTTCGGCCAGTTTCTGCTCGGCATCCGGGTGCTTGGCCTGGTAGCTCTGAAACTCGCCCAGCAACACCTTCGCCTCCGCCTCGGAGAGCGAGACCTGGGCGAGGGGAAAGAAGTTCTCGTTCTCGGAGCGGATGTGTCCCCGCAGCGTGCGCACGTACTCCGTGAGGTTGCGGTGCACCGCCTTGATCGCATCTTCCTTCCCGCGCTCGTAGCCGGCGAGGGCGGAGGAGACGGCGCCAAGCAGGTCCCGGCATTGCTCGTGCTGGGAGCGGTGGCGCTCGATGTGGCCGTCCAGGTCCCCGTTGTGCTTCTGGGCGAGGGCGCCGAAGAGCACGTGCTCTTCCTTGAAGTGGTGCGCCTGGTCGGCGTACTGCCGCGCCTGCTGCAGCCCGGTCTCGAAGAACGCCCGGGGCGGCAAGCGGTTGTCGATGATGCGGTCCGCGCCCGCCTGCAAGATGGAAAGTAGCTCGGCGATCCGCTTGTGCTCCTCCACCAGAATCTTGATGACTTCCAAGGCTGCCTCCTGATCTCGTCCACGGAGCACGTCGCTCGCTCTGAAGGGAGCTTGCGTTGCGCAGCGAACTGCGTCAACCCGCGTCCGCGGAGGCGGGGTGACCGGCGTGAAAACGCACCCGTTTCCCGTCCGCGTTGAGATCGTCCGCAGACCGGACAACGGGGCGTCGTCCTCGCACCTCGGCCCCTTGCTGTCCTTCGGTCCCCGTTGGTATGGTTACCGCCACCATCATGACGGCCACCGTGGATCCCGATCGGCTCGTCGGGGGTAGATATGCCCTCGAAAAGCTCATTGGGGAAGGCGGTACGGGTGAGGTCTGGCGCGCCAGGCACGTGACCCTGCGGTCCCCGGTAGCCATCAAGCTCCTGCACGGCTCGGCAGCCTTCAAGGAATCCACCCGCAAGCGGTTCCTCACCGAAGCCCGCGTCGCCGCCCAGCTCAGCACCCGCCACGCCGTGAAGGTCTTCGACTTCGGCGTCACCGAGCAAGGCCGTCCGTATCTCATCATGGAGTTGCTCGACGGGGAGACCCTCGCGCACCGCCTCGAGCGAGAGCACATCCTCTCCCCCTACGCCACCGCAAGGATCTTGCGCCTCGCGTCACGCGCCCTCGACGCAGCGCATGCACTCGGCGTGGTGCACCGCGACTTCAAGCCTGAGAACATTTTCCTCGTCCGCACCGAGGAGGAGGAGGAGGAGGACGTCAAGGTCGTGGACTTCGGCGTTGCCAAGCTCGTGGGCGGGCTGGACGATCCGGACGTGGAGGACACGGCGCCGGTATCCACCAGGCAACTCGAGAGGTCGTTCACCGGGTTCACGCGAACGGGCAGGTCCGTCGGCACGCCCTGCTACATGGCGCCGGAGCAAGCGAAGCTGCACGCGGACGTGGGCCCGGCCGCCGACGTCTGGGCCGTGGGCGTGGTGGCCTATGAATGCCTCACCGGCACCCGGCCCTTCTTCGCCCAGGACATCCCGTCGCTGTTCGATCGGATCGAGCACTGCACGTACACGCCTGCGAAGGAGCGCAACCCGTCCCTGCCCGACGCCTTCGACGAGTGGTTTCGAAGAACGTGCGCGCCCGACCCGCGAAAGCGATTTCCGAACCCATCCGCCGCCACCCTGGCGCTGATCGACGTGCTCGAGATTCAGAGCACGATCACGTTGGGCGACCCCGAATCGTCTCACGCGGTGCTGCTGCGTGGCCCGCCGTCGCTCTCGACGCCACGTCTTCCGAGGGAGCTGTCGTTGACGCCAGGGGCCTCGAGCGCGCCGGAGATGTCCGAACGTCGGCGCTCCCACAAGCCGGCCATGTTGGGCGTGGCGGCCGTGCTCGCCCTGGGCGTCGTCGCGGGCGCGTGGCTGCACCTGCAGGTACCGTCGACGCCAACCACTCCCTCCGCGACCTCGGAGCCATCCATGACCTCCGCGGCCGACGCGGCCCTCGTGAACCCCGTCGTGGAGGCGGCAAGTGCGGCTGCGCCCGCTTCGGCTTCGTCGGCGCCTCCGCCGTCCGCGACACGGACGGCAACCACCGCGACAGCGGCGCCACGCACGAAGCCGAGCGCCGACGCCACAGGAGGCAAGGTGCGCGTGGACGGGCCTGCGACGGGCGATCCCGTGCCGCCACCTCCGAAGGAAACGACGAAGCCGCCGGAGACGTCGCCGCCTCGCACCACCACACCCGCCTCTCCCTTCGAGCTACCGGACCTCGGTTTGTGAACCATGCGACATCCTGTTGCACGCTTGTTTTTGGCCTTGTTGCTCGGGCAGAGCGTGGGCATGGCGCAGGAGGACGAGCCGACGGGGGTAGCCGAGGTGGCCGAGGACGCCAACCGCGTGGAGGCGAGGAGGCTGGCGTCGCTGGGGGATCAGGCGTTCACGATCGGGCGGTGTGACAAGGCGATACCACTGTGGGAGCAGGCCAACGGGGTGTTCTACGCGCCGACCATCCTGTTCCGGATCGCGCGGTGCCAGGCGCTTCAGGGCAAGGTCGTGGATGCGACCAAGACGCTGGAGGCGATGGTGGGGGGCCCCGTGCAACCGGACGAGCCACCGGCGTTTGCGACGGCGCGGCAGCAGGCGGCGAAGGAGCTTCCCAACCTGCGTGCGCGCATTGGCAGGTTGCGCGTGGAGGTGGACACGCGGGGGCTCGCGGTCGTTCCGGCGATCTGGGTGGACATGAAGTTGTTGCCCGAAGGCGTGCGGAGCGTGGAGGTGGACCCGGGCGAGCACGTGGTTCGCGTGGATGCGAGGGACGATCGCTGGGAGGCCACGGTCGAGGCGGAAGAGGGCAAGGAGCGGGTGGTGCGTGTGGCGCTCGGGGAGGTGCAGCGTCCGCAGCCTCCTCGCACGCAGCGCACGGTGGGGTTGGTGATTGGTGGGGTCGGGTTGGCGGCATTGGCGACGGGAGGCTACTTCGGGTATTCCGCCTCGAGCACGTCTGCGGAGCTCGACGGGGTTTGTGGGGCGAACCGGAAGGCTTGTCCGCCGGACCGCCAGGACGACATCGATCGGGTCAACACGCACGCGCTGGTGGCTGACTTCACGCTGGGTGCGGGAGCGACGCTGCTTGCCGCGGGGGCCATTGTGGTGCTCACGGAGAAGGTGCCGGAGCGAGAGACGCCGCGGATCGAGTTCTACTCGGCCGGGCTGGGCGGAGGCCTTCGTGGGTCGTTCTGACGGTCGAGCGAGCCGTTGTGCGGGGGCGATCGGCTTGCTGGTCCTGGCGACGGGGTGCGAGCGGTTCACGCACGCTGGGGAATACGAGATCCTGTACCCGGAGCCCTTCGAGGGATTCTGCACGGCGTGTCCGGAGGAAACCGGGCTGCGCCACGCGCCGTGTCCGGTGGCGAGCAGCGCGGCGGACAAGCCGGAGCTCTTCGTGTACGTGTGGAGGTACTACGAGCTGGGGTTCGACCCGGAGGCCTGGCAGGGGCCGGAGGCGGACGAGTTCGACCTCGGCTTCGATCTGGATTGCTCGAGTCGCCAGCCCACGGGCCGGCCCGCGCTTTGCTTTCCACGCACGCTCGAAGACCAGTCCGAAGGCACGCCGTGGATCCCGCTCCCCCACGGCATCGACAACGCGCTGGCGCAACGGATCCTGGGGCCGTTGTACCTCAAGGCGCAGGCGCTGGGACAAGACGCCGAGCTGGACAAGGGGATCAACGAGTCCATCGCCAAGGGCGGGTCCTCCGTGCTCATCGCGGTCGAGAACTGGAACGGGACGCCGAACGACCCGAAGGTCACTGCACGCATCATCTCGGTCGCGGGCATCTCGGAAGCGAACGGGGGCCCACCGCGATGGGACGGCAACGACCTGTGGGACGCGCTCAGCGACGGAGCGGACCCGGAGTCGCCGTTCGGGTCTCCGGGCACGACGTTCAAGAGCAACGACGCGTACGTGGCGAAAGGCACCCTGGTCCTCGACCTACGGTCCCTTGGGGTCGCGGACCTGACGGTGGTCAACAACGGCGCCCGCCTTGACATGCCGTTGCACGAATTCGCTGTCGTGGGCGACATCACGGAGACGGAGCTGCGCAACGTGTCGGTCGTGGGAAAGTGGTCTTACGCGGACATGAAGCGAACGAGCTCGGACATGGCGGACTTCCTTGCGGGGTGTGATCCACTCAAGACCGCCTACCTCATGAGCGTGTTTCCCGACCTCATGGACACGGCGCCGGACGTGCCGCTCGAACGCGGGGGCGCAGCGAACCTGCCGTGCGACGCGATGTCCATCGGTTACGGCGGGGAAGCCTTCCGTGCGAAGCTGGGGGGCTTCCGCCCCGTGTCGTCGTTGCCCAGCGGGTGCTCGCCATGACGCGTTTGCGCTGGGTCCTTGCGATCGGTCTGGCACCGTGGTGGTCGTCGTGCACGGCGACCACGCACGCGGACGACTACGAGGTGCTGGTGCCACCGGAGGACGAGCGGCTCTGCGCGCGCTGCCCGGGGCGTCCCGAC
This sequence comes from uncultured Polyangiaceae bacterium, assembly GCA_964488865.1. Classification (GTDB taxonomy): domain Bacteria; phylum Myxococcota_A; class Polyangia; order Polyangiales; family Polyangiaceae; genus MWCO01. The sequence goes on along the minus strand of CAZAWR010000015.1, from coordinate 77,701 downwards.
CTTCGTCACGTGCCATGCCCGCCGGATTCCGCTGATGACGCGCCCCACGAGGTGATTGTCTTCGCGATGCGGACGCTCGAGCTCGGTACGAACGCATCCATGTGGAGTGCCGGGTACAACGTGGGCCTCGATCAGGATTGCTCCAGCCGGCCCGGAGGCAAGCCCATTCAGTGCGCCGCGCGCAACCCTTTGTCGGTCTTCGAGCGGCTCGCTGGCGGTGTGGACAACGCCCTCGCCACCCAGGTGTTCTACCCGCTCATCCAGCTGGAGGGATCGAACCCCCAGTCGCTGATCAACGACTCTCTGGAGCATGGAATCGGCGGGGTGCTGCTCATCGTAGACAGCTGGAACGGGCTCCCGGACGACCAACAGGTCACGGTGCGTTTGGTCCCAGCGCTGACCACGGTCGGGGGGCCCCCTGCCTGGGACGGCACGGATCGATGGATTGCTTACGCGGACCGATACGACCCCGCCTTGCCGGGGATGAAGGTTCCCGACACGGACATCAAGACCTCGACGGCGTACGTGACGGGCGGCACGCTCGTGTGGGACGCGCGATCACTGCTCACGTTTCGACTTCCCTTCGGCGCGGGGGGCGCAGTCGTGGACCTCGGACTCGCGGATGTCGTCGTGACGGGACGGATCGTGGATGCAGCAGCGCCGCGCTTGCTCACCGACAGCGTGCTTTCAGGGGTGTGGAGTTCCTTCCTGGCGTCCCGGCTCGGCGTGCAACTCGCGGAGATGATCACCCAGTGCGACTTGTGTGAAACCAAACGCGTCACGCCTGTCATCGAGAACCTCATCTACGAGGCGCCCGACATGCTCCTTCCCTCGTCCAAAGGCGCGGCCACATGCGACGCCATCTCGGTCGGCTTCCTGGGAAGCTATGTCGAAACCGCGGGGGTCGAGAAGCTTCAGGCGACAAGCACCCTGCCCAAGTCCTGCGCCGGCGCCGAACCCTGCACGAGGTGACGCAAGGCGGTCTCACGATCGACGATGCGTCGTCCCGTGCTACCGTCGGATCGTCATGAACGTCCGGATTCACTTTCACGGCGCCATCGAACGACGCGGCCTCGAGCAAGACCATGTCGCGACATGCCCCACGGGAGCCACTGTCGAGCAGGTCATTCGTCACCTCGGGCAGCCCTGGACCAAGCTCCGCTCGCTCGTGCCGCTGAAGGAAGGCAGTCGGGTTCCCATGAGCCACGTCCTGCAGGACGAAGACACCCTCGACATCCTCGCCCCCGCCGGTGGCGGCTGAGCACTATTTAGGAACAGGAATACGCACACGGAAGGTCGAACGGGCTCCAAACCGCAGGCTTCGTGATCACCCCCCGCGACATTCCGTGTTCCTCTTCCTAGTTCCTAATTTCCCCTACGGATCAATGTGATTCTGTTGGGTGCGCGCGGTCGTCCCCCACCATCACCGCCTGCGTCCACGCGTACGTCCCGTCGTCGCTCTCGACTACGGCACGCACGTACCCGTCGGCCCCAGCCGTCGGAAAGCAGGCGTCGGTTCCCTCGGTGCGCGCGAGGACTTGCCCGCCGCGCCCCACGAACCTCGTCAGGTAGGACCTGCCCTCCCGCGGCTCGATGCGCAGATGGACGTTCAGCTCCGTGAGCTCCAGCTCCGCTAGCTGCACGCCACTCGACACGTAGAAGTCCCCCTCGGCAAACGCTTGGCGGATCGCGTCGACCGTTCTCTCGGCGCGAACCATCACCCACACGCGGTCCCCCACGAGCGGGTTCTTGCCCTGCATGCGAAGGGTGGCAGCATCCGCGAAGTGGTGGGCATCATCCCCACCCATCGCGATCACACGGTGCCCCCGATCCAGCATGGCGTCCCACAGCGCCTCCCCTTGCTGGATGGCCGCGATCGAACCGGCCCTGTCGTGATCGATCACCCCCGCACTGAAGAACTCCACGATCCGAACCCCGCGCCCGATCAACTCGTCGAGAAACCCCGCGTCCACCGCGTAGTGGTACGTGGGGTGATTGAGCACCAGCAGACCGTCGAGATCCTCCGCGCGGTCCAGCTGTACTTGCAACGCTTCCATGCGCTGTCGCCGAAACGGGAGGTTGAAGTGACGTCCGCGCGTCGCGTCGCGCATCGGGTTGAGGAACAAGACGTTCGTGTGGAACACGCAGAGGTAGCCGGGACGCGGGGGAGGATCGCACGTGGTCGCGTTGTACGTCAGCTCCACGCCCGGGATGGTGAGTATGCCGGACGGGTGCTCCTTCGGGATGGTGACGTGGTTGTGATCCGTGATGGATACGAAGTCGTATCCGCGCTTCGCGTAGAACGAGAGCACGTCGTCCACCGGCGTGGCCGCGTCGAAGGAACGCTCCGAGTGAACGTGGAGTTGCCCCTTGAGAAACGGCACGGGCTCGGCCGACGAGTGTCCCTTGCAGGGCTCGAGCTTCGGCACATCGACAGGCGGATCGACGACGACGGAGACCGACACGGCCACGGGTTCGGGGACGGTCCGCACCTCGACGGGAACGCGCTGGACGGGCACGGAGGGGTTCTCGCTCGGGACCGTCGCGGGTGCACAGCCGACAAAGAGAAAAAGGGCGAAACCCAAAGTCCGCATCGTCAATGACAGGCATCCTGCTCCCCGGGCAGGGTTGGCGCAAGTTCCCGGCCTGCGGGTTTCGTGACGTTGCGCCCGCGGAACGTGGGTTGGCGCGCGCGTGGGCAATTTGTATCGAAGTGTGGATGGGGGTGGTTGACATCGGCGCCGGTCTCTCACCACAAGGGAGGCACGGAGGGACACCATGGCTCGCGCGTGCAACGTGTTCTTTGGACTCGCTTGGCTCCTGGCGTTGGGGTGTGGTTCCGATCCTGCTGCGACCAAGGACGTGAACACCACGGGGGGTGCTGCGGGGGCGGGCGGAGCAAGCGGAGCAGGCGGGACGGGCGGGACGTCGGCATCGGCTGGGATGGCGGGGGCCGCTGGGATGGCAGGAGCAGGCGGGATCACCGGAACCGGCGGCGGAGCGGGAGCGCAGGGCGGGACGGGCGGGACGGGCGGCACGGGGGCGGAAGGCGGCGGCCCAGCGACCGACGTCGTTCGCCACGTCGCGCTCGGCTTCAAGCACACGTGCGCCGTGATGACGGACGACACCCTCGCATGCTGGGGCGGCAACGATCGCGGACAACTCGGCATCGGGAGCCACACCAACCAGCGACGTCCGAAGCTGGTGCCGTTCGACGCAACCGGCGCTCGCGTGGGGGCCGGCATGGCCCACACCTGTGCCTTTCACGGGGGCGGCGACGTCGCCTGCTGGGGAGGCAACGACCGGGGGCAGCTTGGCATCGGGTCCGTGAACCCGACAGACGAGCCTTTCCCGGTCGCAGTCCCCGACAGCTCGGCGGCTCTCGCGGTCGGCGCGAATCACACGATGGTGCGGCTCGACGACGGGCAAGTGCACGCGTGGGGGGACAACGCGCAGGGGCAACTCGCGATCGCCACAGCCGCCTTCGAGACGTCGCCGAAGCTCGTGACGAACCTGGCGAACGTCGTTCACGTGGCCCTGGGCGGTTCGCACTCGTGCTTGCTGCTGGAGAACGAGACCCCGCTGTGCTGGGGCGCGAACGCGGACGGACAGGTGGGCCAGGGGGCATCGGCGACGATTGCGGTGCCGAGCTTGGTGGTGTTGCCCCTGGCTTGCACACAGCTCGCCCTGGGTTTTGCGCACACGTGCGCGCTGCTGTCGGACGGGACGGTGCAGTGCTGGGGTCGCAACGAGGAGGGTCAGCTGGGAGACGGTACGGTCCAGACCCGTTCGACGCCCGCACCGGTCGGCGTGATCGCGGGTGCGACATCCATTGTGGCCGGGGGCAACCACACGTGCGCGCTTCGTCAGGGAACGGTCTTTTGCTGGGGCGACAACGCACGCGGGCAGGTCGGCGACGGGACCGCGGAGTTGCGGACCCAGCCTGTGCAGGTGTCGCTAGACGGCGTGGAAGCCATCGCGGCGGGCGGGTATCACACCTGCGGGCTGCGAAGCGGCGGCAAGCTGCATTGCTGGGGAGGCAACGACAAGGGCCAGGTTGGGGACGATTCGACGCAGGACCGCGCCGAGCCGGTCGCTGTGGCGTTCTGAGGCGCGGCCGTTGCCTCGTAGCTCGTGCTTTTCGGTCCCTGGTCTTCTACGATGCCCTGCCGTGCGAGTGTTTCTTCTCACCTGTGTGCTGCTGCTGAACCTTGGCCTCGCGGGGTGCGGGAAGGGCGCGTCTGATCAGGACGGGGCGAGCAAGGCGGAACCGTCGAGCCCGAAGTCGCGGGTGGATGCGTGCATCCTCACGGATGGGTGCCGCGACCACGGCAAGTGCACGGAGCAAGAAGCGCGTTGCGTGGTGGGGAGCGACAGAGACTGCCACCAGTCGCGGGACTGCGTCCGGTCCGGTCTGTGCCGCAAGGTCGACAGCGTGTGCAAGGCCAGCACGGACGAGGACTGCAAGACGACGCGAGGCTGTCGCGAGAACGGGCGATGCAGTGCACGGAACGGGGCCTGCGTGGCGGCTGCGACCAAGGACTGCGCGGGTTCGACGGAGTGCCCGCGGCTCGGGCTGTGCGACCCGGAAGGGGGCGCGTGCGTCGCAGCCACGGACGCGAGCTGCAAACCGTCGACAATGTGCGTGGAGAAGGGGAGGTGCCGGGCCGTGGGGGGTGCGTGCGTGGCCACGGCAGACGAAGACTGCGCGGTGTCGGCGGATTGCCTCGAGTACGGGCAGTGCAAGCTCGTGAATGGACAGTGCATGGCGGCCGAGAGCGCGACATGCCGCACGTCGAAGCGTTGTGCGTTCCTCGGGCTGTGCACGGCGCGCGAAGGGTCGTGCGTGGCGGCGACGGACGACGATTGTCGGACCCAGGAGATCTGCCGTTACCACGGTCGGTGCACGGCGCGGGACGGGCGCTGCGAGGTGGGGGACCACGAATCGTGCCGCGCGGCAGAGGTGTGTCGTCGCTTCGGGCGTTGTGCGGCGCGAGGGGATGCGTGCGTGGTGGAGGGGGACAAAGCGTGCCGGGAGCTTGACGCCTGCAAGCGCTTTGGCTGGTGCACGAACGTGGATGGGACGTGCCGTGCCACGAGCGAGCACGACTGTGCGAGCTCCGAGGGGTGCGAGCTCGACGACCGGTGCAGGCTTCGTGAGGGCGTATGCGTGCGCTGAGGGTGAGGTGATTCTTGAAGTTCCTGGGCAGCCAGCTCAGCTACATGCTGGAGAAGCACCAATCGCGCCGCAACCTGATGGCGTTCGCGCGATTCCTCGTCTTGCTCGTGGTGGTCATCGCGGTCTTCACGGTGGTGTTCCACATGCTCATGGTCTACGAGGGCAAGGACCACTCGTGGCTGACGGGCCTGTACTGGACGCTCACGGTGATGTCGACGCTGGGGTTCGGGGACATCACGTTCGAGAGTGACCTTGGCCGGGTCTTCAGCCTTGTGGTGCTGATGACGGGGATCGTGTTGCTGCTCATCATGCTGCCGTTCGGGTTCATCCGCTTCTTCTACGCGCCGTGGCTCGAGGCGCAGGTGCGGGCCCAGGCCCCCCGCAGCGTGCCCCCGACGGTGACGGGACACGTGCTGTTCTGCTCCTGGGATGCGATCACGCGGGGGCTCGCAGAGCGCTTCGCCCTGCTTGGCATCCCGTACTACGTGATCGAGCCGGATCCCGTGAAGGCCACCGACCTCAACACGGAGGGCGTGCCGGTCGTGCGTGGGGACCTGGACGCAGCAGCGACGTACGAGGCGGCACGGGTGGCCGAGGCACGCGCCGTCTACGCCAGCCTGGACGACGCCACCAACACGAGCATCATTCTGACCGTGCGGGAAGCCTGCGCGAAGGTACCGATGATCGCGTCGGCGGAGAACGAAGAGTCAATCGACCTTCTGGAGCTCGCCGGAGCGTCGCACGTGCTGCCCCTCAAGAAGCGCCTGGGCGAGCAGCTCGCGAATCGCGTGCAGTCGAGCGAATGCACGTCGCACGTGGTGGGTCAGTTCGAGAACCTGATGATCGCTGAGTTTCCGGTCTACAAGACGCCGTTCTCGGGTCGCACGCTGCTCGAGTCACAGCTGCGCCAGCTCACCGGCGTAAACGTGGTGGGCGTATGGGAACGAGGTCGCTTGCGGCAGGCTAGACCCGCCACCGTGCTCGAGGACTGGACGATCCCCGTCGTGGTGGGCACGGCAGGTCAGATCGCGGCCCTGAACGAGCAGATTCGAACAGATGCGGTCAACAGTCACCCCGTCATCGTCGTGGGGGGTGGGAAGGTCGGGCGAGCCACGGCAGCGGCCTTGACGCGCAAGGGGGTCCCCGTCCACTTGCTGGAGCACGACCCCACCGTGGCCGCCAAGGCAGCGCCCTCCGCCACCAAAGTCTTCGTCGGCGAAGGCGCAGACCGCCAACTCCTCACGCAAGCCGGGATCGAGGAGGCACCGTCGGTGGTCCTCACCACCAACGACGATGCCACGAACATCTACCTGAGCATCTACTTCCGAAAGCTCAATCCAAGCTTACGCATCGTGGCCCGCATCACGCACGAGCGGAACATCGAGTCGATCCACAGGGCCGGCGCTGACTTCGTCCTCAGCTACGCGTCACTCGGGCAGGAGTCCGTCCTCGCCATCGTACAGAAGCGCGAGTTCGTGTTCCTCGGCGGCGACGTCGAGTTCTTCGTGCTCCAGGTTCCCCACTCGCTCGTCGGAAAGACGCTTCGAGGCAGCGGCATCGGCGCCCGGACGGGGCTGAACATTGTTGGCGTGCGTGTCGGAAAGACGATGACGAACCCCGGCCCCACGACCATGCTCGTGGAGGATGCCGTGCTGCTCGCCATTGGCACGCAGCAACAACACAGCGAGTTCAAGAAGGCTTTCGGATGACGATGCGGTTCTCGGTTTCGGTCTTGCCCCTTCTCCTCTGCCTGGCCTCGTCGCACGCACAGGGGGCGGACCCCGTGGAAAGCGTCGCGTCGGACGCGCCGCAGCGGGTCATCGTGGCGTTGCGGGACCCCGGGGACTTCTCTCGCATGCCCGCCGCCCCGGAGCGTGCTGTCACGCAGCCGCGCGGGCGGTCCTTGCGTGCCGCTGCCTTCGAGCAGCGCAAGGCCAAGGTTCTCCAAGCGCTCCGGGCCGTCCCGGGGGACGCGCCACGCGTGGTGCACGACCTTCGCCCGCTGGGCATGATGGTCCTCGAGGTGACGTCGGGTCACATGGCACGCCTCGGCACCTTGGACGATGTCGCCCGGGTATGGCCCGACGTCCCCCTCGAAGCCCAGCTCGACACGTCCCTGCCCTACGTGCAGGCCCCAGCGTTCCACCAGAGCCACGCGGGCGGGGCCGGGACCGCGGTGGCGGTGATCGACACCCCCGTGCGCGCCAACCTTCCCGCCTTCGGCTCTTGCCCCGCCCCTGGCTCCCCGGGATGCCCCGTGAAGCTCCAGCTCAACTTCGCCAGCTCCTCCCTCGAGGACCTCATGGCGCGAGAAGATCAGATCGGCATCGGATCCCACGGCTCGAACGTGGCCGCCGTCGTCCTGGGCATAGCCCCGGACACCAGCATCCTCAGCCTCAACGTGTTTCACAACGACCCGGCAACCGGCGGCGTGATAGCCAACCTCTCGGACACCCTGGCAGCCATGGCGTGGGTCGCGGACAACGCACACGCCTACGGGATCGTCGCGGTCAACACGTCGCTCGGCACCTACCGCACCGACCCGGGAGCCTGCAACGACTCCGCGAGCTTCGGTCCCGTGCGCACCCTGCACCGTGACCACGGCGTGCTGACCGTGACCGTATCGGGCAACGACGCGCTCTCGAACGCGGTGCGTGACCCCGGATGCGTGTCGAGTGCGGTCGCGGTCGGTGCGCTGTTCGACCAGGACACGTCCTGGTACAGCGACCCGGACTGCAGCCAGGACCAGCCCCGGGCGGGACAGCTCGCGTGCTTCTCGAACCTCAACGGTCTCGTGGACATCGTGGCCCCCGGGGTCGATGTGAGCGCCGGCGGCTACACGATGACAGGCACGTCCCAGGCGGCCCCCCACGTGGCCGGCGCCATCGCTGCGTGGCAGTCCTTCCACCTTGCGAACGACGGGGGGTTCCGATCGGCCGCCTGGATGCAGCGCAATCTCCTCGCAAACAGCACCTCGCCCCTCGTCCACCTCGATTCGCGAAGCTTCTCGCAGCTGCGCATGGGACAAGGGGTGGACTGGGCCTACGCCCACGCCTTCGGCTGGTGGTACGAGGAGCTAACAGACAACGCCATCCCAGGCTCGAACCCCGGACTGACCGAGACGCTGACCATCGACTCCCAGCCATGGAAAGCGGAGGGAGCCTATCTCTACCTGGAAGTCGTGCACCCGTATCCCGAGGACGTGCAAGTGACCTTGACGTCGCCGGCGGGCACGCAGGCTTCCTTCCGTCTGCCCTACGGCCAGGCGAACTTCACGGGGCTCGTGGGAAGGAGCGTGTTTCCCGGGGTTTTCGGCCCCATCGCCGGCTCTCCCGCCAACGGCACGTGGACACTGTCCTTGCGAGACACCCAGGGCAACGGGACTGGCCACTACCTGCAGGGCGCGCTGTACTTGGTACGCGAGGGTTGTACGCCGCAGTGTGAAGGCCAGGGATGCGGGGATGACCGGTGCGGCGGGCGGTGCGGAAGCGTGTGCGTGATCGACGGAAGCTGCGAGCTCGAGGGTCCGTCTGCCGACAACCCCTGTGTCGCTTGCCTGCCTGCGGTGCAAGCAGGCGCGTGGACAACATTGAACGGGAATGCGTGTGATTCGGGGCAGGTTTGCTCCGGACCGGGAACGTGCCAAATGGGACAGTGCGTGTCGGAGCCCATGGCTTGCCTGACGCCGGGGGTCTGCGAAGGACAAGGTGATTGTGACCCGTCGACCGGGACTTGCGTCTATGCGCCCTTGGCCGACGGGACCACCTGCGATGACGGGGATGGATGCACGGAGGGGGACACGTGCCACGAAGGTCAATGCGACGGAGTGAACGTCTGCGGTTCCGGGGGAGGCGGGGGCGGCCCGGCGGACGAAGTGCCGGTGCAGCCAGATGCCGGGATCAGCCCAGAGGCTGCGGAAAGCAGCGGCTGCGGGTGCGGAAGCGCGACGACAGACGCCTCGAGGCGTAGCGCCCTGTGGCTCGGAGTCGTGCTGTTCGTGTGGGCCCGACGCCGGACGGCGCGAGCTGTCGTCACCAGCGCGTGACGCTCCCCAACCCCACGCCACCGGACGGCTGGGTTCCCACGACCAGAGCGGTCCCTTCGCTTCCCTCGCCCGACGACAACCACAGGTAGGCGCCCACCCCGGTGAGCACGAGGCCCGCGCCCATCAGCACGTTCGCACGCATCGCGTCTTTGCGTGCGTCCTCGTTCAGACCCACGCCGACCGGTTCCGTGCACTCGTTGCCGGGGCAGGACTCGCGAGCGTCCGCGTTCCGTCCGAGGGCCCGGACTCCGTAGTATCCGCCGACGGATAGAGCGAGCACCCCAACCCCCCCGACCAGATAGGCCACAGTGGGGCCGGAGCGTCCCTCGTCTGCCGCGGCCGGTTCACGCGGCGCCGGGGCCGAAGGGGGTACAGCTACGGGCGTCACGGGGGCCGCAGGTTTGTCTGCCACAAGCGCCTCGAGAGGTGGCACCTCCACCACCTCCCTCGCCCCGCTCGCCCCGAGGACCACGTCGCGAGACCAGGTCCGCCTGCCGGGCGCTCTGGCCTCGACCTTGTGCGGCCCCGGGTCCGTGGGAAGTTCACGCGACCACGCCACCCGCGGCAGCACCACACCATCCAGAAGCAACTCGAGCCCCTCTTGCGAAGCCGCCGCGGGCACCGACACGGTCAACCGCGACAGCTTCGGCTCGAGCTGCGCGATGTGACTCATGGCCCGCTCCACACGGTCCGAACGCCCGTCGCGTCGCGCGGACGCCAGGGCCTCATTGAACTTCACCCAAGCGCTCGCGGTCTTTCCCAGCTGCTCGTAGCAAAGCGCCAGAAGCAAAACCGTGCCTCCCGCCGGGTCGATCTCGTGACTCTCGGCCAGCTTCGGACAGGCTTCCGCAAAGTTCCCCTGCTCCATCAGCTTGCGGCCGTCCTGAAAGAGCGACTCCGACAGCGCTTCCTGCCCAAGCCCCTGCGCCCCCGCAGGACCAGCCACCACAAGGGCCGCTGCCAAACACCACGCGCTTCGAATTCTCAACCCCATGCGGTCACCGTCGTGTGTCCACGGTCTCGTCCACGAGCCTGGGCGGACGAGCGTCTTCCTTCGGCTTCGCCGTCGACGGGCTCGTGACCGTCCGCGTCGATGGGGGAGCCGGCTTGTGCGGGGCCGCGGTGGACGTCACGGCAGCCGCTTCAGGCGCATCTTCCTCCCGTGCATCGGCCGGACGCGCGCCAGCATCTTTGTCGTCGATGACCGAAGGGCTGGGGGACGAACCGACGGGAGCGTCCACGCTCGGCAGGCCCAAGGGCACATCGCTGGCGCTCGTGGGCAGGTCCGGCCCCATCGTGGGCTGGCGAGCGGACCATCCGTACCAGACCGCGATGCCGAACGCGCACGACAGCGCGAGTCCTGCGAGTCCCAGCTTCCAGGGATGCGACTTCTTCTTCGCGTGGGAGGCGGTGGATTCGGAGCGAAGGGTATGGGCGGTCGCAGAAGGAGGCTCCGACAGGTCGACGGGCGAGCGCGGCAGATTCTGGGAGGAGTCGGAGCGGGGGGTAATGGCCCAGGGCGACTGCTCGCGGGCCTTGGCCCCCTGCAAGCGAAGGATGCGAACGACCGAGATCTTCGCGTTCTCGGGGGCGAACGGCTCGAGGGCGGCGGCCAACTCGGCCATGGTCTGGTAGCGGTCCGCCGGCTCCTTCTCGAGGCATCGGTTCACCGCGGCCACGAGCTTCGAAGGCAGGTCCGCCCTGCGCATACCGAGGGGGGGTGGGTCCGAGCCGATGACCCCGGCCACCACCCCCGTCAGGCTCTCGGAGTGAAACGGCGTGAAGCCGCACAGCATCTCGTAGAGCACCACGCCCAGGGACCAGATGTCGGACCGACAGTCCACGGTCTTGGTGTTGCGGATCTGCTCGGGAGACATGTACAGCGGCGAACCGAGCAACGCCGACGTCTTGGTCAAGTCCTGCGGACCGACCCCGGCATGGACGTCGACGGACGCCTTCGCGATGCCGAAGTCCAAGACCTTGATGAGGGGGCTGCCATCGGGGTGGGTGGTCAAGAACAGGTTCGAAGGCTTGATGTCCCGGTGGACGAACCCGAGCGTGTGGGCTTCCGCGAGGGCCACGCCGGCTTGCAGCACAAGCTCCAGGGTGTGCTCCACCGGGGGCGGCCCCTCGGTCCGAAGCATCTCCTGCAAGTCTTTGCCCTCGAGGTACTCCATCACCATGTAGGGAGCACCATCCGGCAGCACCCCGGTGTCGATCACCCGGCTGACGTGCTCGGTCTTGAGCTTCGACGCCGCCTGCGCCTCACGGCAGAACCTCGCCACGTCCACCACGTTCCGTGCGGCCCGGGGCAGCAGAAACTTGATGGCGACCCGCTCATCGAGCGGGATGTGCTTCGCCGCGACCACGACCCCCACCCCGCCGGACCCAATCATGCGCTCGATGAGATACTTCCCATCGATCGTGTCACCCGGCCGTACCGGCGATTGGTCCTTTTCCCCTTCCATCGCAGCGTCTTTGCAGGTTACTCGCGCGCGGTGCGTGTGTCCAGTTGACGGACGTCGAGGAATTTCGACCTGCACCACCCGCCCATCGCGTGTACGATTCCATGGAATTCCCGTCGAACGAGGGGTTGCCATGATCCGATCCAGCTCGCTTACCTTGTTGATCGTCGCGCCTGGCCTGCTCTGCTCCGCCTGCTCCTGCAGCGAGGACGGCGGGGGCTCCGCCACACCGCCCCCCGGCTCGGACGCCGGAACCGATGCCTCCGGGGATGCCTCCCACGACGCCTCCAACGACGGCATCGACCCGTTCGACACCAGCAAGCCGGACAGCGACGGAGACTGTCCAGGCGGTTGCGACGAAGGCGAGATCTGCTCCCACGGCCAGTGCGTTCCCGCCTCGGCGTGCACGGACGACAACGACTGCAAGAACGACAGCTACTGTGAACCGGGCACGGGCTGCGTGCCCTGGGGTACACCGCCCGGCAAGACCCACGACCCCAACTGCGTCTACGTCATTCCCGCCGGCCAGTTCGCCCCCGCCGTCCGGTGCGAGTTCTCGTCCGCGCCCGCAGGCGATCCCTTCCCGCTGCACCTCGACGTGCAAGCCACCCCCGTCGTCGTCAACTTCAACCAACCGCCCACGGGCGGTCCCCCCAGCATCGTGGCCCCCTTCACCGCCACGGTTCCCGCCAACTACACCGAGGGGCTGGGCGTGCTTCGCATCCTGCGAGGAACCGACTGCTCGGTCGAAGCGGTCCTAGGGGGCACGGACCTCGACGGCGATTCCGTGGTGGACTGGGTGGCCTCTCCGGCAACGCCTGCCCTCGGGGACCTCGACGGCGACGGAGTGGCCGAGATCGTAACTTACGGCGGCGATGGAACCTTGCTCGCTTTCACGCGCAAGGCAGGGACCTGGTCCCTGCTCTGGAAGGGGCGCCACACCGCCGGCGGCACGGTATTCGTCGACACGCTCTACAACTGGACGCCCGATCGATCCAGCAACTGGGCCGGACCGTCCATCCACGACTTGGATGACGATGGCGTGCCGGAAATCATCCGCGAGGGATACGTGTTCTCCGCGGAGGGCGTCCTGCTATCCGGGTTGCCCGCCGGGTACGCCGCGGTTTCGGTCGGCCAGAACCCCGTGCTCGCCAACCTCGACGACGACCCAGACATCGAGTTCACCAACGGTCAATACGTCTGGGCGTGGTCCGGCGGCCAGTGGGTGCAGGAGAGCTACTTCCCAGGCGCCACCCCCTCGGCCCCCGGCTACGTGGCCGTCGCGGACTTTGGACCCTACGGCGCGGGCGCCGCCACGCTGCCCGAGATCGCCGTGGTGCGAGGAGGCTACGCGATGGTCTACGCGACGGACGGGACGCTGGCGATGGATGCGATCGCGATCCCCGGGGGCGGCGGCGGAAACCCCACGATCGCAGACTACGACGGCGACGGGCTGCCGGAGTTGGGTGTCGCGGGGGCGGACTACTACACGGTGTTCGACATCGACTGCACCGCCACCCCAAGGGCCGGGGGTGAGTGCGTTTCGGCGGGCCAAGAGGCCTGTGACCACGTGCCGGGCGGCCCTTGCCCCGCCGGCATGCTCTGGTCTCGAAAGACCCAGGACCACTCCTCCAACATCACCGGCTCCTCGGTGTTCGACTTCGAGGCCGACGGCAAGGCCGAGGTAGTCTACGCCGACGAGTGCTTCGTGCGGGTGTACGACGGCACCACCGGCGACGTGCTGTTCAGCCAGTATCGCTCTTCTTGCACGTGGTTCGAGAACCCCGTGGTCGCGGACGTGGATGGCAACTTCCGCGCCGACCTCGTCGTTCCCTCCAACTTGGCGTGCTCGCAAGGAGGCGCGGGCATGGCGTGCGGCGACCTCAACGCCGACGGCGTCGACCCGCAGTTCGCGGGACTCCGTTGCGAAGACGGCGCGGACTGCGTCTCCGGCGTCTGCGATACAGGCCTCTGCCGTTGCACCGCTACCGCGCAATGCTGCTCGGCGCAGGACGACGCCCTGTGCCTCGAGCTGGGCTACGCGTGCGCCGCCCCCCCGGCTTCCATCGGCGGAGACAACACGTGCCGCGCGGCCCACCCGCACGGCGTCACCGGCATCCGCGTCTACTCCGACTCCCAGGATCGATGGGTCCGGTCGCGCACCATCTGGAACCAACACGCCTACGCCGTCACGCACGTCAACGAAGACGGCACGATCCCCGCAACCTCCGCGTGGCTCGACAACTGGGAGCAACCCGAGCTCAACAACTTCCGGCAGAACGTCCCCGGCACGCCCAACGGACAATCCACCGCCGACCCCACCGCCGGCGCTGCCCAGTTCAACGCGTGCGGCGGCGGCAAGGCCATCCTCAACGTCGCCATCTGCAACCGCGGCGCGGACGCCATGGGCGCGGGAATCTCCGTCGGGTTCTACGACGGCTCCGAGCTCGTGTGCGAGACCGAGACCACCCAGGCGCTTCAACCCGGCGAGTGCGAGACCGTGTCGTGCACCTGGGACACTCCCCCCACGACGGCCGCCACGGCGACGGACATCACGGTGGTCGCCAACAACGACGACTCCTTGACCGAGTGCAAGGACGGCAACAACGAGGGAACCATTTCGGGGGTATTCTGCGACAAGCTGCGGTGACACCCACTACTGCGTAATGCGCAGGACCGAGCGCAGCCCGTACTGCGACGACGGGGGAATCATTCGCTTCCCCTCCGACGCCGTCACCTCGTAGGAGGCATCCTGGAAGGTGACGGTCGTCTCCCGCACGTCTTGCTGTGTGAACCCGCGCCCCAGAAGATGCGTGGTCCACGCGTCGGCGACCGGCAGGTCCGCGGGGTCCACGCTGGCAAGCACGGGGTTGCCGAGGCACTGGGTGCACGAGGGCACGTAGTCCACCGGGACGAGCGGCGTCAGGGTGCCAAGCAGCGTCTCGTGGACTTCGAGGCTCTGGGCAGCCAGGATTCGCGTGGCCCCCTCGAAGTGGTCGGGGCCCGCGTACGTGGTACTTGCAAGCACGGCACGCGCGCCCGATGCCCCGGACTGCTCCCCGATCAGGTCCAACACCCGCTCCGCCTGCAGGAGCTGCTCGGCCACCCACCGCGCGTCGCCCTCGCTCGCTCCCCCGTAGTGACCCACGTAAGGAAACACGATCCCCGAGACGGGCAGGGTCAAGTCACCGCAGTACAGATCCAGGGGCACCCCATTGGGCAGATCGACCGGTACCTGGAGCAGCCCGTGCATCCACCCGGTCGACGGCAACCGCCACCCCTTGGCTTCCCCCAGCGGGAGCCTGGACAGCACCGCCAGCCCCAGGGAACCGCGGTAGGCATAGCGTGCGAGAGGATCTCCGGCGCACGCCTCGCGTACCGCCTCGGTCGTCTCCTCCCCCGCCATCTGCGTCAGCGCGCACAGCCAGCACGCCTGCGCATCAGCCCCGCCGAGAACCAGGAGCGCCGCCTTGTCCATGCACTTGTCCGAAACGCAGTCCGCCCCCTCGTTGCCGTCGTTGATGAACACGTGCCCGTTCCCGTCGTCCTTCGCGCAATACTGGTCGACGCAGTCCATGAGGTCGTTGAGCTGGGTCTGCATGGCTCCGGTGCAGGCCGCGACAGTGTAGGGCTCCGGCACCGCGCCTTGCTGGTCCGACAGGTCGGCGTCCGACACCTCAACCTGGTGCGAGAACACCCTGTACGGATATTCTTCCTCCGTGGCCTCGAGCAGGGCGTCCAGGTTCTTCGGGGACCGTATCTCGTTGACGCAAATGATGTCCGATTCTGCTTTCTTGATGGCGTCGATCACCGGCGCGATCCGACTGCGGTACAGCGGCGTGTACAAGTCCGTGAGCTGCGTGCTGTATACCTCGACGGATACATCCGCCGGGTTTCCGCACGCGGCCAGGACCCCATCACCGGTGACCCCCTCGTCACACGACCACAGGGCGGGCGGGAACCGCGAATCCCCCGCCTTTCCGACGGCAAACAACGTATGCGAGCTGCTGAGGGCGAAGCGCAAGGCCAGGGTCACCAGCGCGTCCGTCGTCTGCGGCCGCGCGATCCCAAACCGCACCGTCCCGCCGGCAAACGAGTAGATCAAGTAGCCGTTGGCGTCGATGCTCCCCACGGCGGAGCTACCCGCGGCAGACGCGGCGCCGTACGCCACGTCGCGAAACACGGACGTGAGCACCGTCGCGGGAAGACGACTGCTGTCCGTGGCCCCGCAATCCAACTTGTCGTGCCCCTTCAGCGCGTGAACGAACCGCATCTGCGTGCGGTTGAACGCAGGCTGGCTCTCCGGCAAGGCACGAAGCTCCACCCCTGCCTGTGCCCCCGCGATCCCCATCAGCGTCATGACCTGGTTCTCGACCACCACGACGCCCTGAAGCTCCGCGCGCGCATCCACGCACCCCTGCGCATCCCCATCCACCATGCGCACGTCGTACGTCCCCGAGGCCACCCGAAACGCCATCGTCACGTCCTTGTAGCCCAACCCCACCGGACACCCGCCACCCCCGGAGGACAGAACGGGCCGAATCCCTTCCCATGACGCCGTCGCCGACGGCTTGACGCAGAAGTCGAACGCATCGTCCGCGGGAACGAACACCCCGAGCCGCAGGAAGGCGTCGCCCTCGGCGGGCAGCGCGCACGTTCCAGGGGCGTCGGACTCCGCGTCCTCGGTGCCTCCGTCCGCTTGGGCCTGCACGAGCGTGATCTTCTCGATACCACCGATGAGCTCGCACCCGGTCACGAAGGGGAGAAGGGACAAGACGAGAGCGAGGGAGGAGGTGCGCACGGGGGCAAGGGTCTCCCAATGGGGGAGAAGGGTCAACCCTGACACTCTCGTTCGCGCCAAGGGGTGAACAGGTCTCGAGCCCTCAATGGTCGCTCGCGCCAAGGGGAGGACAGGTCTCGAGCCCTCAATGCTCGTTCGCGCCAAGGGGAGGACAGGTCTCGAGCCCTCGATGCTCGTTCGCGCGAAGGGGAGGACAGGTCTCGAGCCCTCGATGCTCGTTCGCGCGAAGGGGTGAACAGGTCTCGAGCCCTCGATGTTCGTTCGCGCGAAGGGTAAGAGCTGCAGCGGTTCAGGGAGACACAAAAACCTGAACGCGCGAAGCGTGGGGACTGTTGGGGAAGCGGTCGAGAAACGCCGCTGCGCGTCGCGACGCATCGGAACGCTGGCCCGAAGCTGCGAGCGCTTCGATGGCGAGAGCCTCGCGCTCCTGGCCGAGCACGCCGCCCGGAACCCGAGCCTGGATCTCCGACAACGTCTGCAATGCCTGACTCGGTTGCCCAGCGCGAAGCTGTGCCCGGGCCCGCGCCACCTGCGCGCTCTCCCACCTCGCACCGTACACCTCTTGCGGAGGCGGTTCGACGGTCACCTCGGCGGCCGGAGCCCCACCGTTTCCCCGCAGGGGCGCTCGCGGGGCCTCCGTGGCGACAGGTGCCGACGACAGCACGGGCGAAAGCGATGCTTGGACGCTGGCAACGGCAGTGGGAGGAGGCGCTACCAACACCACCGTTGCCTCGGGCGGCTGCACCGGGGCAGACTCCTCGCTCGACGTCACCTCGTGACCGACCAGGACCGCCACAGTCAGGCCTCCCCCCAGACCGAACGCCTTGATCAACGCCCCTGCGGACACCGTCTTCGCGGCCACGCCCGACGCCAGTGCGCCGCCGGTCCCCGCGGCTCCCGCCCCGGTCGCCCCCGCGTCACCCGCACTGCCCACGGCGCCCGAGCCCGCGCCCGCGCCTCCTTCAGGACCGGAACCCAGAGGCCCCACCTTCGCCAGAACCGCCGCGAGCACCGCCGCCTCCGTCCCCACAGGCGGCGCCATGCCTCGCCCCGCACGAAGCGCGCGCATCTCATCTTCTCCCAGCAGTTCTTCCATCAATCGCTTCGGGTCCCGGCTCATGGCGCTCTCCCTGCCACGGCCTGCGACGACAGCGATCGCACCGCCTTGCGGAACGATTCCCGTCCCAACCGCAACCGCGAGTACACCGTCCCCAGCGGGATGCCGAGCGCTTCCGCCACATCGTCACCGGTCATCCCTTCCAGCTCGAACAGCGTGAACACCGCGCGCTGGCCCATATCCATCCGAGCCATGGCCGCTTCGAACAACGCAAGGTCCTGCATGCGCTCCAACGCCTCGACCGGTCCCCCTGCACTGTCCCCGCACTCGGGAACCCCTGCCTCGTCGTACACCTCCCGTCGCACATGGGCGCGACGCCGCCTGTCACTCGCGACGCGCATGCAGATGCGGAAGATCCACGTGGTGACCTTCGCCCGCCCTTCGAATTCCGGCAGCTTGCGATGTATCACCAGAAAGACCTCCTGCGCTGCGTCCGCGGCTTCCGCCTCCGACACGCCCAAACGACGCAAAGATCGCCACACGAAGGGCAGATTGGCGTCGTAGAGTTCTCGGAATTCCATCTGTGTGCGAGCGAAGCCAAGGCATAGGGCCGCCCCGGACAAGCCGAAGCAGAGCATACCTGGCTGGTGGGGGCATCCCCCCCGCGCCATCAGAAAATCTGCGCGACCAGCGAGGGACCCGCGAAGAATGCGACAGGGTCGGCCTCGTAGGCCTGACCGATGCGGTCGACGGAGAAACTCTCGCGCTGCACGGGAACGAGGATCCCCGCGGCGAAGGCCCAGCCCACAGGTCCGTGAAGGGGGCCTCCCGCAGACACGCTCGCGCCCAGTGCGTACCAGGGTCGTTGTTGCGCGCGGTTTGTGGCGAAGCCGTCCCCTTGCCCTCGCAACTGCCCCACAACGCCCTCCGCACATCCCGCGAGATGTCCGCCCTCCCACGTTCCCCACGCGAGGCCGCAACCACGGACGCGACCACCGAGCAAGCGAATCTCGACGGTTCCTGGGACGAGCGAGAGAGTCCGTGCCGGGGCCCAGAACCCACCGAGCGCGAGGGAGAAGCGATCTTCCCGCACCCACAGCCCGCCATCGAGCATGCCTGACCACGCGTGCGGTAGCCCGTGGGTCACCCCACCCCCCAAGCTCACTCCCCCTTGCCATTGCGAAGACGGGGGCGCGGCCGTGGTCGGCAGGATGGGTTCCCGCGCGGAGGGTTGGGGAGGGCTGGCTACCGGCGCCGGAAGCGGATCGGAGGGCTCCGGCTCCGGCTCCGGCTCGGGCGGCAACGGCTGGTCCGGTTCGGAATCCCTGAGCTCGCGATCAAGAAGCAGAGCGAGCGTCACCGCAACCGCATCGGTGAGCGCATCGCAATCGCCCGGCACGTCCAGCGTGCGCACGCCGGTCTTGCGACCCGTCGCAAGGATCTCGGCGCGAAAACCGCCGCCCGTCGGCTCGATCGACACATGCAGCCGAAGCTCCCCGTCGGGTTTTGGGCCCTCGGGAACGACCCCCACCCTCTCGATGGCCAGCTGCAGAGCCTGCGCGTCTGCACACCGCTCGGCCCCCGACGCCCTGTCCACCACGATCTCCGCCTCTTGCGCCTCACTGCCGTCGCAAACGCCGAGCAGCGCCAGGATGACACCAAGTCCCAAGGGTAGGCGGGGCACACGCATGCTCGACCGTCGGGATCGAGTAGCAGAAGTCACGGCTTCGGAGTCTTTTTTTCGTCACCGTCTCGATTGTGTGATGGCAGGGGCCAGGTCCCCCCACGAGGCGATCAGAACCCGACGACACTGCGGGAAGCCGCCGTGCACTGACGAAAGGACCCGACGATGAGCAAGCTTTCTTTCCTGCGAGGGACCTGGATCATGCTGGGGGCGCTGGGCGCCTTGACCTTGGCCTGCAGCTCCAACGACTCGAGCGTGGGTGCGGGAACGACCACGGGCGCAGTGCATGGCGACGCGTGCGGCGAGCCGGGGGACGTGGCTACGTCGTCGGACGGGTGCAACACGTGCTTCTGTCAGGATGGGAAGTGGGCGTGCACCGAGATCGCGTGCGACGCGGCCTGCATCGATGGGGAGCAGCAGCCCGCCGGCGACGGGTGCAACACGTGCACCTGCGTGAACGAACAGTGGGCTTGCACGCGGATGGGGTGTGGAGAGCCTTGCCAGGCAGGCACGACGAAACCCGCTCCGGATGGCTGCAACACCTGCAGTTGCAACGACGATGGCACCTGGGCTTGCACGGAGATGGGGTGTGTCCCCGACTGTGTTCCAGGGACCAGCGCTCCGGCCCCGGACGGCTGCAACACCTGCATCTGCATGGACGACGGGCAGTGGGGCTGCACCAAAATAGGATGCGTGGAGGAGTGCGTTCCCGGGGCGACCAAGGCGGCAGACGACGGGTGCAACACGTGCTTCTGCGGCGAGGACGGGACATGGGGCTGCACGGAGATGGCGTGCGTGGAGGAGTGCGTTCCTGGCACGTCATCCCCCGCCCCGGACGGCTGCAACACGTGCAGCTGCACTGAAGACGGCACGTGGGCCTGCACGGAGATGGCTTGTCCGGAGCAGTGCACGCCAGGGTCGACGAAGCTGGCGGAGGACGGGTGCAACACGTGCTCATGCATGGAGGACGGCACCTGGGCTTGCACGGAGATGGCCTGTCTGTAAGGACGATTCACTCCGGCCTGCGCCCCTCGACGACCGACCAGTACGAATACGAATGGACGCCGCGCAGGTCGCGAAACCCGGCGTCGGCCAGCAGATCGAAGAGAGTCCCCTCGGTGAACTGCTGCCCGCGGTGGTTCATGTGCATCAGCAGGTGGAACAAGGCCGTGAAGGTCGGGGCACAGCCGCCGGGCTCGAGCAGCGCCTCGTGCACGAAGACGCGCCCGCCCGGGGGAAGCGCCGAGAACACCTTGCGAAGGAGCTCGCGACAGGTCTCCAAAGGCCAGTCGTGCAGCACGTTGGACAGCCACGCCGCGTCCGCATCCTCGGGCCACGGGTCGCAGAAGAAGTTGCCGGGATGATACTCCACCCTGGACCCTGACTCGACATCCCGAAGGATGGTTCGCGAGGCCTCACAGACCGGCGGTAGGTCCAGCACGGTCGCACGCGCCGTAGGCTGGTGCGCGATCAACGCGGCGGCAAAGACGCCCGACCCGCCCCCCACGTCCAGCAGGTGACGAACGCCCACCAGCGCCCCGCTGCGCGCAGCTGCCAACGATGGCGTGAAGATCATGGAGTGCATCACCCGCGTGAACCGAACAGCGGCTCCCGCGTCGAGATCTCCCTCGCGCCACCCCTCGGTGAACGCCCGCTCGCCGTCGTCGATCGGAGCCCACCGGCCCTCTAACGTGTCCGCGATGCGCTGGTGCTGCTCCCAGTCCCGGTGACGATCGAACTCGCGACCCCGGTAGGCGGGGGTTCGTTTGACCCAGAACGCACGCGTGAAGTCCGTGAGCTCGAACGCGCCCCCGCGCACGGTCAGGCCACGCAGGCTGACAAGCGCCCGACAGACGGCGAGCACCGCGTCGGGTTCGAGACGCAAGACCTCGGCGATCTGCTCGGCCGTGCGTCCCCCCTCCACCAGGGAAACGAAGAGACCGACCTCGTCGGCCGCGCTGAAAGCACAGGCCCCAAAGTCCTGGATCCAGAGATCGAGAAAGGCTCGGTCGTGCGCTTCGTCGGCGAGGGGCAGCTGGTGGAGATCGATCATGGCTTGACTCGACCTACCCGGTAGAGAGGCAGACGGCAAAGGGTCAGAGGTGACCCAGATCCGGAGGCACGGCGCGTGCTCCCCGAGCCACAACCCCCTTGCTGTCTCGGCTAACGCCCCCATCCCAGCCTTCCCCCGCCGTCGGGGGAAGGAGCCCTCGCACGCGCCGCCCACCTCATGGGTGGCAGGCCACCTTGCCATTCGTAGAGCAAGATCCAGAGCTTGATCTCTCAGCCCGTCGCTTCGCTCCGGATCAGGGGGTGAGGGGGCTTCCAAACAGGCCCACCCAGGCGGCATCGAGCAGAGCACGAGCGCGTGGGCGGTGCAAATCCGCCGTCACGGGGACAA
The DNA here is from genome assembly GCA_964488865.1 of uncultured Polyangiaceae bacterium. Taxonomy (GTDB): domain Bacteria; phylum Myxococcota_A; class Polyangia; order Polyangiales; family Polyangiaceae; genus MWCO01. Next base: position 56,069 of record CAZAWR010000015.1, on the reverse strand, counting down.
TCAGGCACAGCAGCACGAGCACGAGCAGGCCCCTTAGCTCCCTCGTGCTCAGCGACGAACCTCCCTGGCTTCCCTCCTGTCTTCGCTTGTGCCGTCGCCAAGCTGGCCGCGCGCGTTGCGCCCCCAGCAGAGCACCTTCCCGCTCTTCTCGAGCGCGCACGTGTGCCACTCGCCCACTGCGACATCGACGGCGTCGTAGACCCCCTCGACACCGTCCGGTCCGGTCCGACCCAGCTGACCGAAACGGTCGTCCCCCCAGCACAGCACATGGCCCCCCGTGTCCACGATGCAAGCATGGTAGACGCCAGCACGCACGAGAACGGCGGGTTGTGACGGAGGCGTTCCCTTGTCGGACCCGAAGCAGGAGACCGCGCCCGAGGCGTCGATGGCGCACGCAAAGGCACTTCCGGCAGAGAAGTCTTTGGTTTTCTCGAGCAACGGCGGCGCTGCGAGGGCCTTGTCCATGGGCTCGAGGTGGACGACGCTCCCGCCCCAGCACGTGAGTTTGCCGCCTCCGCGCAGGGTACACGTCAGCATGTCCCCCACGGAGATCGCCTCTACGCCCGAGAGTCCGGCTACGGGCTTCTCGTCCCGAGGCAACGACTGACGGTCGGCGAAGAGGCAGGTCACGGTGCCGTCCTTCTTGCGAAAGCACACCTGCGGCATCGCGGCGACACCGAGCGACACGTCCGCGGCATCAGCCACGCCGATCGCAGCCGCCACGAGGGGTGGGGCGGGCCCCCGCTGGTTACCCGTGCGGTCGGTCCAGCAGTACGCGCTACCCGCGCGATCGACCGCGCACCCGGTGGACGAAGCGACATCGAGTGCGACCGCGTCCTTGATGCCCGCAACCGCGGTCGGGCGAGTCCGGGTGGGCGCCGGGAGGTCGTTCGCCGACATGATCGTGGAAGTGAACGCATCGTCGCCCCAGCAAAGGACGTTCCCACCCCGCGTCCGGGCGCAGGTCAGGTCCCGCGCCGCCGCGATTTGCACGATCGGGTCCCCCGTGTTCGAAAAACCACGGTGCTCGGAACCCGACCGCGAGCATGCGAAGAGCGAAAACGGAACGGCGACAATCAGAAGCGGGTAGCGCATGACGAAACGCTACTCCTTGGAGCCGGCGGCAGGCCACCATCCGAACGGGAGCGACCCGCGAAAGTCGTTCGTGCTAGGAGCTTGTGGTGGTGCGCCGAATCGCGATCTGGCTGGCCGTGCTTGGCTGTGACCGTCCGGCCCCGGTGGCGGAGCCGGCCGCTTCGTCCGCCCGAGCGCCAGTCGCCGCCTCCCCAGCCTCTGCGGCGCCTGCAGTCGGGTCGTCGCACCCACCCAAGCCCGCACGCACTTGCATTCCGGGCCCAACGCAACCAGGGCCAAGCCTGCTGACGCGTGCCCAGGTCGCGCGCGCCTCGAACGAATGCGACAAGGCGTTGAGTCGGAAGGCCGCGACCGTCCTGGGAGCGTCCACCGACGCGAGCCTCGAGGACGCTGTCCAGCGTATCGCTTGGTTTCAGCGCGCGGTGCAGGCGTCCGTCCCGGGGCTTTCGGCCGACGGCATCCTGGATGCGAAGACCCGAAGCGCGTGGGTGAGAGCCTTTCCCTCGCTGGCAGGAGAACCCGAGGCATCCTTGCCTCCCGCGTGTTGGCTGCGCTGGCCCGGGTCCACGCCCGAACAGCGGGCGTTCATGATGCGCGTGTACGACGTGCAACGCTGGCGTGCGGCGCAGAAGAGGCAGCCAGTCTCCGTGGTCGGAGGCATCGCCCCGATCGAGGACGAGAGTACGGCGCGAACGGACGCGGCAGAAGCGTGTCGCGGCTTGCTCGCGGCAGCCCGCGCGGCCAAGCCTCCGCGGGGGAACCTGCAGGTGGTCTTTGGCTATCGTTCCCCCGAAACCCAGCTGGAGATCTGGGAGTACCACTTCCCCTCGCGCTATCGGGAAACGGCGCGGCAGCGGGAGGCCCTTCCGAGCGGAGAGCATGGTCCGGAGGCGGTGTTGCTGCTCGCCACGCTCTACGCGGGACGGACGGCGTCGCCAGGGTACAGCTTTCACAACCAGGGAACCGCGATCGACTTCGCCTGCGTCACGAGCAAGGGCGCGTTCGTGGGCCCGACGGGCAAGTACCTTTCCGCGTGGAAAGGGTCGTGGTGCTTTCGCTGGCTCGAACGGCACGGCCGCACGTTCGGGTTTGCCCAGAACCGCACCATCGACGAGCCATGGCACTGGGAGTTCGTTGAGTGACAGCCATCCAGATTGACGGACCTTCGTGGGCATTCTACCTTCCGTGTTCGCATTCCCGTGTTCGCGGTTCCTAGTTCTTTCGCACGCTTGATGCAGACTCCGGCAGTCTCCGCGCCCCGTTCGGTGTAGGCTCGCCCACCGCGAAAGGGAGCTCACGGACATGCAACACGCCATTCCTCTGCTTCACGACTTTCTCATCCACAGCGCCGCCCGCCTCGCCGACAAGGTCGCCCTCGTCTGCGACAAGCAGCGCACCACCTACGCCGACCTCGACGCGCGCTCCAACGCCCTCGCCCACACCCTCGCGCGAAGCGGCGTCGCCCGCGGCGATCGCGTCGTCATCTTCGCCGACAACAGCATCGAGTGCGTGGTCGCCTTCTGGGCCGTGCTCAAGGCCAACGCCGTCGTCACCGTGGTTAACCCCCTCACCAAGGGCGACAAGCTGCGCTACTTGCTCGACGACTGCCGCGCCACGGCCCTCATCGCCGACGGGATCCTCTCGCGGGTTTTCGGCCCCATCGCGGCGGACTCCAAGCACCTCAAGGCTCTCATCGTGGCAGGAAAGCCCCTGTCCCCCCTCGAAGCGGGCCCCACGACCATGAGCTTCGACGAGGCCGTCGCCTCGGGCGACACGCACGCGCCCCCCCCGCGCACGTGCCTCGACATCGACCTGGCCGCGATCATCTACACGTCGGGCAGCACGGGAGACCCGAAGGGCGTGATGCTCACGCACCGCAACATGCTCACGGCAGGTCTCTCGGTCTCCACCTACCTCGGCATGCGAGAGGACGACGTGGTGCTCTGCGTGCTCCCGCTATCCTTCGACTACGGGCTGTACCAGATGCTCATGACCTTCCGCGTGGGGGCGCGCATGGTGCTCGAGCGGTCCTTCACGTACCCGGCGCAGGTGCTCAAGACCATGGTGGAGGAGCAGGTCACGGGCTTCCCGGGCGTACCGACCATCTTCGCGATCCTCAGCGAGAACAAGAACCTTCGCGAGTACGACTTCTCGTCGATCCGCTACGTGACGAACACGGCGGCGGCGTTGCCGGTCAAGCACATCGAGATGTTGCTCGATCTGTTCCCGAAGGCGCGCATCTTCTCGATGTACGGTCTGACCGAGTGCAAGCGCTGCACGTACCTGCCCCCCGAGGACATCCACCGCAAGATGACGAGCGTGGGCATCGCGATCCCGAACACGGAGATGTGGATCGTGGACGAGCAGGACCGCAAGGTGGGCCCGAACGAGGTGGGCCAACTGGTGATCCGCGGCGCCACGGTGATGCGCGGCTACTGGGAGAAGCCCGAGCAGACGGCCAAGAAGCTCAAGCCCGGCCCCTTGCCCGGGGAGTACGTCCTGTACACGGGCGACTACTGCAAGATGGACGAGGAAGGGTACTTGTACTTCGTGGGCCGCATGGACGACGTGATCAAGTCCCGGGGCGAGAAGGTTGCACCGAAGGAAGTGGAGAATGCGCTGGTGCACATCCCCGGGGTCAAGGAGGTCGCGGTCATTGGTGTGCCGGACGAGATCTTCGGACAAGCGGTGAAGGCGTTCGTGGTGCCGGAGATGGGGGTGGAGCTGACCCAGAAGCTCATTCTCACAGAGGCCAAGGCCCGGCTCGAGTCCTTCATGGTGCCCAAGTACATCGAGATCGTGCCCGACCTGCCCAAGACGACCACGGGCAAGATCAAGAAGACGGACTTGCGATGACGCGCGCGTTCTGGTTTGCGGTTGAGGGGCGGCGAGCCCTCGTGATAGCGTCCCAACCCTTCTGGAGGGAGCCGTGAAGGTTCTCTGGGTCAAGAGCGAGCTTCTTCATCCGGTCGACAAGGGCGGGAAGATCCGAACGTTCGAGATGCTGCGGCATCTGATGCGTGGGCACGAGGTCACGTACCTGTGCCTGTCGAGCCCCACGGACGCACCGGACGCCAGGGAGCGAGCCAGCGAGTACTGCCACCACCTCGAGACGGTGCCCTGGAGCGAGCCGAAGCGGTTTTCCCCTGGATTTTACGTCGATCTCGCCAAGAACCTCGCCTCACCCCTGCCCTACGTGATCCAGAAGTACAAGCAGCCCGAGATGCGCAAGCTCATCGCGAAGGCCGACAGGCGGGGCGCCTATGACGTGCTCGTGTGTGACTTCCTCACGCCGAGCGCGAACGTGCCGCGCAAGCTGCGTGCTGCCACGGTGCTGTTCGAGCACAACGTGGAGACGGTGCTGTGGGAGCGCACCTACCGCAACGAGGAGAACCCGGTGAAGAAGGGCTACTTCCTCGGCCAGTACCTGAAGATGCGCGCCTACGAGCACGTGTTGTGCAAGCGGTACGACGCAGTGGCGGCGGTGTCCGAGCAGGATGCGGAAGCGATTCGCAAGCGGTTCCGCGTGCGCGACGTCTTCGCGGTCCCCACCGGGGTCGACTTCGACTTCTTCAGCCCTATGGCCGAGGGCACTGTGGGCAAGCTCCCGCGAGACGCTCATGACCTCGTGTTCACCGGGTCGATGGACTGGATGCCCAACGAGGACGCCATCCTGTACTTCGCGGAGGAGATCCTGCCGCGCATCGCGTCGCGGGTCCCCGAGGTCAAGGTCACCGTGGTGGGGCGCAACCCCACCCCCAAGCTCCAGGCCCTCGCCAAGCGCGAGCCGAAGATCGTGCTGACGGGACGCGTCGACGACGTGCGCCCGTACATCGACCGGTCCGCGGTGTACATCGTCCCGATCCGTGTCGGGGGCGGCACCCGCATCAAGATCTACGAGGCCATGGGCATGGCCCGGGCGGTCGTGTCCACGACCATCGGGGCCGAGGGGCTTCCCCTCGAGAATGGCAAGGAGATCGTGCTCGCCGACGACCCGGGACGCTTCGCGGACGAGGTCGTCCGCTTGATGAACGACGACCCTGCCCGGGAGCAAATCGAGCGCGATTCCCGCAAGGCCGTGGTCGAACGTTTTGGCTGGGACGGGGCCACAAGAGCCCTCGTCCGCATCATGGAGCGGGCGCGCGACAAGCATGCGCGAACGCATCACCGCAAGGAGACAAGATGAAAATCTCGGTTCTCGGGCTCGGCTACGTGGGATGCGTCTCGGCTGCGTGCTTCGCGAAGCGCGGGCATGAAGTCTTGGGCGCCGACGTCAACCAGGTCAAGGTCGACATCATCACCAACGGCAAGAGCCCCATCGTCGAGCCCGGCATCGAGGAGTTCATCTCCGAAGCCGTGAAGGCGGGCAACCTGCGCGCCTCTACCGACGCCACCGCCGCCGTCCTCGCCACCGACGTCTCCCTCGTATGCGTCGGCACCCCAGGACAGCACAACGGCAGCCTCGACCTGACCTACATCCGCCGCGTCTGCGAGCATGTCGCCGAGGCGCTGGCGAAGAAGTCCTCTTACCACGTGGTCGCCATGCGGAGCACCATGCTCCCCGGCACCATCCACGAGACCGTCATCCCCACCCTCGAGAAGCACTCCGGCAAGAAGGCGGGCAAAGACTTCGGCGTCGTCATCAACCCCGAGTTCCTCCGCGAAGGCACCTCCATCTACGACTTCGACAACCCGCCCTTCACCCTCATCGGCGCGGACGACGAGGCGGCTGCCGCTCCCCTCAAGGAGCTGTACTCCCACCTCACCGCCCCCCTGTACGTCGTCCGGGTGCGCGAAGCCGAGATGGTCAAGTACGCCTGCAACTCCTTCCATGCCGTCAAGGTCGTCTTCGCCAACGAGATCGGCAACATCTGCAAGAAGATCGGCGTCGACAGCCACCCCGTCATGGAAGCCTTCTGCAAGGACACCAAGCTCAACCTCTCCCCCTACTACCTGAAACCCGGCTTCGCCTTCGGCGGATCCTGCTTGCCCAAGGACGTCCGCGCCATCGCCTACAAGGCCAAGAGCGTCGACGTCGAGACGCCCCTGCTCAGCTCCCTCAACCTCTCCAACCGCGTCCAGATCGAGATCGCCGCGGACATGGTCCTGCAGTCCGGCAAAAAGAACGTCGGCGTCCTCGGCATGAGCTTCAAGAGCGGTACCGACGATCTTCGCGAGAGCCCCATGGTCAGCCTCATCGAGACCCTCATCGGCAAGGGCATCAAGCTGTCCATCTACGACCGCGACGTCGAGCTCGCTCGCCTGTTCGGCGCGAACAAGGGCTACATCGAAAAGGAAATCCCGCACATCTCCTCCCTGATGCGCTCGAACCTCGCCGACGTCATCACCGGCGCCGAGGTCATCATCGTGAGCAAGAAGGAAAAGGAGTACGTCGAGGCGCTCCGCAACGTCGGCCCCGAGGTCAAGGTCATCGACCTCGTTCGCTTGCCGGGCATCGAACACCTCGCCGGGTACGACGGCATCTGCTGGTGATCGCGAGCGTGAGCCGGCCTCTGCACGTGGCGCATGCGGTCCTGTCCCTGGACGTGGGCGGGCTGGAGCGCATCGTGCTGGATCTCGTGCGCATCGGTGTCCGTCGTGGGGACCGGGTGAGCGTGATCTGTCTCGAGAAGGAAGGCGGGCTCGCCGACATGGCCCGGGAGGCAGGCGCCACGATTCACTGCCTCCACAAGCCGGCGGGCAGGCGACCTGAGATCCTGCCCACCGCCGCGTCGCTCCTCGGGTCCTTGCGTCCCCACGTGGTTCACACCCACCAGATCGGACCGGCCTGGTACCTCGGCCAGGTCGCCGGATCGTTCCGCATCCCCCTGGTGCACACCGAGCACGGGGACCCCTTCGCCCGGGCGGCGCGGGCCTGGAACATCGCCAAGCTCCGGCTGTTCTACCACCAGACCTCGCGGTGGCTCGGCCGCTTCTGCTGCGTGTCCCCCGAGATCGCCACCACCATGCGCCTGTTTCGCACCGTGCCCAGCCACCTGCTGGACGTGGTCCTCAACGGCATTCGAACCGACGAACCCCAAGGGATGCCGTCGCCCGACCAACTGCGAGAGCAGTGGTCCATTCCAAGGCATGCCTCCGTGATCGGGACCGTCGGCCGCCTGGACGAGGTGAAGCGGCAGGACCTGCTGCTGGAAGCCTTCGCGCAGGTCGCCCGGGACGTTCCGGGCTGCCACTTGCTCCTCGTCGGCGATGGGCCGGAGCGAGGCAAGCTCGAGCAGCAAGCAAGTTCGCTGGGGCTGGCGGACAGAATCCACCTCACGGGGTTCCAGAGCCAACCCGAGGCGTACTATCGCGCCATGGATGTGTTCGCCCTGACGAGCCGGTCCGAAGGGCTGCCCGTTTCCTTGCTCGAGGCCTGGTGCGCGGGCAAGCCCGCCGTGTGCACCGCGGTGGGCGGGCTGCCCAACGTGGTCACCCACGGCATCCACGGCCGCTTGGTCCCGTCGGGAAACGTGGACGCCATCGCCGGTGCGCTCCGATGGTGCCTCCGAAAACCAGACAAGGCGCGACAGATGGGGGAGCGGGGACGAGCCAAGGTTCTCGAGCACTACTCGCTCGATCGCATGGCAGACGCCTACCGAGAACGGTACGAACGCGTGCTCGCCGTCGAGCCCGACCGAGGAGATCCGTGATGCGGATCCTTGCCATCACCAACCTGTACCCGAACCCCTACCAGCCCCACCGCGCCACCTTCAAGCGGCACCAGTTGCGCATCCTCGGTACGCGAGTCCCCGTCGAGGTCATCGCCCCCATCGCATGGATGGACGAACTGCAAGCGCGACGTTCCGGCAAGGGCCCCCTTCCCTCCGACCGCAGGGTCAACCTCGATGGGCTCACCGTCTTTCACCCTCGCTACTACTACACACCGCGCATCGCACGACGGCTTTACGCCAGGTTCTACCAACAGTCGATCGCACCCACGTTCTACCGCGAGGTCGCGGTCTTCCGCCCCGACATCGTCTTCGGCTCCTGGGCGTACCCCGACGGCTTGGCGGTGGTTCGCCTGGCAAGGTCGGTCCACTTGCCCGTCGTCCTGCAAGTGCACGGCTCGGACGTGAAGCTCGTCGATCAGTTTCCGTCGCGGCGCCGTGGGACCATCCAGGCGCTTACCGGAGCCGACGGCATCCTCGCGGTCAGCCAGGACTTGGCGGAGTCCGTCGCGAAGCTCGGGGTGAGTCCTGGGAAGACCCGGGTGGTGTACGACGGCATCGACTTGGCGCACTTCCGCCCGGGGGACAAGGCCATGGCGCGGTCGTTCGTCGGCGTCCCCGACACGGACGAACCCGTGCTCTTGTTCATCGGGAACCTGCTCCCCGTGAAGGCCGTCGACATCCTGCTGCCGGCCGTTGCCAAGGTCATCGCGGACGGCACACCCGTGAGGCTGTACCTGATCGGGGACGGTCCGCTGCGCGAGCAGTTGAAGCAGCAGGCAGCCAACCTCGGGCTTGGGGAAAGGGCGCAGTTCCTCGGCTCCATCGACCAGTACCGTCTGCCTCAGTGGTACCAAGCCGCGGACCTGTTCGTGTTGCCGAGCCGATCCGAAGGCGTGCCCAATGTCCTGCTCGAAGCCTCTGCGTGCAACCTGCCATGGGTCGCCTCCCAGGTGGGCGGCATTCCCGAGATCATGGGCCGGGGCAAGGGCCTGCTCGTGGCGCCGGAGCGGGTCGACGAGCTGGCCGAAGGCATCAAGACGTGGCTCGAGAAGTGCTGTCCTCCCCCCGGAGCCGATCGCAAGAAGCGCCTGTCCATACCGCCCTGCTTCGTGCCCCCCAGGACCCGCGAGCAAGCCATCGGCGAGGTCCTCGAGTTCCTCTCCCAGTTCGTCACCAACCCCACCCGCATCACGCAACCACAACGCTAGTGTCGCCATGAACGAGAAAGCTTCGAGCCGCGGCCTCTCCTCCGTACTGCGCCACGTCAAGCCGTACGCCAAGGAGCTCATCTTCCATTCCGTCGCTCCCAACGACACGAACCGTTGGCTCTTCGAGCTGGCCTTCGACACGCACTGGTCCGCCCGTGAAGCCTACGAGTGGGCCCGCCGCTCCCTCGTGGCCACGCCCCTGTTCCTGTCCAAGTGCGCCGTCTACGGAGAGAGGATCTCCGTCGACCGCATCCCCTACATCACGGCCTGTCCGCGTATCGAGCTGGGCAGCGACATCCGCATCTCCGGCGAGATCGCCATCAAGGGCAACTCCAAGCGGTCGCCCGTGCTCAAGATCGGCAACGGGGTATTCCTCGGGCACTGGACCACCTTCGCGGTGGCCGATCGCATCGAAATCGGGGACTTCGTCGCCATCGGCGGCAACACCTACATCGCGGACACCGAAGGCCACTCCCACTACAACCCCCAGCAGCCGATCTGGACCGTGCCCGCGTCCGACGACGACATCGGGCCCGTCATCATCGAGGACAACGTGCAGATCTCGCGGGACTGCATGATCCTCAAGGGGGTACGGATCGGGGCGCGCTCGGTCATCGGCGCCGGCAGCGTGGTGCGCACCAACATTCCTCCCGACTCGGTCGTGATGGGCAACCCGGCGCGGGTGGTCAAGCGCATGACCCCAGCCGAGTCGGAGAAGGACCGAATCCCCCCCTCGACTTGACGCAGACCTGCCGCAAGACCAAGGCTCTGAGGCAATGAAGCTCGACAGCATCGACCTGGCGGCGATCGCGAAGGACTTCGGGACGCCATTTTACCTGTACGACCTCGACCAGGCCCTGACGCACCTGCGACGGTTGAAGGCCGGCTTGCCCGAAGGCGTGGACGTGTTCTTCGCCATGAAGGCCAACGCGAACCCCGACGTGTTGCGCGCGTTTCTCGGCCAGGTGGCTGGGCTCGACGTGTCCTCCGCGGGGGAGATCGAGATGGCGGTGGCCGCGGGGCACGACCCGGCGGCGATGAGCTTCGCCGGCCCGGGAAAGACCGAGCACGACCTGCGGATCGCGATCGACAGGCAAGTGCGTTTGCTGAGCATCGAGTCGCCCACAGAGCTCCGGCGCGCCTCCAAGGTCGCCACGGAGCTCGGCAAGACCGCCACCATCTCCCTGCGCATCAATCCCCAGTTCACGCCCAAGGAATTCACCATGAAGATGGGGGGCACTCCCTCCCAGTTCGGCACCGCCGAGGAGGACGCTCCCCCCCTGTTCGAGGAAGCCAAAAAGACCAAGGGCGTGCGCCTCGACGGCATCCACATCTTCTCCGGCACCCAGTGCCTCGAGATCAGTGGCATCGTCGAGAACATCCGCCAAACCCTGTCGATCGCCAGCCGCTTGAGCGAGCAGCACGACCTGAGACCGTCGCACGTCAACCTCGGCGGCGGGTTCGGTGTGCCGTACTTCGCGGGGCAAGAGGAGATCGACGTGGACCAGCTGGCTTCGGAGGTCGGCCAGGCGCTCCGTCAGGCGCGCGCGGAGTATCCTCGCCTGAAGGACACGCGGTTCATCCTCGAGCTCGGCCGCTTCCTCGTTGGCACCTTCGGCATTTACGTATCACGGGTGGTGGACGTGAAGCAGACCCGCGGCAAGCGCTTCGTGGTGCTCGACGGCGGGATGCACCACTGCTTCCCCGCCACGGGGTTCTTCGGCCAGCTCGTCAAGAAGAACTACCCGGTGGTCAACCTCTCGCGCGCGGAGGCCGAGCCGCTGGCGCAAGAGCTCGTGGGTCCCCTGTGCACGCCCATGGATTCCATGGCGCGCAACATCACCCTGCCTCGCCTCGAGATCGACGATCTCGTGGGGATTCTCAGCGCCGGGGCCTACTGTTACTCTGCGAGCCCACTGTTGTTCCTCGGGCACGAAACCCCCGCAGAGATCGTCGTATTCGACGGCCTCTGCAAGGTGTCCCGCGCGAGGAAAGCGTCCGCTGACATCGTCTGACCTCCGAGGTTGGGAGACACCGAGCCCATGAGCACCATCCGCGACCAGATTCGCAGCTTCATCCTCACGACCTTCCTGGACGGGAGCGACCCCGAGTCCCTGCAGAACGACACATCCCTCGAGAGAGCTCACATCGTGGACTCCGCGGGCATGCTCGAGATCATCCTCTTCATCGAGGACAACTTCGGCTTCTCCGTGGACAACGACGACGCCACTCCGGAGAACTTCGACACGATCGACGCGATGACGGCGTACATCGAGCGCAAGCGGGCCGAGCTCGGGTTGTGAGGGCCGGTCACGGGGGCGCGGCCAGGCCCACACGGCCGGATGCCGGGAGGGGTGCAACGTCATGACCCGCGGGCTGTCGGTCTCCAACTACCGCTGTCTCGACACGTGAACCTGTTCAGACGCTCGCCCGCCGACCTCTGCGGACCCGAACCAGCACCGAGAGCCCCAGCGCGACCAACGCAAACAGGCCCCCGCTCTTGCCGCTGCCGGCATGCCTGCACCCGCACCCACCGTCATCGTCGTTGCTGCTCGCCCAGAAGGCGCCCCCGGTGCTCGCGCCGGCTCCGCCCCCCGTGGTCCCGCCCGCACCGCCGACGGAGCCTCCCGCACCTGCCGTGGACCCGCCCGCGCCTGCCGTGGAGCCCGCACCGCCCGTTTCCCCTCCGGCAACCCCGCCTGAGCCAGCCCCGCCGGACCCACCCGTCGCGCCGCCGTATCCGCCTGTGCCACCTGACCCAGCAACACCTCCCGTGCCACCTGATCCGGCGATGCCACCCATCCCCCCGAACCCACCCCCGCCACTGGCCGCACACCCCGCGGACACAGAGTTGCCGTACGCTCCCATGTCCACACGTCCGCCGTTGGGTTCCGGCTCCCGGTCGTACGCACCGGTAGGGTCGCCAGCGTTCACGCACGGGCTGGTCACGGAATCGAAGACGCACGCCTCCGTGGCAGGGTCCCACCTCCCCGCCTCATTCTTGAGTTGATAGAACCCCGCGGCCGGGTTCGCGAACAGCGGGTCCACGCTCAGGTTCCCCTCCCCCGAAAGGCTGTCACGGCTGTTCGTGTACCGCACCGTAAGCGAGTTGCCGGGCTCCACCGTCACGTCCTTCGCCCCGTTGTCCCAGAAAATGCTGCTCTCGACCGTCACCTGGGACGCCTGCTGGAGCAGCAGCGCGTTGCCCCCGCCGCTGCTGCAGTCGTGCCCCGCCACGGTCACGTTGATGAGCGTGGCCTGCGACCCGTTCTGCCCGTCCGCCCCGTCGACGTAGACCGCTCCCCCGTCATCGCTGCACTCGTTGTCCGCGACGAGCACGTTGCGGATCATCGCCTGCGCGCCGTCGTCCACGAACACGCCGCTGCCCTTGTTGGGGGCATAGTTTCCGGTGACCTCGGTGTCGGCGATGGTGGCGTACGTGCCGGTGTTGAACACGATGATGCCGCCACCCCAGCCGTAGCCCACCCCTTCCCCCACACGGTTGTTTCGCACGATGCAACCCACAATCTCGACGTCGCCGGCGGCATAGATCCCACCGCCGTGGTCCCCGTGGGAGACGTTGTCCTCCACCAGGCTGCGCACGATCCGCAAGCTGGCCTTGCGTGCGGAGATACCGCTGCCTCGCTCCCCCACGTTTCCGCGAATGACGCTGTCTTCGACCACGAGAGCGGTTTCGGCGCTGATGCCGCCCCCGAACACCGACGGGCTCCCGTTGTTCTCGATGAGCGACCGGCGCACGGTCAAGGTGGCGCTGAGCTCGGGATATCCCGCGGCGCGGATGCCGTTGCCGCCACCGCGGATTATCAGGCCATCGACCGTAGTCTGCACTGTGCCCGAGACGCTCAGCACGGCGGAACCGGAAGAGCCTTGCAGGGCGGTGGGGTGGGCACCGGGGTCGGCGGCTGCGAAGTCGCCGGAACCGCCGCTCTCGTACGTGGATTGGGAAGCCCCCGGGTAGCCGCCTTCGAAGGTCAGGCCCTTGTTGCTGACGCTAACGCTCTCCTGGTAGGTGCCGGTCGCGATCTTGATCCGGTCGCCTCCCTGCGCCGCGGACACCGCCCCCTGGACGGTGCGGTAGGGACGTACCGCGCTCCCGTCCTGAGAGCCGGGGTTGCGCGCATCCACGTGGACGTCGCCCGCCTGGGCGGAGCTACAAGCGAGCAGGAGCGCCGTCACCGACGCGAAGGGAAGGGAAGCTCTCATCAAGAAGGAATCTAGCCCCGAGCTCAGGTGCCGTCGAGGCCCGCGTCTTTGCGACGCCCGCGCAGCGCCGCCCAGGACAGAAGCGCTCCCCCCAGCAGCCAACCCACGTGGCCCCCCGCCGACCCCGGCACATCGCATCCGCATCGCCCTCGCGCGGCCCCGGACCGCGAAGGTCCGAGAGAAGGTGCGCCCGAGCCCGGTGCGGCGGCCACCTGGGCTAGAGACTGCTGCGAGGCACACCCCGCGAGGGGCGAATTGCCGTAGGCGCCCATGTCCACCCGCCCGCCGTTCGGCTGCGGCTCGCGATCGTAGGCCCCCGCCGGGTCCCCCGTGTCCACGCACGGGCTGTTGACGTCATCCTTCACGCAAGCCTTGCGCGCGGGGTCCCACCGCCCCGCCTTGTTCTTGAGCCGAAAGTCCCCGTCTTCGGGGGAAGCGAACAGCGGGTCCGTGCTCAGGTTGCCCGTGCCCGGGAGCTTCTCTCGGGCGTTGGAGTACCGAACCGTGAGCGTGTTGCCGGGCTGCACGCTGGTGTCGCGTGGCCCGTTGTTCCAGAAGATGCTGCTCACGACATCGAGCGTCGAGGCCCGCTCCATCACGACGGCGTTGCCGTAGGCTGTGTCGCCGCAATCGTGTCCTGCAATGGTCACGTTCACCAGCCAAGCCTTGGAGCCCTTCTGCTCGGTGGCGCCGTCGACGTAGAGCGCGCCCCCTTCCTTGGAACAGCGGTTGCTGACGATGATCACGTTGCGCAGGGTGGCCTCGGCGCCATCGTCCACGAACACGCCGCTGCCCTTGGTGGGGGAGAAGTTGCCGCGAACCTCGGTGTCAGCGACGGTGGCCTTGGTGCCTTCGTTGAAGAACATGAGTCCGCCACCCCATCCGTAGCCGGCCGTCTTGCCCACGGTGTTGTCGCGGACCAGGCACCCCACGACCTCGACGGGTCCGGCGGCGTACAGGCCTCCGCCGTGGTCCCCGTGGGAGGTATTGCCCTCGATGACGGTGCGCAGGATGACCGCGCGGGCCGGGCCGGAGGCGATGCCCGAGCCGCGGTCGCCGAGGTTGCCCCGCACCACGCTGTCTTCCACGAGAAGCTCGGACTTGGCCCGGATGCCGCCGCCCACGACGGAGGGGTTGCCATTGCCTTCGATACGCGAGCGTCGAACGATGAGTCGGGCCTTCTCCTCGGGATAGGCTGCGGACTCGACGCCGCTCTTGCCGCCCTTGAGCACGAGGCCATCGAGGGTTGTTTCGATGGTGCCGTCCGCGAAGACGACGGGAGCATCGGCGTTTCCGCGAACCTCCGATTCGTGCTTGGAGGGGTCGCTCTTGGAGAAGTCGCCGGGGCTTCCCGCGGCGTAGACCTCGGCGGTGGCGCCCACGAACCCGCCCTCGATGGTCAGGTCTTTCTTGAGGTGCAGGTTCTCCGCGTACGAGCCGACGGCCACCTTGATGCGATCTCCGGCCCCCGCGGCCTTCACCGCCGCCCCCAGGGTCCGATAGGGCCCGGCCGGACTGCCGTTCTCCTTGCCCGCATTGCGCGCATCGACGTGGATGTCCGCGGCTTGCACAGCCGTGGACACGAGCACCGACGACACCCCCCAGAAGGCCATCCGGCCGATCCGACGTTTCATCGGGGGAGCCTAACGCCGCGCAGGAAAGGTCGCAATCGCGAGAGCAAGTCGGGTATACAGCCATCCATGGCTTCCCAAGCCAGTATCATCCGAAGGACCGTGGGGGGGGCCGCCTGGACGGTCTTCACGAGCATTGGCTCGCGCATCATCGGGGCCGTGGGGACCATCGTGGTCACCTACTTCATTTCCCCCGAAATCGCGGGTGAGGTGAAGGTCGCCTACATCCTCGTGGTGCTCTCGCACGAGTTCACCACGTTCGGCATCGGCCAGTTCGTGGCTGCGAAGCCGAAGGAACCCCCCGACGTCGTGTGGCACGCCACCGTGCTTCACCTGGCCATCGGTATCCCGGCCATTCTGGCGTCCATCCCGGTCGCCTACGTGTGGTCCGCGTTCTTCAACTTGCCCGGGTTGATGGCCTACGTGCCAGGGTTGGTGGTGGCGGTTCTGTTCGAACGCCTCCACATCATCCCGGAGCGTGTGCTCACGCGCGAGCTGAACTTCCGGCCGGTCGGCCTCGCCCGTGGCCTGGCCGAGGTGCTGTACACGGTGGCGGTCATTGGACTCGCGATGGTATGGACCCGGGTCGGCTTCGCCCCCGAGACCATCGGTCTGAGCATGGTGTACGCGAACATCGCGAAGTACGCGTTCATGTTCAGCTACAACGCCGTGTCGTCGAATCGGAAGGTGTGGCTCACCCCTGCCAAGTGGTCCTGGACGACCGCTCGCGCCATCTTCCGCTTCGGCATTCCGATCTCGATCGCAGGCCTGTCCTCCTACGCGTCCCGCAACGTGGACACCCTCGTCTTCGCCAAGCTGTTCGGCCCCGCCGCCACCGGCGCCTACGACAAGGCCTACAACCTAGCCGACATCCCCGCCGTCCAGGTCGGCGAGCAGATCGGCGACGTCCTGCTTCCGTCGTTCGCGCAGATGGAGGAGAGCGAGCGGCGCAAGGCGCTCATACGGTCCACGGCCCTGCTGTCGGTGATCATTTTTCCCCTCGCCACAGGCCTCGGCGCCACCGCCGACACCCTCATCAAGACGATCCTCCCCGAGGAGTGGTGGTCCGTCGGCCCCATGCTCGCCATCCTCTCGGGGCTGGCCGTGGTGCGACCGGTCGGCTGGACGATCATGAGCTACCTGCAGGCGTGCGACCGGCCTCGCACCGTCATGATCATCGGCATCATGAAGGTCGTGGTTCTTCTCGCCTCCGTGGCCCTGTTCGGGCAGATGGGACCGCTCTGGGCTTGCGTGGGCGTGAGCGTGGGCTTCCTCTTCCACGCCTTCGCCGGCATGTGGGTCATCCGGCGCAAGGACGCCATCCCCTTGATGGACTTCGCGCGCGCGTGCACGCCCCCGCTCGTGGCGTGCTTGCCTATGGTGGGGGCGGTTCTGGGCGCACGCTGGCTCTGGACGAACTACGGCGTGGATGTGCGGGGCCTGGGCTTCCTCGTCGAGGTCATCGCCGGCGCCATCGTGTACATCCCTGCCGCCTTGCTGCTGGCGCACGAGACCTCCGTGGACCTGATCTTCCTCGTGAAGGACCAGATCCGGGCCCGTCGCGAAGGGTCGGCGAGCGTTCCCCCTCCCAGCGCCTTAGAGTGAGAGCTGGAAAAGCATGGTGACCTGTCGGTCGTCGGGACGGTCCTTGTCCACGCCGGGATAGAAGTCGAAGGAAGTGACCCAGGCCAGGGGTCCGAAGGCGGCCGTGGCTTGAAGCCGCAAGCCGAACTCCTTGTCCGGTTTCCACCGATAGGGCATGCCCACGCCCGCGCCGAGCGACGGGATGACGAACACCCAGGGAGTCGCCGCCTCGACCATGGGGGTGACCACCAGCTCGTCGCCGAAGTTCGTGTCTGCGCTGAGCGAGTACAACAGCCAGTCGGGTTCGCTGACCTCCCAACCGAACCGCATGCGGAAGCCCCCCGCGTCCCCGAGCACGCCACCGATGCCCGCGATGGGACCGCCCGGGTGGAAGTTGGCGCGTGGCAGCTCGAAGCCGACCACCAGGGAGGACATGTCTCGCGCATCGGTGGTGAAGCGGATCTCGGATCGGTCGCCCGTGATCGGACGAGCACCCCTCGCCCCGGGGGCGTGCACGGTAGCTTCCCAGGTGTCCGGGTATCGCACGATCACCTCGATCGGACCGACCGATCCCCAGGTCTGGATCGGCGCGACGAAGTACTCGAAGGTGTACAGACCGCTCCGGTAGTCGGGTCGAAGAAGCATGTGCCGGGCATCTCGCGCCGGAATGAGGATGTACCCGTGCGGCTCCCAGTACTCGCCTGGGGTGAGACGACCGCGGGCCGTGAGCTCACGGACCGCCCCGGGGGCCACCTCGAGGTCGATGCCCCGCACGGGCCCCGCCACCAGGCCCTCCATGCGCGCCCTGTCCCTGTCGTCGGGGGCGGGGGCGGGGGCGGGGGCGGGGGCGGGGGCGGGTTCGACCGCGTCGGGGTGTCCAGGTGGCGGCTGCGCGTAGGTCGGTTGATCGGGGGTCAGACGGTCGACAGGGGCGGGCGGCGCGAGCATTTGCCTTTCGGGCCCGCTCAGCTCCCGATCGGCCCGCTTGCCGTCGAGAAAGATCGTCACGTCCTCCACACGTTCGCTCAGAAAGCCGGGCGTCACCCACAAGGTCTGGGTCGTGGGGTTGCGCACGCGGTAGGTCGCTTCGAACTGACAACTTGGCTCACCGTCGCGCTCGACACACTCGATCAGCAATCGCTCGCCGTCGATGACGAGGGGAGTCTTGGTCGAAGGCTCGGCGCCGTGCAGGATGGAGGGATTGTGCTGGGGGGCCGCGATGTTGGCGGCGGCAGGGAGGACCGCAACCCCGACGAGGAGAGCCAGCCGTGCCGAGAGCCAGGATCTTCGCATGGGCACTGCGTCCCATGACACCGTGGAGGTGTCAACGTCGCGTGTCCTTGGAAGCAACCGCAGAAGGCACAGAAGGCAAGGTGGATGGATGGGCCGCACGTCCGCAAACCCTGCCCGACCACGCCCGAGGCATGTCCCGATATCCCCCAACCCTGCCCGACCACGCCCCGAAGCATGTCCCGATATCCCCCAACCCTGCCCGACCACGCCCGAGGCATGTCCCGATATCCCCCAACCGTGGCCGACCACGCCCCGAGGCATGTCCCGATATCCCCAACCGTCCCCGACCACGCCCACGGACTGGCCGACTCTCCCGTTCACCTAACGCAGCGCACCAACAACCAAAGCCATCTGCGGCTCTCTGCCGAATCTGCGGCCAGCAACCGTCCTACCTCCTCACCACCTCGAACAGCTCCCGGCGCGCCTCCGTCCACGCGGCCCCCTCCGTCGGCCACGACGGCTTCCCCCCCTTCACCTCCCTTAGCGCCCTGGGCAGCACCCGCGCCATCACCCGGTCCGCCGCCGCCCGATCCACCCCCCTCGCCAACTGCAAGTACCCCGCATCGCTGATGCCGCGCCGCCACTGCTTCAACCGGATCGACGGGATCACCCCCTCGAACCCCAGCGAGCGATACCCCTCCACCACCTGCTTTCCCGGGTACACCAGCACCCCGTCGCCGTTGCAGTGGTCCCCGTGCGCGTTGTGGAACGTCTCGGCCGTGAGCAGCGGGTCATAGGGCCCGTGCCCGCCCCGGTTGCCGTCGGTCCAGAACACCGACTCCCAGTAGAACCACCGCTCGATGTCGTGTTTCTGCTGGATCCAGCCGTTCGCCCGCAACGAGGCATGCCACGCGTCCGTGAGAAAGGCACCGGTGTGCGGAAGCTCGCCGTTGTAGATCCACACTCGCTTGCCCGACGACCGCGCCGCATCGACCAACGCGGGGTCGTAGGCCGACGCGATCATCATCACCAAGTCCACCCCTTGCTTGGCCGGTGGCTCCGAGCACGTGTGCCCCACCCGCAGGGACGCGAGCGTCTTGTCCCCGCTGCCGTCGAGCAGCTTGCGCCACCCCGGGCCCACGGGGCTGTCGCACTGCTCGTCCGCCGCGTACAAGAAGATGTCCCGTTTGCCCGGCTCGTCCCGAATACCGAGGTTTGCGAGCGCCTCGAGGGTCCTGCGGATCGTCCCGAGCTTGTCCACCAACGGCTCGCCGTAGCCACCGTAGGAGCCGAGCGCGACGACGCTCGCCCCCTTGCCCTCGCCCGGACCGTCGTACCCGTGCTCCCGGGTGTACAGTTGCCCCGTGAGCGCCCCGCGGTAGGCGAGCACATCGCTCTCCTCGGTGATGGGGAACACGGTGGACAGGTGGTGCCGATGCATGAGCTGGAAGAGGTGGTCGACCGCCTTGCGATTCCCCATCCGTGCGGTGATGCCCCGGTCAGGTTCCACGTACACCATGGTCGCGACCGCGGCGTGGGGCAGCGCGACCGGCCCCACGTCCAGCTCCACGGCGATATCCGCAAGCGGACCCTTCGGCGTGCGCACGTCGACGTTTCCCTTGTACGCGCCGGCGGGAAGGCCTTTCGATGGCAGGGTGACGTCCACCCAGACGACGCGGTGCTCCCCGGGACTGACCGTCATCGGATAGT
Source organism: uncultured Polyangiaceae bacterium (assembly GCA_964488865.1). Taxonomy (GTDB): domain Bacteria; phylum Myxococcota_A; class Polyangia; order Polyangiales; family Polyangiaceae; genus MWCO01. The sequence continues at coordinate 36,710 of CAZAWR010000015.1, read as the reverse complement.
CCGCCCACGCGGGCGCGAGCTCGACCGGGATGAGAGGGTCGGGAATGGTCCCGCCGCGCGACGGGTCCTCCGGCATCGAAGAGACCTTCCATCCAAGGGACTCTCCCTTCGTCTTACCGCCGGAGCGTTGCGACATCGCGAGCTCGTGCACGACGAACCGCTGGATCGGACGGAACAACGCGGGTCCGTCGTCGTTCTTCACCGTCGCGGGACCGGAGAGCGCGGGCAGGTCGACCGTGACCCCATCGATACGCTCCTTGGCGGCGGTGACAACGACCTGGAAGGCGATCGTTTCGCCGGGCAGGCCGAACAGGCGCACCGGTTGACCCGGCTTCCATACGGCGTTGCGCTCCCCGGTCATCCAGGGCACGGCGCCCGCCTTGCGCGCCACACGTTCGCCGTCGTCCACGACCCACACGACCTGTCCCTCGACGGGCTTGACCACGGGGGGCGCGGGCTCGTCGCCGGCCTTGTTCTTTCGGCAGGCGGTGAGCGCGAGCGCCAGCAGGCACGATGTGATGAGCACACGTCGGGTCAACGGGTTGCCTCCAGCTAGGTTCGTATCTTGTCTAGGACGGGCTGGGGCCCGCGGCAACATGCGGAGGGATGGATGGTGAACCGAGCGACCATGTGCCTCGCGTACGCAAGCCACATGGTCAACGAGGTCAATCGTCGTCTTCGTGGCGGTCGTCGCGCTGCTCGCCATGCTCCGCGCCGTCGCCCTCTGGCTCACCCAGCCTCCAGCCGGTGCCGGGAATCACGACCGCCCCCGTGGCTGGGTCGTAGCCGGCAAGACCAAGTCCGATCGTGCCGGCGGCAAGGCCCAGCAGCACCACGGCTGCTCCCCACGCAGAGCGGGTCGCGTCGACCTTCGTCGCGATCGCCTTCTTGCCGTCGATCATGCTCAACACGATGTCGTCCCCGTGTCGAAGCGTGTGCAAGGCCACGCCGGCAACGTGCGAGCTCGCTACCACGAGCAGAGCGACCACGAGGGCCTCGTGCACCTCCTCGAACGCTTCACCCGCGCCGGACGTCATCAGGACGCCCGTCGCCCCGATCCCAAGCACCAGAAGGACCACCGCGGCCGTGGCGTAGCTCGTGGCAGGATTGTGGCCGACGCGGGGTGAGCCTCGGCCCGTCACGACACCGGAGACGTAGGACACGAGCGCGCGCGGGCTCCATTCGAAGGCTGCGAAGCGGGCATGACGTGTCCCCACGATGCCCCAGACGACACGAAACAGGACGACCACCACGAGGAGAAGGCCGAGCACCATGTGCAGAGAGAAGAGCGGTCCCTCATCACTCGTCTCGGCGATGGCATAGGCGCCCGAAAAGCCTGCAATGAGCAGCACGTGGGCAAGACGAACCGGGGCGTCCCACACCAGGTGGCGGGCGCCAGGGCTTTGCGGTGTGTTCATGATTGGATCTCCTGGGGCATGGAGCTCAATGGGTCCCTGGGTTCCATGTGGACCATCGTTCGCGCGCGGGGGACGACGGCGCCCACCGCACGCTCTATGGCGTCCGCGATCTCGTGGGCCGCGGACAGCTCGAGGTTGGGTGTTCGCGCATTCGTCGTCCTTCGGGTGAGAGGTTCGCCCGCGGACCAACGAAATGCGAACGGCCCGCGGGATTCCTGTCCCGCAGGCCGTGCCTGCTGCCCAACCTGCATGGGCCCGGCTGCGCCCGCCTTCGCGGGCCGCCTGATCAGAGCCGGCAGAACGTGACATCCGTGCGTGCGATCGTCAAGGACCGAGACCATCGCCTCTCCGAACTTCACGCCCGGGATTGTCGGCCCACGCGTTCGGGCCTGCTCGCAAAGTTCGGAGCGTGGGCGCAGCGAGCCCGTGCTACGAACCAGCCCGTGGTGGTCGTCTTCGCCTCCTTGCTGCACCTCATTCTCTGCTTCCACGCCGCCGTGCGATGCCTCCGCGAGCGATGGTCCATCGGAAGCTCGGCCGGATTCATACGAGCTGGCCTCATCGTCGTGGTTGGGCTGGCTGCCCTTGCAACTCCGCTGACGGTCGCGCCGGGTTCGACGAATGACTGGCTCTCCCTGAGCGCCACAGCATCGGGTATCGCTGGACCGATCCTGTCCTTCTTCGTGATCTACCTGGCCTGGAGGCGAACCCTCGAGGTGCCCGCGGCGCAGGAAGAGCGCGCAGGGCGGCCGCTGGCAGCGTGGGTGCCTGTCGGAGTCCTCGACGGAATCTTCGTTGTCATTCAGCTCGGCGCGTTCATCGTGTCCCGAGAGTGCTGAACCTCACGAGCCATCCCATCCCGCCAAGCGCGCCATCAACCACCAGAACGCAAGTCCCTTGCGATAGCAGTTGAAGCAGTGCGTGTGATTCCACGATTCGCACTCCTGACACTGCTGCCCGCATGCGCCGCAAGACGAGCTGCCGGGACACGAATGCGTGGCGCACCACGAGGTGCACCACTCACACGCGTCGGTGCCGCTCGGGTGATAGGTGCCGTCAGGGGCATGTAGGTCAACGCTCTCGAAGTCGAGGAGGACCTTGCCGTTGGCGACGCAGTAGTCCCGGATCTGCCTATTCCGTTGCATCGCGGGAGGCGTCGGCACGGAGTGCTGCCAGGTCTGCGCGGAACCCGTGGTGTACACGAACGTGACCCCTGGGTAGTCCGCCTCGAGTTGCTCCATGCGCGCGAGATAACTGCTGGCAACGAAGGGCTCGGTGACCTCGTCGATGCCGCTGCTCCAGGCCCACATCACCACATTGCGGTCGTTGCTCGCGCTGTTCAGGCGATTGCGAACGATCGGCTCCCAGTCCACGCCGTTGCGGATCTCGAGCACCGTGTCGTAGTTCTCCTGAAGAAACGTCGAGGTGAAGGCGTAGGTCGACCCCTCCAGGCTGTGGATCATCCGCATCCCGTTGAGGACTTGCTCACCGTGAGAGAGGTGGCCGTAGAACACGCGAAGGTCCTGCTTCGCAGCCGTGATGAACGACGCTGGGATGGACGGAAACGCGTTTGCTGCGTGGTGATTGGACACGAGGGATCCGCCTGTCGAACCGCCTGTTCCTCCGGTGCCGCCCGTGCTCGAGCCTCCCGTGCCGCCCGTGCTCGCGCCTCCCGTTCCTCCCGTGCTCGAGCCTCCCGTTCCTCCCGTGCTCGAGCCTCCCGTTCCTCCCGTGCTCGCTCCTCCCGTTCCTCCCGTGCTCGCTCCTCCCGTTCCTCCCGTGCTCGAGCCTCCCGTTCCTCCCGTGCTCGCTCCTCCCGTTCCTCCCGTGCTCGCTCCTCCCGTTCCTCCCGTGCTCGAGCCTCCCGTTCCTCCCGTGCTCGCGCCTCCCGTTCCTCCCGTGCTCGCGCCTCCCGTTCCTCCCGTGCTCGAGCCTCCCGTTCCTCCCGTGCTCGAGCCTCCCATTCCTCCCGTGCTCGCTCCTCCCGCGCCGCCGGTGCCTCCGGTTCCACCGGTTTCCCCGCTTCCCCCTGTGCTGCCCGAACCACCCGCGCTCGCATCGACTCCGCCATCCGCTCCCGACGCTCCAGCGTCACGGGCGTCTGAACCGTCCTCGTCCCCCGAGCATCCCCACGCGAGCCCCAGCGCGATCGCCAGGAACAACCTTCTTCCTTGTGCCATCCGTCGCACCTTGCGCAGACCTCGCCCTGTGACAACCCCTCCCCCCGCTCGACCTTCGGTCCCGCCGTGGGGGTCATGCGGCTTTCGGCTTGACCCGCGGGGGGTGCGGCGTGAGGTTGCCCCGGGCGAACAACGAGGAGCGGGATGAAGCACACCCATGCCGTACGGCTAGGACTATCGGGATTATTTCTTGCTTTGGGATGCGCGGGCGGCTCGGGAGCGGGCAGCGGTCCGACCGGCACCGGGGCCAACTCCGGCGCCGGTGCTAGCTCCGGATCGGGCGCCACGTCAGGCGAAGGCGGAAGCCCGGCCGAAGGCGGGACAGGAGGCGCGGCAGCAAGCACCACCGCCTTCGTGGTCGACCACACCGCCGCCAACGCCTTCGAAACGATCCCGGCTTCCGTGCTCGAGAAGGCAAAGCAAGAGCTGAAATTCTTCTACGGCCACCTCTCCCACGGCGAGCAGCTCGTCAACGGCATGGACATCCTCGCCAGCGCCAGGCCCACCACCCACAGCTACGAAAACTCGTTCCTGCAAGAGTTCATCTCCTCGCTCGACCCGCGGCCCGAGTTCCCCTTCTGGGAACCCGCCACACGCGAACAGCTAGGCTCTTCAGCCAAGGACCGCAACGTCGTGATGTGGGCCTGGAGCAGCTGGCTGGGCTCGCCCGACGACGTCGACGCGGCCTTCGTGTCGAACGAGTACCTCGCGAAGATGGAGAAGCTCGAGGCGGACTACCCAGACGTCCGTTTCGTCTATTTCACTGGGCCCGCACAGACATGGGCCGACCCGGACCGCAACATGGCCAAACGCAACGCGCAGATCCGTGACTACTGCAAGGAGAACGGAAAGGTCCTCTTCGACTTCGAGGACATCGAGCTGCACGCCCCCGACGGGACCTATCACGCAAACGGGACCCACGCGTGCGAGTGGTGCACGACGTGGTGTGGCGCCAACGATTGCTCGCCGGTCGTGCCCCCCACGTGCGGGGCATGCAGTGATCGGTGCTCGGCCTGCAGCGGCAATCACACCCACTGCTTCAACTGCTACCGGAAAGGTCAAGCGTTCTGGTGGCTCGCGGCCCGGCTGGTCGGGTGGAACGGCTAGCGACGAGCGATCCCATGGATGCACGCCAGATCATCACGTACTGGATCCTCTGCTTCGTGTCGATCTTCGCCGTGGTCAACCCGCTGCGCGCGACCACGTTGACGGCGATGATGACGGGAGGATGGACCGCGGAGCAGCGCAAGCTCGCGGTGCACCGGGCACTGCTCGTCGCCAGCGCGGTCTTGTTCAGCGCCGCGTGGATCGGCAATCACGTCATCCTTCGGTCCAACATCAACATCGGAGGGTTTCGCATCGCCAGCGGGCTGCTGCTGCTCGGCATCGTGATCCCGCGCATGGTGCGCAACCGCCCCCTCGAGACGGGGTTCGCTCGCTACCTGGGCGCTCCCGGCGAGAGCGCGCTCGGCCTCGGCGTCACGCCCCTCGCCTTCCCCTTGCTGTGCGGCATCGCCTCCATCGCAACCGTCACCCTCTACAGCGGTGAGCCCACGGAGCTGTGGCGACGCATGACCACGCTTGCGGCACTCGGGCTCACGCTCGCCATCGCTTGGGTCATGATGCGATCCGCACCCCGCTTCCACGCCTTCTTCGGGGAGCGCGGCAGCCGCTACGCCACCCACGTGCTGGACCTTACCGTCGCCGCCTGGGCCGTCGACTTCACAGCCGTCGGCATACGGGACCTGCTCCCCCTCGTCACGTCGACCCCGCCCGCGGGCGGCTGACCGCTTGACGCCCCGCCCGAAGGTCGTCAGAGCTTCCTACGTGTCACGTCACCCTCAGCAGCAATCCCTGTTCTTCGCGGAAGACCCCCACGCGCACGACGAGGCGCTCGAGCGTCGCTTCCGGTCGCTCACGTCCCTCGCACAGCGCCTCCCTGCGAACGTCAAGATGGGCACGAGCTCCTGGTCGTTCCCGGGCTGGGGCGGCATCGTCTTCCCGAAAGATGGCTATTCGCAGACCTACCTCGCACAGGAAGGACTGCGGCTCTACACCCGTCACCCGCTGCTCCGAACCGTCGGCATCGACCGCGGCTATTACGCCCCCATCCCGATCAAGGACCTCGAGCGCTACGCCGAACAGCTGTTGCCCGGGTTCCCGACCGTCCTCAAGGCGCCTGCCTCGTACACGTCCCCCGTGCACCTCGGCCACGGCACCTCCCCCCGCGGCACCCCCAACCCGTCCTTCCTCGACGCCGCGGCCTTCCACAAGGTCGTTGCGGCCCCCTTGCTGTCCGCGTTCCGCGATCACACCGCCGCCGTCGTCCTCGAGTTCCCCCCCGTGCCCCTCGCCTACCGCCTCTCCCCCAAGACCTTCGCACAACGCCTCGACACGTTCCTTGGGCAGACCACGCGCGAACTCCCCCTCTGCGTCGAGCTCCGAAACAAGGAGTTGCTCACCCCCGCCTACGCGGACGTCCTCCGACGGCACGGCGCAGCCCACGTCTTCAACTACTGGTCCTCCATGCCCATGCCCGCCGAGCAGCTTCCCGTAGCTCCCCTCGACAGCGCGCCCTTCGTCGTCCTCCGCCTCATGCTTCGCCCAGGGACCCGGTACGAAGAACGCAAGTCGCAGTTCACTCCCTTCGACCGCATCGTCGACCCCGACCCCGACATGCGAAGCCAGGTCGCCTCGATCGTCGAAATGGCGCGCGCGCTCGACAAGGTCGCGTTGATCCTCGTCAACAACAAGGCGGAGGGAAGCGCACCGCTCACGATCGAGCAGCTCGCAGAGCAACTCGTCAACGGCCCTTAGCGCGGGTGCGTCACGCGTCGCGCTGACGCAACCCTGTCAGCTCGAGCTTTCCTCTTGCGCCTTGCGCTCCATCTCGCGCTTGTAGGCGGCGATGCTCAACTGGATCCGGCTGAGCATGCTGTGGGGGGCGATCCGTCCACAGGCTCCGATGCCGTTGATCGGCCGGCACAGAGCCCGGCAGCTCTTCGAGCGGTGCTTGGTAACCACGCAACCGTGAAACGTGAAGGCAGGGATTCGATTGATACGCCTACGCAGCTGAAGCATGAGCGGGACCTTGGGCCCCTCGCACCGATTGGCAAGCCCCCGGCCCATTCCGCCGCACCGCCCCATGACAAGGCTCTGGTTTCCCCCTTGTTCCGTAGTACGAAGCCGCATCGCGTCACGATGACGCAGTGCGACTCTTCCGGTCGCGTCCGTCTGGGCTTGTGCTTTTCCGCAGCCTCGTCAATGTTGCGTCCACGGTTCGTGGGGGGCCCGCGCCTCACACGCCCCTGGGCAGAAACGAGAGCGATCGGACGACCCTCCCATCTCCTCCCGCGTCATGGACCTTTGCGAACTGATGGGGACCTACTCGACAACTCGCCGGATCCTGACCTCGATGACGCACGCGCGATCGTCGAGCACCACCGAGCTACGTGGCAGCCGTGAAGTACCCTGAAGACATTCCCGTCGCACCGCATGACGTCTTGGAAAACCTCTGTGCGTTCGTGTTCGTTCTGGCCCGAGATGGCACCATCCGCTACGCGAGCGAGTCCATCTTCAAGCGAACGAAGCTCGAACCAGGGGACTGCGTGGGTCGCCCCTTCGTCGCCGCGCCGTTCTGGACCGATGCCACAGCGATGCGAACAGAGGTCGAAAGCTGCCTGCGCGACGCACTCCAGGGCCGCATCACGGACCTGCTCCTCGACATCTCGGCGCCTTCCCAGCGCATCACGGCCAGCTTCGAGTTCAAGCCCCTGCGCAACGGGGATGGGTCCGTCGTGGCCGTGCTCGCGGAGGGACGCGACGTCACCGACAAGCGTGTCATCGAGCGCAAGCTGCGCGACGCCCACTTCCGATGGCGCACCATTGCCGACTGCACCGTGGACTGGGAGTTCTGGCTCCACCCGGCGGGACACTTCATCTACACGAGCCCATCGTGCCAGCGCATCACCGGCTACGGCATCGACGACATGACCCAGGGGCGTACGACGGTCAGCTCCATCGCCTTTCCCGCGGATCGAAAGAAGGTCGCGGACCTGCTGACCGCTGCGTACTCCGGAAGCACAGGACACAGCCAGCGGTTCCGGATCGTGCGACGGGACGGAGGCGTGCGATCGGTATCGATGTCGTGGCAGCCGGTGCAGGGGGAAGACGGCCGGTTCCTTGGTGTACGGGGCAGCGTGCGAGACGTGACGGACATGGCGGACGCGGAGGCGGAGTTGCAGCGGCTGCTCGAGGCCTACCGGACGTTGGCGCGCCACTTCCCGAAGGGACTCGTGGCGCTGCTCGACAGCGAGCTTCGGTTTGTCGTGTGCGATGGGCCGGCGTTCCGCTGGGTCGGGATCGATCCCGATCGCATCATGGGCAAACGGTTCGATCAGGTGTTCGAGCCCGCGCTGCTGGACCGCATCCGCCCGATGTTCGCGAGCGCACAGGCTGGCAATGAGGTGTCCGACGTCCTCGAATACCGCGACGCCACATGGCTCGTGCATCTCACGCCGATCCGGGGAACGGACGGCAGCATTCGCCATCTGATCGCGTCGGCCGTACTGAGCAGGGGTAGCGCCTGGGAGGAGCACGAAGAGCACCCCACGAGCCCTGCACACTCCCTCTGATTCGGGTGTTGTCGTCTTGTGACGGTGTGCTCGAGCGAACGAGCCGTGAGGACTACGGCCAGGGCGGGTGGATCCCCGCGAGGTAGATCATCCCGTAGACGATGGCGAACGGCGTCATCAGCATCAACAGGATGCGACGCCCCGGGATGCGGCGGTGCAGCTCTTCCTGTTCCGACGGCGGGCGCAAGGCATAGACCACCCCCCACGTCATGAGCGCGAACGCTGCGACGTAGATGGTCCACATCACGGGTCGCTCGCCCGCGTACATGCTCTTCCAGATCGCGTAGGCCTTCCACCAGTACACGGCGTAGAAGGGGCCGCACACGAGACCGGCCAGCAACATCCCCAACCGATCGATCTTGGGTTCTCCGCCGATCTTGTCCTTCGGGTCACGCCTCTCGCGACGGACGAAGATCACCGCCGCGACAACGACGAGGAAGTAGGCGATGAGGAAGGCCCAGGCGCTGTTGCTGAAGAATCCGATGTGCCGCTTCTCGATGGAGGTGGAGTAGACGCTCCAGCCGAACCAAAACGCGAGGTATCCCGCGATGGCGACCACGAGACCGGTGACGATCTCGTTGTTGCGTGGGGGCAGCGGCAGCTCGGAAGGCAACTTGATGACGGGCTTGGCGGCCTTCTTGACCGGAACAGCCTTCGCTGGGGTCTTTGTCGCGGAGGCCTTCGCCGCCTGCTTGACGGGAACGGCCTTCTTCGGCTCGTCCTCGTCGTCCTCGTCGTCCTCGTCGTCCTCGTCGTCCTCGTCCTCGTCGTCCTCGTCGTCCCGCGACGGAGAACGGCTGGGCGGCTCCGTGACACGCTTGGTCGCGTCCGACGATCGGGTTCCGTCCTTCTCTTCGAGCTCCTCTGCTTCCGCGTCGTCGGAGCCGTCTTTGCGTTTGTCGTCCATCCCGAACTCCTGCAGGCCACAAGGGGCCCCCGGGGCCGAAGCCCCTGGGAGTCGGTCCTGTAGCACGAGTGACGGAACCTGCCTACAACGCGAGCGCCCTCGTCAATGCCGGTAGGGGTTGGTGTCGAGATCGTCGGTCGGCTCGGACGGCGGCTTCACGGGTTCCGTCGCGCTGGACTTCGGCTCGGGCTTCGTCAAGTCAGCAGGGTCCTGGGTCGTCCGGTCTCGCTTCGCCGGCACCCGGGTCGTCGGTACGACCGAGGTGTCCGCCGGGATCGCGCCGGACACCGCGGGTGTCGACCCCACCGGCACGAACCTCGTGGTGGGAAGAGGCACGACGACAGGCGTATCGGGCGGTGCGGGGGACTCCTCGGCCGAGGAGGCGGACCCCCGAAGCAACAGCACCACGACACCGAAGAGGACCGCCGCGAGCAGCAGGATCGCCGCAGTGACGAGGACCAGCGGAAGACTCGTCTTGCGAGGGTCGGGCTGAGGTGCGGGGCTGCCAAGCGCGAACGGGCTCGTGAGGTAGGAAGGGGTGCGCGATAGCGGCTCGGAGATGCCGTCTGACCGATCGATCACGCTGACGTCGCTACGCCCGACCCAGCTGCGCACCGCTTCGCGCTGCATCTCGATCTCGGGACCCGCCACGCTGTCGACGAAAGCAGCGACTTCCCGCGCCGACGCGACGCCACCGCACTGCTGCATGGCAGCCTCCAGGGCATCCGCGAAGGCGCCGCACGTCGGCACGCGCTTGTCAGGATCGCGCTCCAGGGCAAGGTGGCACACCTCCTCGAGAGCCGAAGGAACGTCCGGCTGCACGTCGCGCAACCGTGGGATCGGCTCGTACAACAGACGATTCAACGTCTGCGCGTCCGAGCCATCCGGCTTGCCCTTGAACAAGCGTCGCCCCGCCAGCGTCTCCCAGAGGATGACCCCCACCGCGAACACGTCCGCACGCAGATCGATGTCGTCCCCACGCGCCTGCTCCGGCGCCATGTAGCCGACCTTTCCCTTGAGCTGGCCCGCCCTCGTCGTGGTCAGCCGCGTGGCCGCACGCGCCACACCGAAGTCCGTGATTCTCGAGCTCCCATCGACGCCCACCATCACGTTTTGGGGCGACACATCCCGGTGAACGATGTGCAAAGGCTCGCCAAAGTCGTCGACCAGCTTGTGCGCCGCCTCCAAACCCGCGAGCGTATCGAGCACGATCTTGCCGCCGACGCGCAGCGGAATCCGTCCGTTCTGCGAGGAGGTTCGCCCCAGAAGTCGCGCGAGCGTCTCCCCCTCGATGTACTCCATCACGAGGAAGTATCCGCTCGGGCTCTGCCCTACCTCGAGGATGGGCACCACGTTGGGGTGGTGAATGCGCGCCGCCAGCCTCGCCTCGTCGAGAAACATCTCCACGAACTCACGCTCGTGAGCAAGGTGCGGGTGGAGACGCTTGATCGCATACAAACGCTGGAACCCCCCGGCACCTCCCAGACGGGCCAGGTACACCGTGGCCATGCCTCCCGCAGCGAGCTCCGCCAACAGCTCGTATCTCTCGACACGCTGGCTTGGAACTTCGCTGATTCGGACCACTGTCGCCACGATTCGTTGCTCCGACGCACCCTCAGAAACGTTTGCTTGCAGCCATCCCCACGCTACCCCCGACCGGGTCGGCGACAGGCGAGAACGATAGGGCCGTGCTGCTTTCCCGACCTTGATCCTGGCCCCAGTCCGTGAAGAACAACCCGATGACCGCCACCGACGCCACCCCGACTCCCGTCCCGAGCAGCAAGTAGTTGGTCCGAGCCTGCTTGTCGAGCCCCTCCTGGTACTCCGGACAGCTCGTTCCCCTGCCCACACACGCGGCACGAACCCCGTCCGGTCCGGGGTTGTTGAGCGTGTCGATCCCGCTCCACACCGTGATCCCTCCGAACACCGCGGTCACCCCAGCCCCCAGCCAAAACAGCGTGGGCGAGGCCTTGCCCGAATCCCCGCCGACCTCCGCCGGCTCCGCCACCGGACCCGACGGCGCGACGGTTGGCGCCTCTACCGCAAGCGGCGGCGCTTCAAACCCAAGCACCGTCGATCCCCCAGGCGTGGCCTCGAGGTCCCTCGACACGCTCCGCTTCCCACTCCACCCAGCCACCAACGTGTGCTTCCCCTCCGACGCGAAAATCACCTGCCGCGTGGCCGCATCGTCCCGCACCAACCGGCCGTCCAGCAACACCGTGCACGCCGGCTCACACTCCACCGTCACCTTGTACAGCTGCGGGGACCGCTGCTCGAGAACACGACGCGCCAGCCCCACCGTCTCCACATCCTCCGCGTACAACGACAACGCCAGCACGCACAAGGTCGCCGCCCTCGCGTGATGCTCCGCCTCGCTCCGAGACCGGATCGCCATGCGCAACGCCTGCGAGCTGGGCGCGTCCCGGTACGCGTTCTCGAAGTGCGTCGCCGCCCTGGCAAAGTCTCCAAGCTTGTAGGCCCGCCGTCCCGCGTCGAACTCCTCCGCCGCCAGCCGCAGCTTCTCAGGGTCCGCCTGCGCGTGCGCATCACCGCCCTGCCCTGTCCAAAGGCTCGTGAGCACGATCAACGAATATACAAGACGACGTAACTTCATTCACGGAACCCAACGTCCGGCAAGGTCAACCCCTACCTCAATCCGTCATCGTCTCCCGTCCGACACGGGAGCGTCAACTCTCGTTGGGCTCCTCTAGCTTGGCATCCATCCGGCGTCGATGCCCGACGCAGCCCGACGCAGCCCGACGCATGCCCGACGCATGCAGGTCGAACGCCCGACAGATACCAACCAGATCCCACTTTTGCGCACACAGGGCGAGCAATTCCGACATCCTTGTCTCATCGTGCCAAGTCGTTTCCTCCCAACCACCGGCCAAGGTATTCTCCGTTCCAGCCATGGCACGCCCCCTCCCGTTCGTCCTCGCGGCGCTGACCGTCACCGCCGCGATCAGCTGCAAGGTCTACGACGAGTCCTTGCTGCTCGACGGCGTGGCAGGGTTCGGCGCCATGCCCGCGGGCGACGGCATCGGATGGTGGTCGGGCACCGATCCCACCACCAAGTGTGCGACCGCGTCCATGCCGACGGCCGAGGACCGCCCCGCCAAGAGCGATCCTGGCGCTTCCGTCCCCCCCATCGTGTTCGCCATCCGGTCCATGCGCCTCGGGTCCCTCGACCGCGACGGCAACCTGAGCAAGACCGCGTGGCAGGACATCGGCTTCGATCTCGACGGAACCTGCACGCGGTCACCTACCTGTGACGTGCCCGAGCCCGTGTACCCGTGCAAGGCCCTGCTCACCGTGATCCCGGGCGACGGCAACTACTGCCGTGACAACCGGTTCGGCGAGCTCGAGTACGCGATCGCCACCAACGAGGACATCGGACAGCGGTTCAGCCTCAACGACCACACCTTCAATTGCTCGCTGTGTGTCGGCGCCTTCAACATGCTGTTCAAGATCTCGGACTACAACGGCCAGCCGAACGATGCCACGGTGCGCGTCGACATCTATCCCTCACCCGGCATCGAAACGCTCAAGGGGATCGACTGCCGCACACAAACGACCTGGGCCGCGGAAGACTGCTGGCAGATACAAGACCCCTGGGCCGTGCAGTCCGATTACGTGAACGAGCCCGTGGGCAGCACCGTCGTCGGCAACTCCAAGCTCGACGACTCCACCGCGTTCGTCCGCGATGGCTACGCGGTGGTTCGACTGCGCGACAACACACGATTCTGGTTTCCCGACGACCGGGGCATTGCCACCGCGTTCCCACTGGTCGTGCAAGGAGGCATCGTCACGGGCAAGCTCGAGCTAGGACCCGATGGCGCGTGGACCCTGACCGATGGGATCATCGCCGGCCGGATGGACACCAAGGACGCGATCGACGGGTTCCACTTCATCGGGCTGTGCGAAGGCGACCCGTTCGCCGCCACGGTCGAGGGCTTCTCCAAGGGGTGGGCCGACGTGCTGTCCAGCGGTGCGTTCCTTCCTGAGGTCACATGTGACGCGCTCTCCGTGGGCATCGCCTTCGAGGCGTCCGAGGCGACCGTCGGAGCCGTGGCGAAGGTGGAGGTGCCGGACCCGTGCACCAGCGTCGATGCGGGCGCGGATTCCGGCGCCGATGCAGGCGCTGATGCAGGCGCCGATGCAGGCGTCGAGGCAAGCGTCGAGGCAAGCGTCGATGCGGAGTCTGAGGGTGGCTGAGTCCAGCTCGTACTGTCCGCAGACTGGGCTCGGGCTCCACTCCCCTCGTTCGCTGGGCTCGAGCCCGTGGGGGCACCTCGTTCCGATGAGGTGTGTTGAGCTGGCCGGACATGCGTGACTCCTTTCGCGTGCGTGTGGTGATCGCGGCGTCGGCGGTCGCGTGCCTGGCCTTCCACCTCGGAAGCGTCCACCGCTGGTTCGCAACGCCTTTCCCGATCTGGGCCGGCTGGGACGAGGCGTACATCACGGTCTTCGCACAACGGATGCTCGACGGGCGATGGCTGCCCTACGTCGATGCCGTGAGCCACCGAGGTCCGGTCCTGTACTGGCTCGGAGCCCTGACACAGTGGCTTGCTGGCGGCCATTCCTGGGCGGCCATGCGACACGCAGCCCTTCTGGTCGCCGAGGCGAACCTCGTGCTCGCCTTCCTTCTCGGCGTCGCGTTCCGAAGGCCCCTGGCCGGCTTTCTGGCAGGCGCAGCCTTCGTGTTCAGCACCGCCTACGCCATGGAGCCCAAGGACGGCATCGGCTTCAACGGCGAGATCGTCGCGATGCCCTTCGTCCTGCTCGGCGCCCTGCTGACCACGATGGCCCTGCGCGACCACGACCCACGCCCCGACTCGAGATTGTGGTCGGCCGCCGCCAGCGGCTTGTTGGTCACACTCGGCGGTCTCTGCAAGCAGCCCGCTTTCCTGCACCTCCTGCCCTTGGGTCTGTGGTGGCTCGCGGCAACCATCCATCGCCGCCACAACGACAAGCCAGACTGGCGTCCCTTGCTCGCATTCGCTGTCGGGGCTGCAACCCCCGCCCTCGCCGTCGCCGCCTTCTTCGCACGCGCCGGCGCCTGGAGGCCCTTCTCCTACTACCTCTTCACCTACAACAGCGACGTCTACATGGAGCCCGTGACCGTGGGCTACGCCATCGAGTCCAGCTTCCTGTTCTGGCGCGAGCACGGCGCCCTGTTGCTGCTCACCATGCTGGGCGCAACCTGGGCGTGTGCACGGTTCGCGTCCAAGCTCGACGGCCTCGGGGCAAAAGCATGGGCGAACGCGTACCTGCGAACGGCCCTCCCCACCACGACGGCCCTGCACATGCTGCTCGCCCTCGCAGGGGCGCTCGGCACGTTCCGGTTCTGGGACCACTACTTCATCACGGCCCTGCCATGGATGGGCTTGCTACTCGGGACGCTGCTCGAGGAACGAACGCTTGCCGCAAGCCCGGCGGGTACTGCGCGAGCGGTCCGCGCTTCTCTCGTCGTGCTCGCATGCTTCGTCGGACTGAGCTTCGTCCTGCGCCACCTGACCACGATGTGGCTCGACGGCCAGCGGCGCGCCGGAGAGTTCTACGGCAACCCCGACGAAGAGCCGATCGCGAACTACATCCGAAACCATTCGAACGCCGATCAGAGCGTGTTCGTGTGGGGCTTCGCACCGGAGCTGTACACCGCGTCGCGGCGCCGATCCGCGTCCCGTTTCGTCTTCACCACGTTCCCGTCGGGCCTCGTCCCCTGGTTCCACTGGCTCCCCTTCGAACACGAGGAACGGCTGGCAGTACCCGGGTCCAGAGACCTGCTCCTGCGGGAGCTCGAGGCGGAAAAGCCCCCCTTGATCCTCGACGTCCCCAACTCCATCCACGGGCGCAGCATCCGTCGCTACCCTCAGCTCTCGGCCTACCTGGAGCAGCATTACTGCTTCCGCGAAACCGTATTCGGCCGCAACGGGCGCGTCGCGGACATCTACCATCGGCGGGGCGAGGGTGAGGACTGCTCCCGCCAGCCCCCACCCATTCCCAAGCCACGGTGAACCGCCTCGCCCTTCGCTTCGACCCCTCAGGGCGCACGACGCACGTGCAGGTAGGCGCCAACCTGCTCAGGGCAACGCTGGATGCGGGCATGCCGCTGGCTTCCTCGTGCGACGGGACTGGCGTCTGCCGAGCGTGTCGCGTTCGCGTGGTTGTGGGTGAAGAGAATCTCTCCCCGCTCTCGAACGTAGAGGAGCTTGCCCGAGCGAGCGGTGAGCTCGAAGCCGACGAGCGGTACGCGTGCCAGGCTTGCGTGCTGGGGCCGGTGACCGTCACGACGTCGTATTGGTCAGGTGAATGAACGGTCCGTGCCGCGCGGGAAATGCCCGACCGACGCGGCGTGGGGTTCGATTCACAACGCGCCCCGGACGCGGGGTAACCGACTGAAATTGGTATTTTTTATCTATTCTGCTATCCATTCGGAATGGCACGCCCCTCCCAGCTGCCGCCCCTCTGGTCGCAGGCCGAGCCGTTGCTCTTCAACGGTCCGGTGAGCGCCCGGCAACTGGCTTCGTCCCTCAGCGTTTCGCAGCCAACGATCTCCCGTCTGCTCACCCTCCACCGCAACCAGGTGCTCGTCGTTGGCCAGGCACGGTCCACACGCTACGTCGCGAGGCGCCCGATAGCCGACGTGGGGCCGGCCCTTCCCGTGTTCGAAGTCGACGACGCGGGGCACACGCGCAAGCTCGCCGTTCTGCACGGGACCGGAACGCGAGGGTTCTACGTCGAGCCCCAATGCAACGACGTCGACGCCCGGCTTCATGACGGGCTCCCCTACTTCCTCGACGGCCTGCGGCCTGCGGGATTTCTGGGTCGGCTCCTGCCCCGCCAACACCCCGCGTTGGGTCTGCCAGCGGACATACGCCACTGGTCCCCCGACCAGACGGTGCGGTATCTCGCCCTGGTGGGATGGAACGCCGTAGGGAGCCTGATCGTTGGGGAGCGGGCGTTCGAGCAGTACCTGGCCCACGCGCTGGAACCGCAAGAAGTGATCGACGATGCGGCGTGCGGCGTGCGCTACGAGCAATTGGCGCATGACGTTCTCGCGGGTGCTCCGCCTGGATCTTCCGCGGCCGGAGAGCAGCCCAAGTTCCTGACGCTGCGCACTCCTCGTCGGCATGTTTTGGTGAAGTTCAGCCCTCCGCGGTCGGACGCTGCGGCGCGCCGGTGGGCAGACATGCTGGTGGCGGAGTGCTTGGCCCTCGAGACGCTTCGCTCCTTCGGTCAATCCTCCGCGCATGCCCGGCTGGTCGACGGACGCGATCGGGTGTTTCTCGAAGTCGATCGATTCGATCGTACCGACCGAGGGCGCCGAGGGGTGATCCCCCTCGAAGCGCTGGACGCGGAGTTCGCCGGGACGGTGACGGTGGGAACGTGGTCCGCTTCGGTCGACGAGTTGGTGCGCGTGGGCGTCGTGAGCCCGCAGGCAACGACGCGTGTTCGATGGCTCTCGGTCTTCGGAGCCCTCATCGGGAACACCGACATGCACTTGGGCAACTTGTCTTTCTTGACCCGAGGAGCGCGGGTCGTGCAGCTCGCTCCGGCCTACGACATGCTGCCGATGCTCTACGCACCGCACCAGGGACACCTTCCGGAGCGGTCGCTCGCGCCTCCACCACCGAAAGCGCTGGACGCACTGGCATGGGAGGAAGCGTGCGTCGCAGCGTGTGCGTTCTGGCACCAGACCGCCGAGCACCCCCTGGTGTCCTCGCCGTTTCGCTCGATCGCGCGAACCAACGTCGGCGTGGTGGAGAGGATGCGCGCGCTTTCGGCTCACCTACCGAGGTGACCAGAGCGACCCATCGGACGCGAGGACGTTGCCGACCGCCCCCGAACGGGCCAACGTGTGGATCGTGCCCCCGCTCATCATCAGCGCGAGCCGACGAACGGACGTCCCCGCGTTCTTCACGCCGTGGTGGATGTATCGCGTGCGCGGGGGGCGTGTCCTCGTGCGCAACCCTCGCAACCCGAACCACGTCATCGAGGTGTCCCTGCGACCGGAAGACGTGATCGCGGTCGTGTACTGGTCGCGAGACTATGGGCGGCTGCTTCCGAACCTGCCCGAGCTGGACGATCGCGGCCTGCTTCCCTGCTTTCATATGACGCTCACCGGCTACGGCCGTCCCCTCGAGCTACGGGGACCCGACGTGGACACGGCCGTGGCGCAGCTCGAGCTGCTCGCTGCGCGATATGGACCTTCTCGCACGGTGTGGCGCTACGACCCCATCGTCCTCGGAAGCCGTCACCACGAGGGCTTCCACGAAGAGAACTTTGCCGCCCTGGCGCGACGCATTGCGCCGCTCGTGCGAAGCTGCATCATCAGCTTCCTCGACCCGTACCCGTCGACCCGGCGCGCCCTGGCCGCCCTCGAGACGGCGCGCATCGAGCGCTTCGAGACCCCGTCGCTCGAGCAGCGAAGACACCTCGCCGCCCGACTGGTCGAGGTAGGCAAGGCGTGGAACCTGTCCGTTCATGCCTGCTGCGAGGCCGACGTGACCGACGTGGTGGGCCCGGCTCGCTGCATCGATCCGGACTGGATCGCGACCTTCGCCCCCATCCCGAAGGGATCGATCCGGATGCTGCCCACGCGCAAGGGCTGCGGGTGCGCCTTCGCGCGTGACATCGGGGCGTACCACACGTGTGCCCACGGCTGCGTGTACTGCTACGCGAACGAATCGCCGGAGATGGGCCTACGCAACGCCCGCACGGTCGAACCGCACGCCTGCCACCTCGGCGCCGGTCCCCTCGCGGTCCAGCCCCCGGTACCGAAGAAGCCAGCCGATAGCGCACAGCTCGACCTCGGGAACCTGACCGTGGGGACCGCGCATGACGATGAAAAGACACGGTAGCCAGAGGGAGCCGTGAGAGCCCCGCATGGTGAGCCACGCGTTACCGTTGCCGACGGGCCGTGAGCGTTGGCGTTCCCGATCTGCCCCGTCGCCGTTGCCGATTCCCCACGGGGACCGCGAACGCGGGAGCTTGCTTTCGCGAAGCGCGTATGATGACGAGAAGACACGGTGACCCGATGACGGATGTCGATTCCAGCCACGACGAGCAACAGCGGTGGATCGGCCGCGAGGTCGGGGGCAAGTACCGCATCGTTCGGATCGTAGGGCGCGGTGGCATGGGAGCCGTCTACGAGGCGGAGAACCTCGACTTGGGCAAGCGCGTCGCGATCAAGCTCATCGACCTCGAGTCGGCCGGCCAGTCCGAGGCGGTCCAACGTTTCGAGCGCGAGGCACGCACCGCCGGAGCCCTCGAGAGCTCGCACATCGTCCAGGTCTTCGACGTAGGCAAGCTCGAGGATGGGCGACCCTATCTGGTGATGGAGCTGCTTCGCGGAGAAAACCTAGGGGCCAGGCTCCACCGTCTCGGTCCTCTCAGCGTTCAACAAGCGCTTCACGTGACCGTGCAGGTCCTGCGCGGGTTGCATCGTGCCCATGAGAACGGGGTCGTGCATCGCGACCTGAAGCCGGAGAACATCTTCCTCGTCGAGACCGACGGCGATCCGATGTTCGCGAAGATCGTGGACTTTGGCATCTCCAAGATCACACGGCGCGGCGGCGCTTTGGACGCGAACACGCTGACGCAACAGGGCGTGGTGCTCGGGACCCCCTTCTACATGGCGCCCGAGCAGGCCCAAGCCCTCGCCGACCTCGACGGACGTGCGGACCTGTGGTCCCTCGGCGCCATCCTGTACGAATGCCTCACGGGTCGTCGTCCCTTCACCGGTGACAACTACGAGCAGGTGATCATCGCGATCTGCACGCAACCCGCCCCGAGCTTGCGCGGCACGCCCGGCATCCCTGCGGCCCTCGCCGACGTCGTGGGCAAGGCTCTCGCGCGGCAACGAGAGGACCGGTTCCCCTCCGCCAGGGAATTCCTCGAAGCGTTGCAAGCTGCCGTGCCCGACCTCGTGGGCGCCCTGCCACCATCCATCGATGCCACCACCGACGGACGAGTACTCGCTGCCGGCGTGGCAAACGGGGGTACGCACACCGATCGCTCCTGGTCTTCGGGGAGAATCGCAGTGCCGAGCAAGGCGGACGGTCCGGTCCGAGGCTCCAGCGGAGCAAGGATCGTCGCACTCGGGGCAATGGCCGCCTTGCTTGCCGTCGCGTTGGTGGTGGGTTTGGTGAGTCGCAGGGCACCGACGGACCCGTCCGCCGGCTTGGTCGGGAGCCACGTGCAACCGCGGTCGTCCGCGCCTCCCGTGGCGGTCCGCGTGGAAACGAACGCGGAAGGCACGGTGGTGAGCGTGGACGGCAGGGAGGTGTCGGATGCGACCGTGCGGGGCCGAGCGGGCGATACGGTTCGTGTTCGCGTGCGGGCTCCGGGCTTCTTGCCCGAGGACAGAACGTGGACCCTCGACGCGGAAAGGACGTTGGTGCGCGTCGATTTGCGGCCGGAAGGAGCGCGGCCCGAACCCAGCGGGTCGGCAAGCCCTGGTGCGGTTCGCGCTCCACGAGTGGTGTCCACGACTCGCACACCGGGCGCAGGATCGGGTAGCCTGACGGGCGGACTGGAGTTGAAGACGGACCTTTGATGCGTGGTTCTGCCGCCCGGATCGTGCTTGCCGTACTGGCGATGTGGGGATCGATCGCGATCGGTGCGGGAGACGTGCACGCCGAGGACCGGGAGGTTGCGCGACGCCATCTGCGTTCGGGAGTCACGCTCTACAACGAACGGAACTACGGAGCCGCGCTGGTGGAGTTCGAAGCCTCGTTCGCCGAGCTCGCTTCCGCCGCCGCGCTGCAGAACATAGCGCTCTGCCAGACCAAGCTGTTCCGCTACGTGGAGGCCATCGATACCCTCGAACGTCTCCGAAAGAGCTTCGGCACGTCGCTGTCGGAGCAGGAATCCGAGAGTGTCGAGGAGGCGCTGCGCAACCTCTCTCAGCTCGTCGGGACACTGACCCTGCGGGTGGAGCCGCGCTCGGCGTGGGTGACGATCGACGGCAGGAGGCTATCGCCGGAGGAGTTTACGCAACCGTTGCGGCTGTCTTCGGGCCAGTACCGGATCGAGGCAACGGCGGCCGGTCACGTGCCGAAGAGCCAGACGGTGAAGGTGGCCGGGGGAGAGGCACGAACCGTGCGCATCGAATTGCAGCGGGCGGTGGGTCACCTCTCCGTGGACGTGAACGACGACGACGCCGTCGTCTTGATCGATCGGGTACCGCTCGGGCGGGGCGGATGGGAGGGGGATGTGCTGGCCGGGGAGCACCTGCTCGAAGTGTCGAAGGCGGGGCACCGTACCGTGTCGACTCGAGTGGTCGTGCGAACGGGGGATCGGATGGAGCTGCGGTTACCCGTGGGGAGGGAGCAGGAGGGAGCAGATTCGACTCCTGGCTACGATCTCGCGGCGCTGCCCTATCGACACGGGCGCAAGGTTCGCTCGCCCCTGGAGCCGGACGTCGGGTGGTACGGCTCGATCATGGCATCGCATCTCGCGGTGTTGCGGTCCCCGGACGGGTTCGAGGCAGACGACGACGCGGACGTGGCAGGGGGATCGTTCGGGTTGCGTGCGGGGTACCGATTCGGCAGCTACCTCGCGCTGGAAGGGATGTACGACGCGGGGTCCCAGAGCGTGTCCGGCACGTGGGAAGGCGCGAGGGAAACGTACGACCTGACGGCGCGACGGGTCGGTGGGAACGTCCGGCTGCTGCTGGGAGGCAAGAGTGTTCGGCTCACGGGGGCGGTAGGGGCTGGGGCGGTGTGGCACCGGCTGGATCTCGCAGAGCGTGCGTATGCGGGCACGAACAGCTACCTCGGGTTGGACCTGGGCCCCCAATTCAACGTGGGGCAAGTGCTGCTGGACCTCGTCGTCCAGGGTTACCTGGAAGGGGCCAACGCCGCGCGGGATGGCAGCGATCGGATCTACACCGAGCGCACCGTGCTGCCCCAAGTCGGTGTCGGCTTGCGCGTGGGATTCAGTCAGTGGGGAACCTGGTAGGTCCGGGTCGACGAACCCGGATCTTGTGGCAGGATGGGGGCGCAACCATGGATTGTTCGGACCGTCGCCTGTCCCTTCGTCTTCGCGGATGCGTCGCAGACCCGCTCGCTCGCTCGCTGCGAGCAGGGCGCCCCTTGGCGCTTGCGGGGCTCGCGTTGCTCCTGGTCGCGCTCGTCCCCTCCCCGGCGTCGGCGCGGCGCCCGGTGTGTCGCTTGCTGAACATGGCGTTGATCGACGGACAGTTCTGCATCGACCGCTACGAGGCGGTGACCCAGGTCAAGCGCGGCAGCCGGTGGGAGTTTCACTCCCCCTACGAGTCCGTGGCAGGCAAGGAGGTGCGCGCCGTCGCCCGCCCCGATCGCTATCCACAAGCGTATATCAGTCGCAACGAGGCGGCGGCCGCCTGCGAGCGGTCCAACAAGCGACTCTGCACGGAGACGGAATGGAAGACCGCCTGCAAGGGCAAGGTCCCCACACTGTATCCGTACGGGAAGGAGCACAAGCCCGGTCGTTGCAACGACCGCGGCGTGTCCCCCCTCAATCATTACTACGGAACCAAGAGCGGCCCGCCGCTATCCACATACGGATGGGGACCGATGAACGACCCCAAGCTCAACCAGCTACGCGGGTCTCTCGCCCCGACGGGCAGCTTCTCCCGCTGTCGAAACGCTTGGGGCGTTCACGACATGGTGGGCAACCTCCACGAGTGGGTCCAGGACCCCAGCGGCGTCTTCCTCGGGGGCTACTACCTCGACACCCGGATCAACGGGGAGGGGTGCCACTACAAGACAGTCGCGCACAACGCGATCTACCACGACTACTCCACCGGATTCCGCTGCTGCGCCGACGCCCGTTGAGGGGTCTGCACGGAGGCACGTGCGGCGTGCCCCTTGCCCATCGTGGCTGCGCGCGGTACGGCTTCCGCGTCCCCATGCACCCCGAAGCCCCAGAACCCCGCGCCACGATTCGATCCTGCCCCGCCGACTTCCACGTCGAGGAGCTGCCCCTCTACGAGCCCTCGGGTCAAGGCGGACACGTGTTCCTTCGGCTTCGCAAGACCGGGTGGTCGACCCCCGCCTGCGTTCGCCGCTTGGCGAAGTTCCTGAACATCGACGAGGACGGCTTCGGCCACGCCGGGATGAAGGACCGTCACGCGGTCACCATCCAGACCTTGTCTTTCCCTTGGCCCGAGCCGTCGCCGCTGCCCGCCTTCGCGGACCTCGAACCGGAAGGCATCGAAGTCCTCCGCGCCGAGCGCAATCCCCAGAAGCTGCGGGTCGGCCACCTCGCCGGCAATCGCTTCGCCCTCGTCCTGCGCGACCTCACGGGCGACGAGCCAGCTCTCGCCAGCCAACTCGAATCCCTGCGCCGCACGGGGGTCCCCAACGCGTTCGGCCCCCAGCGCTTCGGCCGCGACGGGGACAACCCCGAGCGGACGCTGGCCTGGCTGCGAGGCAACACCCGTGGGCCGCGGGACAAGCGCATCCGCCGTCTGCTGGTGTCCTCCGTGCAGTCATGGCTGTTCGACCGGCTGCTCGCAAGGCGGGTGGCCGACGGGACGTGGAGCACGGTCGTGGAAGGGGACCTGGTCAAGACGCTCGACCGGGGCGGCCTTTTCCTGACGGAAGACCCGACCGAAGACGCGCGACGGGCGCTCGTGGGCGAGGTGTCGGCCACGGGGCCCATCTTCGGCCCGCGCATGCGGTGGCCCGAGGGTGAGCCGGCGCGCTGGGAAAAAGAAGTGCTCGAGGAGGCCCTCGGCGGGCAAGAAGCGCTGGAAGCGCTGGGCAAGGTGGGCGCGGGAAGCCGTCGCGCGCTGCGCGTGTTGCCCGCCGACATGGAATTCCAGTTCTCTCGCGACGCCGACGAGCGTCTCACCCTTACTCTGACGATGACGCTGCCCAAGGGCGCCTACGCGACCACCGTGCTGGGGTCGGTCTTCGCCCTGCACGATGCGAGCATTTCCGAGGGTGTTGCATCCAACCCGGGGGCGGTGGCAGATTCATCGTCCCACGATGAATTGTTGCGCGACAGGGAACCCTCTTCGCGCTAGACAGTGCCCGAACGACCTTCCAGGGGTTTCTTCAGCATGAATATCGTCGAATGGCTCAAGCGGATCATGGTCGGCTTCGGCGCGGCCTGGGTGATGTGGCTGCTCATCTTCCTGAGCATCGTCTCCGTCGCCGTGATGCTCGAGCGAGCATGGTTCTTCTGGTCGATCCGAGACAACTTGGCGAACCTGTCGAAGCGCCTACGCGAACTGCTCCGGGGCGGTGACATCGAGGGAGCCCTCACGAGCATGAAGAAGTCCCCTTCGGCCGAGGCAGCCGTGGTCGTCGCGGGCCTGCTCGAGGCCGACCGCGGTCCGAAGGCGGCGGAGGAGGCCATGCGTGGCGCGGCGGCCCTGCAACGCGTTCGCCTCGAGAAGCGTCTCGCCATCCTTGGCACCCTCGGCAACAACGCCCCCTTCATCGGCCTGTTCGGCACCGTCATCGGCGTCGTCATGGCCTTCGAGGAGCTCGGAAAGCACTCCCAGGGCCCCGCCGCGGAAGCCGCCGCCGTCATGGCCCCCCAGGCCGTCATGTGGGCCATCGCCGAAGCCCTCGTCGCCACGGCCGTCGGCCTCGCCGTCGCCATCCCCGCGGTCATGTCCTACAACTTCTTCCAGCGCATCATCAAGTCGACCCTCGCCAACACGGAGACCCTCACCGGCGTCCTCCTCTCCTACTTGCACGCGGTCGATTCCGGCACCGCCGCTCCTCCCAGCGCGCAAGACGAACGAGGGAAGTAGCCATGGCCGGCGGAACGAACGACGACAGCGACGGCATCACTGGGATCAACGTCGTCCCCCTCGTCGACATCACGCTCGTGTTGCTGATCGTCATGATGGTGACGGCGAAGATCATCGTGTCCCAGTCGGTGCCGATGGACCTGCCCAAGGCGTCGAGCGGCCAGAACGTCCAGATGATCTTCGCGGTCCAGCTGCACAAGAACGGGGACGTGTTCGTGGATCAGAAGAAGCTGCCGGGGGACGAAGCGATCCTCGGGATGGCTCGCGAGGCGCGGTCGAAGAACGAAGACCTGCGCGCGGTCATCCAAGCCGATCAGGCAGTCACCCACGGACGCGTAATCAACGTGCTCGACATGCTCAAGACCGCAGGCGTTTCGAAGATCGCCTTCGGCGTCACCCAGGTGGAAAAGACAGACGAGGCCCGGAAGGACGGAGAAGGAAAGTAGGACGCGATGGCGCGCAAGGTGAGAGTCCGGTCGGAACGGCGGATCGTCCCCGATCGGGGTGATCCTTTCGGCGCCGTCATGGACTTCGGGCGACGGGCCACGCGAACCGGGTTGATCGTCGGCTTCACGGTGGCCACGGCCACCCACGGCGTGTTCGGCGGGCAGGCCCTTGCCGCGCCCACGGAGATGCGACTCTGGGCTGAGCGCGCCCAGAAGGACATCCACGACTTCCTCTGGTCCAACTACGACATCGAGGTTGTGAAGCCACCTCTGGCGCCCGAGCCTGAGGAGAAGAAGGAAGAAGAGACCAAGGACGACGAGGAGAAGCCCGTGCCCCCCGCGCCGGAAGCGGCGCCCACGCAACCGCCCCCGCCTCCCCCACCGGCAGCCCAAGCAGGCAAGCTTCTCACGGCCCCCGAAGAGCCCGACGCTCCCGTGGACCTGACAGGCGACGGCTTCGTGACAGGCAACGCGGACGCCTTCGTCGGAGGCGTGACCGCGGCTGCGGGAACGGGGACGTCGGCCACCTACAACCCCGCGGCTTCTCCGACGGGCAAGCCGGGTGGGACGGGCACGTCGAACAAGCCGCCCCCGCCTCCCCCCAAGCCCACGGGCCCGGACCGCTCCCGCGCCGCCACCATCGCGAGCGGGGCGAACTGGTCTTCCTGTCCCTTCCCTTCGGAAGCCGACGTGGATCAGGTGGACTACGCGGTCGTGACGCTCGTGGTGACGGTGCGACCGGACGGCACCCCGCGTTCGGTGCAGGTCGTGGCGGACCCGGGACACGGGTTCGGTCGCGCCGCTCGGATGTGCGCCCTGTCCAAGCGTTACACCCCTGGCTGGGACCGCGACGGCAACGCGATCATGGGCACCACGCCACCCATTCGCGTCACGTTCACACGCTAGGAAGAAGCTCAGAGCTTGCGAAAAACGCCCACGACGATGCCGAGGATCATCGTGGACCGGAAGTCGCTCGCGCGCACGAGGATGGGCGCCATTTGGGCATTGGCGGGCTGGAAGCGGACGTAGTCCTTCTCGGGGAAGAAGTACTTGACGGTGGCCTCGTCGTTGATGAGGGCAACCACGATCTCGCCGCGGTTGGCGGTGTTCTGTCGCCGCACGAAGATGTAGTCGCCGTTTAGAATGCCCGCTTCGATCATCGAGTCGCCGCTCGCGCGAAGCCCGAACACGTCCTTCGTGCCCCGAAGCATGCTCGGCGTCACGTGCACGGAATCGATCACGTGCTCGTCGGCGAGGATGGGCAGACCAGCGGCGACGCGACCGAGAATGGGGATCTCGATCACGTTGTCGTCGTCCGACCCGTTGGCGTCCCGGGAGACACCTTGCGCCTGCTCCATGTCCGTGGGGCGGAGGGCACGGCTCTTCATGTCCTCCCGTGTGAGATAGCCCTTACGTTCGAGGGCTCGTAGGTGATCGTTCACCCCGTTCGTGGAGCGGATGCCCATGTGGGCTCCTATCTCCCGGAGTGTGGGGGGATAGCCTCGGTCCGTGATCGACTCGCGAATGAAGTCGAGCACCTGCTGCTGTCGATGGGTCAACCCTTGCATGGTTCCCTAAGCCTACTGAACATGCGATTCGTTGTCAAAAAGACTGTCAACCCCAGTGCGGTTGACGCGCGGATCGTCAGAACCTGTCGGTGATCGAGAGGAACGTCAGCTTGTCGTTCGTGGCCCGGAGCCGACGGATCAACGTCCGGATCACGTTCCAGAGCACCTCGTAGGCCAGGTCCTTCTGCAGGAAGAGCAAGTCCTCGAACCGTTCCTTCGTGATCGACAGGAGCAGGCAGGATTCGTGAGCGCGAGCATCGGCCGAGCGAGGGGCCTCGTCGAGCAACGCCATCTCGCCGAACACGTCACCGGCGTCGAGCACGGCGAGCGCCTCTTCCCCCATGCCTGCCACGGAGCGCCCGATGCGGACGCGTCCTTCCAGGATCAGGTACAGCTTGTCCCCTGGCGCCCCGTGCTCGAACACGGTGGCGCCAGCAGGGAATGCTTCCTCGACGGCGATGTCCGCCAGCAAGCGGAGGCCATCCTCGGTCAACCCCGAGAAGATCTCCACCCGAGCCAACTGTTCCTGTCGCGACTTGCTTCCCACGCTGCGAGCAGCCTATCCCACCTCGCCGTGCAAGCACCAGATCCTTGCGTGCGAGGACCGATCCGCGAGGAAAAGTCCAGCGCCGAAGCGCCCCCGGTCGCCTGCAGGGCGTGCGACACCCGCCCCGGAAACGTACCGCCACAGCGTGCCTCCAGGGCTCTCGTGATCTCCGCAGAGCCGCTTCTCAAAGCCGTAGCGCGATTTCCCCTGCGAACCGTGCCCCCGCGGTTGACGAAAACCTTTCCGCCCTGATAGCTTCCGCGCGTGTCCACTCGTCTCGTCGCGGACGGTGGACCAACTTGGAGACTCCAAATCTTGCTGTCGATCGACCGGGGGTCCCCGGAGGAGAAACGTCGGTGATCAAGCAACGCGTTCGAAACGCAGCGCGTGCAGTCGCGGTGGCGTGCGCCTTGTTCGCCACGGGCGGGTGCGGAGGTGTGCTGTACGCCGCGCAAGCCGGTGGCGCTGCCGCCAAGCTCGAGCAGGCCAAGGAGGTCGGCGCCGAGGAGCGCGCCCCCTACGAGTACTACGTCGCGCAGGAACACATGACCAAGGCCCAGGAAGAAGCGTCGCAAGGGGACTACGGAGATGCCTCCGACCTCGCGGAAATCGCCGAGGAGTACGCGGACAAGGCCATCCGGCTCGCCCGCGAGGCCCATCGAGGAGCGGGACGATGAGGATTCGGTGGATGAGGCGTGGCGTCTTCGTGCTTGCTGACCGCCTTCCCGGCGCCCTGCTTGGGCTCGCCATGCTGCTCGCCATCGTGGTGATCGCACCCGCGTGCACCACGGGCACCGTGATGCGCGGCAAGATCGAAGGGCTGCAGAAAATCGCGGACCAGGCCGAACGCAATGGCGCCATCCGGTGCGCCCCCCGCGAGTTGGCGATGGCCAAGTCTCACCTTCGCTTCGCCTTGCTGGAGCTCGACCAGGGCTTCGTGTCACGGGCCAACAAGCACCTCGAGATCGCCGAGCCCAACACCCACTCCGCCTACTCTCTCTCCCCGCCCCAAGTCTGCGCGGAGCGCGGCTTCGTCATGGAAAGGCCCAAGCCCAAGCCCGGTGACCGGGATGGCGACGGCTACCTCGATCCCGACGACCAGTGCCCCGACGAACCCGAGACGTGGAACGGATACAAGGACGAGGATGGTTGCCCGGATGACCCGGACACCGATGGCGACGGCATTGTGGACTCGCGTGACACCTGCGTGCTGGAGGCCGAGGACAAGGACGGCTACCTCGACGAGGACGGCTGCCCCGATCTCGACAACGATGCCGACGGCATCTTCGATGCGGTCGACAAGTGCCCGACGGATCCTGAGGACCCGGATGGCTACGAGGACACGGACGGCTGCCCCGATCTCGACAACGATGGCGACGGCGTGGCGGACCTCGAGGACATCTGCCCGAACGAGGCAGGACCGGCCGGTGGCGATCGCCCCGGTTGCCCGAAGAAGCCCTCGCTCGCGATCGTGACCGACAAGGAGATCAAGATCCTTCAGCAGATCCACTTCGAGTACAACAAGTCGAACATCCGCCCCGAGAGCTTCCCGGTCGTGGACGCCGTGGCCGAGATCATGAAGCAGAACCCGAAGATCAAGATCGAGGTCCAGGGCCACACGGACAACCGCGGCAACAAGCGCTACAACCAGGACCTGTCCGAGAAGCGCGCCGGCGCGGTCATGCAAGCCCTCGTGGCCCGCGGCATCGAACGCGAGCGACTTCGCTCTCAAGGCTACGGCATGGATCGCCCCCTCGTGCCCAACGACACCGACCAGAACCGTGCCCTGAACCGTCGCGTCCAGTTCATCAGGATTGAATCGGAGACCAACTGAGCGACCCGCGTCACCGCCCACGGTGACCCGTCGCCCTTAGCTCAACCCCCCTCGTTTCGAGCATCGCCAAGGAGACACCAACGTGTTCCGTCGCTTCCGCCTAGCAGCCCTCGCATCGGCAACCGTTCTCGCGCTCGGAGCTCTTTCGGTCACGTCCATGGCCGCCCCCAAGGACGCCGCCGCCAAGAAGATTGACCAAGACGCCATGAACAACGACTTCCTCATGGCGGACTTCCCGAAGGCGGAGGCCAACCTGAAGAAGGCCCTCGACACGTGCGGGGACAGCGGCTGTGCACCGGCCGTCAAGGCACAGATCCTCGTTCACCTCGGCATCGTCCAGTCCAACCTGGGCAACGACTCCGCCGCCGAGGAGACCTTCGTCCAGGCGATCCGCCTTCACGGGGCCGTATCGCCCGACGCGGACTTCGTCACTCCCGAGATCCAGAAAGTCTTCGACGCGGCCAAGGCCAAGTCCGCTTCGGGGGCAGCGGGGGGCGGCACGGACACGCCGGACACACCACCGACGTCCGATGGTGAGGTGGGACACGAGCCCGTCGCCGAGCAGATGGTCAACACGCCCGTTCCGATCTGGGTCTCCGTTCCCGAAGGCATGCCCGTGGGCAAGGTGATCGTCCGGTACAAGCCGTTCGGCGGCTCCTGGAAGAAGCTCAACCTGCAGAAGAAGCGCGATGGGTGGGGCGGTAACATCGACTGTAACGACGTCACCACGACCGGCGCACTGAAGTACTACGTCAGCGTGTTGGACAGCGCGGGGGACCCCATCACCAGCTTGGGCAGCTTGAACAAACCGTTCGAGACCAAGATCAAGAATCAGCTGGACAGCGACCCGCCTCGGTTGCCGAACGAGCCTCCCCCTGCCCGCTGCGCGGCGAAGGAGGACTGCCCCCCCGGCCTGCCAGGTTGTCCTGCGGCGGGCGAGCGCGGGGACAAGGGCTGGGGTTCGGCTTGCGAGGAAACGAAGGAGTGCAAGGAAGGCCTCATCTGCACGGGCGGCATGTGCGAAGAGGGAGAGGAAGAAGGCGGCAGCAGCGGCCCTTCCGGCCCCTACAAGAAGAATTGGGTCGGCCTCTATGCGTCCCTCGACTTCGCCTACGTCACCGGGGACGACGTGTGCGGTCGCGATAGCCAGGCCACCAAGGGCTACGCCTGCTTCACGACCGATGGCGACGGCGGCAACCCCTACGAGGAAGCGGGCACCCACTACCACGGTGAACCCATCCCCTCGGGCAATGGCAACGCGATCGCCGGCGGCCTCGCCATGGCCACCGCCCGCGTGATGGCCGGCTTCGACCGCGCCATCCTCGACAACGTCATGGTCGGCGGGCGTGTCGGCTGGGCCTTCCGCGGCGGCCCCCAGCCCGACGGCGGCAAGTCGTTCCTCCCCTTCCACGTCGAGGCCCGCGGCTCCTACTGGTTCGGGAAAGACCCCTTCAGCCGGCTCGGCCTCCGCCCCTACGGCTTCGTCGGCGGCGGCATGGCCCAGGTGGATACCAAGGTCGACGTCTCCGTCCGTGAGTCGCAGACCTGCCCCAGCGACGGCTGCATCGTCGACTCGAACCCCGACCCGGCCATCACCGACGTCGTGCAGCGCAACCCGCAGACCCAGAAGGTCGCGGCGTGGCGAAAGGCCGGCCAGGGCTTCGTCGGACTGGGCGGCGGCGTCATGTACGCCCTGACGCCCAACAGCGGCGTCGTCGGCGAGCTCAAGGTCAGCTACATGCTCCCCACACCGAACATCGTCGTGTCGCCCACCGTCGGCTACGCGATGGGCTTCTAAACAGAGAGTTCCTCCGCGCCAACCCCGCCCCCTTCTGCCTTCTGTGGTCTCTGCGTCCTCTGTGGTTTTCCGGCTGAGTCGGTACACATCCGCGACTGCACCGCGCGCATGATCCGAGTCGGTACTACCCGTCGAGCTGGAACGTGATGCGCGACGTCTGGTCCGGGGTGATCGTGACCCCCATGGACCTCACGGTGCCGTCCGCGGGTTTGCACGTGACCACGTGATTGCCTGCGGGAAGGACGATCCCTCCCACGGGCGTGGGACCGCGGGACTGCCCGGCCACCATGACGTTGCAGTACCCCCCGCGGGAGCTGACGTTGAGCTTGCCCTGGCCGGCGGGGGCAGGCGCAGGCTTCTCCGGAGCCGCCGCGCTCTTGGGCTTCGACGCGTCCTCGCGCTCCAGGTTCAGGGTGATTTCTTTCGTCTCGTTGGGACCCGAGCGGAATCGCACCGTCTTGGATGCGTACCCGTTCGCAGAGAGCACGACCTTGTGCTCCTCGTCGGCAACGACCCCCTCGACTTCGAGGTCGTCGCAAGGCTTGTCGTCGATGAACAGCTTGGCGCCTGGTGCGTTGGTTCGCACGACGACCTTCACGGTGCCGGCGACGAGCTGGCGCTCGATCTGCACGGGTTGTTCCTGGGTGAGCGTCACGTCCTCCCGCACGGGAGCGTATCCCTCCATGGTCAATCGGATGGCGATGGAGGTATCGCGAGGGAGGTTCTCGATCGTGGAAGGCGTCTTTTCGGGACGAAGGGCGCCGTCGATCCAGATGGATGCCCCTGGGGGGGTTGTCATCAACCGGACGGCGCCATGCTGGACTGGCGGAGGCTGTTCGGAAGCCGGCACGACGGGCTCCGCGGCCGCGACAGGAGGCGGAGGCGTGGACGTGCGCATCAGGAAGTACCCTCCGAATGCAGCGGTCCCACCGAGAAGCACGGCGGCGATCAAGGCGGCGATCCGATTCGTCCCCGTCGAGGCCCGAGCTGGAAGCTGGGCCGCGGCCGGCCCCGGGGCCATCGAATAGCCCGTCGCGCTCGTGGAGGAGTCGTTGGGTTCTTCGCCGCCTTCGACGATGCTCTGGGCCGCGATCACGTCGGCGAGTTGCTTGAGGTCATGCAGCGCGTCCTGCTGCTCGGTGAGCTTGTCCCCGTACAGCTTCTGCATCCAGTCGCGAAGCCCGAGGGTGGAGACGGCCACGCGCTCCTGCCGAACGTAGGCTTCGAGGTCGGCCTGCATCTGTCGGGCGCTCTGGTATCGCTCGGACCGGTCCTTCGCGAGGGCTTTGGTCACGATCGCGTCGAGCCGCAACGGGTAGCCTGGCTTGACCTGCCTGGGGGTCGGGTAGACGCGATCGCAGATGAGACGAAGGGTCTCCAGCTCGTTGCGTCCCTTGAACAAGCGCTTGCCCGTGGTGAGCTCGAACAGGATGATACCCAGGGCGAAGATGTCGCTGCGCCAGTCGATCTCTTCCCCACGAGCTTGCTCGGGGGACATGTACGGGACCTTGCCCTTGAGGCGCCCGCTGCGCGTGTCCTCCCCCATGCCGTCGCCGCTCTTGGCAATGCCGAAGTCCACGACCTTGATGTCGCCGCCGTAGGTCACGATCACGTTCTGGGGCGAGACGTCGCGATGCACGATACGCAGCGGCTCATCGTCCAGGCCGCGCTTTTCGTGGGCATAGGCGAGCCCGGCGCACATGCCCTGCACGATTGCGAGCGCATGCTCGAGCGGAAACTCCGTCATGCGGAGCTTCTTCATCTGATGCACGATGGAGCGCAGATCCTCACCGTGGATGTGCTCCATCGCGATGTAGTAAGCGCCTTCCGCGAAGCCCACGTCGAAGATCTGCACGACGTTCGGGTGCGACAAGGTGGCGGCGATGCGCGCCTCGTGCAGCAGCATGTCGATGAACCCTTGATCGGAGTTCATCGAGGGCAAGATCCGCTTGATGACGATGAGCTTCTCGAACCCCGCCACGCTCCTGTGCAAGGCGAGGAACAGCTCTGCCATGCCTCCCGTGGCGACACGGCGAAGCAGCGTGTACTTGCCGAACCGCTTGGGCAACCCCTCCCCGCCGTCGAGCACGCCGGGTCGATCCATGCCTGGGCCTGACGCTTCCGTCATCCCGATCTCCTACCGTTCACCCATGCGCGTTGACTTCTTCCCGTCTTGGCAACCCGACACGATTCACAAGGGCCGAACCACGTCCTGCCTAGATTGACACACCCACCACAGATGTCACTGGGACTGTGGAGCCGCGACCCTCGAGGGGACCCGGGGCGGAATTCCCACACGAAGGCGACGGCGCCCAGGAGAAAGCGTACCGCGATGCAAGGTGGCTTGATTCCTAAGCCCGTTGTTGGATAGGCTCGTCGAGTCATGCGTAGGATCCTCGCGACCGTGCTCTCCGTCACGGTGTTGGGCGGCTTCGGCTGCGCCACCTATCTGGACGATTTGAACCGTGCCGAAAGGCACTATCAGTCCAACCAGCACGAGCGGGCGCTCGCGTTGTTCCGCGCCCTCGAGGCGGACATGGACTCCCTGAGCCCTGCCGACCGCGCTCGGTACGCGTACCTGCGAGGCATCAACGACTACCGCCTCAGCGGTCACAAAGAAAACACAGCCACCGCGACGGCCGCCGCGTCTGCCTCCACCGTCGACAAGACCTACCGCGCCCACGCCCGCTACTGGCTCGGCATCGCTCGTTCCCTCGAACGACAAACGCCCGGCTCGCTGCGAGCCGAGTGGAAGACCAACGTCGACGAGGCCTTGCGCGACCTGAACCAAGACGTGTTCGGCGTCGGCGTCTTCCCCGACGAACCCCAAGACCCGGACGCCGCCCCCGCCAAGACCACCGAGGGCGAGACGAAGGACTCCGACGAGCCCAAAGAGCCCGACACGTCCTCCGATAGCTGACCCCCAGACCGTGACCTCGCAGTAGCCTCTCAGGCGTCGCGACGTTCCGACAACGTTGCGATCAGGTCCTTCTTCGCGAGCTTCATCTTTTTGAGGGTACGGATCTCCTGCTGCTCGGCGGGGGTCAGGTACGGTCTCTTGCCGAGTTTGCGGACGCGATCGTCGAGCGCACGATGCTCGGCGACGAGCGTTGCGAGGTCGTCGCTGTCCCCTGCCACGATTCTTGTCGTCAACGAAACCTCCGTCGAGGAAGGCTGTCCGCAACCGAACGGGAACAGGATGGCGCGGCACCTGCGCATCGCACAACCCTTTTCATTGGAGCGGACCGAGATAGGATGCACACAAGACTTAAGGAGGGTGGTGAAACGATGGCGCGGTCGAAGGTCGAGGTCAAGGCGCGTGGGAGAGCCCCGAATCCGGAGGCACGCCCCCATCCCAGCCTTCCCCCGAACAGTCGGGGGAAGGAGCCCTCTCACGCACCGCCCACCTTGTTGGAGGCAAGCCACCTTGCCATTCGTCGAGCAAGATCCAGAGGTTGCCCCGCGGTCCGTCGCTTCGCTCCGTTTCAGGGGAGGGCAGGGGGGAGGCTCGTGTGGACGGCCGCGTCGGTCATGCTGGGCGTGGGTTGCGCGAGCGGGTCGCCGGCGGGGCAACCTGCCCGCGTGGGTGGGACCGAGCCGGGGACGACCGTACCCACGACGTACGTTACGCCCGACGACGCGGGGATGATCGGGACGCGGATGCAGGAGGCGAACGCGCTGCTCTTGCAAGGTCGTTACGATCGCGCGGCGGAGGCGTTCGATCGGATCGTGTCGCTGGAGCCGGAGGGCGAGCACGCGGCCGGGGCGTTGTTCAACGGAGGGTTCGCGTACGAGCAGCTCGGGCGTGGGCAGGAAGCCTTGGTGCGGTACAGGAAGGTGGTGGATCGATTCCCGCATCGGCAGGAGACGCTAGGGGCGTTGATCCGAGGCAGCCGGTTGCTGGCACGAGCGGAGGACTGGGAGACGCTGGCCGGGTTTGGCGACAGGATGCTGGCCCGCCCGGACCTGTCGGTGGTGGACCGGATCGAGGCGCTCGGGGCGCAGGGGTTGGGGCTGGCCGAGATGGGGGATCCGCGGCGGGCGATGTTGCCCATCGGCAAAGCGCGAGCGTTGATGGAGGAGCAAGGGTTCCTCGAGGTGGGCAAGCTGACGGTGGGCATGGCGCAAGTGTTCTTCGCGCTGGGAGAAGTACAGCGCATGGAAGGGGAGCGCATCGTGTTCGACCCTCGTCCGGCCGACTTCGCCGACGCGCTCGAAAGGCGCTGCCAGTCCTTGCTCGACGCGCAAGATGCGTACGCGACGGCGATGCGGGCTTACGACGCGCACTGGTCGGCGATGGCGGGGTACCGTGTGGGGAGGATGTACCAGCAGTTGCACGGGGATCTCATGAAGATCGCGCCGCCGGCGTCGGCGAAGACCGATCGCCAGAAGGCGCTGTTCGAAGGGGCGATGCAGCTTCGGTATCGGGTGCTGCTCGAGAAGGGGTTGAAGATGATGGACCGGACGCTCGCGATGGCGGAGCGGACCGGAGAGTCGTCTTCGTGGGTCCATCGCGCGAAGGATGCGAAGCGGGATCTGGAGCGAGCGCTCGAGGCGGCGAAGGAAGCGCTCGGCAAGCTTCCCTACTCGGAGCAGGATCTGCAGCGAGCCCTGGACGACGTCGCGGGCAAGGGCAAGATGCCGTGAGCTGAGAGCAGAGGGGTTAGCGCGCCATGTTCATGGGGCAGGAGGGCTCTTCGCCGAACAGGTTGCCGGTGGTGCCGAAGGATCGTGCGCGGCAGCCTCCGCACGACTGATCGAACTCGCACCCGAGGCATCGGCCTTCGAGCTTGGATGCGTCGCGCAAGGAGGAGAGCAGCTCGGACTCGGCGAGGATCGTGGCGAGGGGAGTCTTTCGCAAGTCGCCCGCTTGCAGCGGCAGGTAGCCGCAAGGGAACACCTTGCCGATGGCATCGACGAAGAGGATGCCGCCACCGGCGAGGCAGCCCTTCGAGGACGGAGCGAGCCCGCGACCGGGGGGAAGGCCTTTGCGCTCTCGCGCGCGCATTCGCTGTCGACGGATTCGTTGGGCTTGGGGAGCGCAGGTCGCACGGATTTCGAAGTCACGCTCGGTGGCTTGATCGTCGAAGTAGGTGAGCAATCGCTCGACCTCGGCAGCTTCCAGCCGAACGTCGTCGGGAAGCTCCACACCGCAGCCGACGGGCACGAGGAGGAAGACGTGCAGGGCGCAGGCATCGAGTTTCTGCACCAAGTCGAGCATGGCGGGAGCGTCATCACGGTTCGCTTTGGTGAACGTGACGTTGACTTGCACCTCGACGCCAGCGTTGCGCAGGGCGTGAATGCCTCGGACGGCGTCATCGAAGGAACCTGGCAGTCCGCGGAACGCGTCGTGGGAGGGGGCGCTCGCACCGTCGAGGCTGACGCTGACGCGAGAGACGCCGAGGTCCTTGAGCTTGCGGGCGATGGCATCATCGACGAGGGTCGCGTTGGTGGCGACGGCGGGGATGAGGCCGCGCTTGGCGGTGTAGGCGATGAGTTCGTACAGGTCGTGGCGCATGAGGGGTTCGCCACCGGAGAAGACGAGGATGGAGTGCCAGCGCGCGTCGGCGATGGCGTCGATGAGCAGGTGTTTGACTTCGTCGGTGGACAGCTCGTTGGGGGGGGCTTCGGACCATTCGCGGCGGCAGTGGACGCAGCGGAGGTTGCAGGCCCCAGTGGTTTCCCAGAACACTATGCGCGGTGTAGGGGTGACATCAGGGGAAAAGGCGGTGAGCTGGTGGGGGTGAGGGTGGGGCATGGGATAACGGATGAAGGCTAGGGTTAGGGTTGCGTGGGGGACTGTGGTGTGGGAGAGGGGGGAAGGCAAGTGTGGGGATGGGGCGCGAAAAATGCATACGTCAAAAACAATCTCGCTTGACACGCTCGGATAAGGGCGCTACGCGTACGCCTCCCTTGGCTGGGGACATTTGAGTCCTCTCCATGGGGCCAGTTGGCCTGCCGCGAGGCGGGTCTGGGTCGGCACCCAGGCTGGCGTAGCTCAATAGGTAGAGCACCGGTTTTGTAAACCGGATGTTAGGGGTTCAAGTCCCCTCGCCAGCTCTGCACAGTCGCGCAGCGTGGGGCGAGCCCCAAGGAGAGCAGAGGAAGTTCGACAGGATCAGGTGGGTTG
This sequence comes from uncultured Polyangiaceae bacterium, assembly GCA_964488865.1. Classification (GTDB taxonomy): domain Bacteria; phylum Myxococcota_A; class Polyangia; order Polyangiales; family Polyangiaceae; genus MWCO01. The sequence goes on along the minus strand of CAZAWR010000015.1, from coordinate 490 downwards.
CCCGAGTGGCCAAAGGGAGCAGACTGTAAATCTGCCGGCGAACGCCTTCGGTGGTTCGAATCCACCACCCACCACCATCCCAACATCATCGGCGAGGACGTAGGGAGGAAGAGACACAACGCGGGAGTAGCTCAGTTGGTAGAGCGTCAGCCTTCCAAGCTGAACGTCGCGGGTTCGAACCCCGTCTCCCGCTCCGACACCAGCAGCAAGCCCACCTAGCTCAGTAGGTAGAGCACGTCCTTGGTAAGGACGAGGTCACCGGTTCGAGCCCGGTGGTGGGCTCCACGACGCGACGGCCCACGTGGGTCGTCCGTGGTTCGTGCGAAACGCAGCGAGCGTTCGATCTCACCTGGAGAGACCGTCATGGCGAAGGAAAAGTTCGTAAGGAACAAGCCGCACGTAAACGTGGGTACCATTGGTCACATCTCCCATGGAAAGACCACGCTCACCGCGGCCATCTTGAAGGTGCAGGCGCGGTCCCAGAAGGCCA